>DASYBJ010000709.1:0-16664 GCA_036500845.1 Acidobacteriaceae bacterium
ATCCAGCGGCAGATACACTCCGCCCGCTTTCAGAATGGCCAGCAACGCCACGATGGTTTCCGTCGAGCGCTCCATGCGCACCCCCACCACCTCCCCCGGGCGCACCCCGCGAGCCACCAGATGCCGCGCCAGCAAAGTCGATCGCCCCTCCAACTCGGCGTAACTGAGCTCAACACCATCCTGGCCTACAACGGCCAACCCGTCGGGTGTCCGACACACCTGCTCCGAGAACAATCCCTCCAGCCTCCCCTGCGAAAACAATGCTTGCGTCTGATTCCACTCTTCGACCACCTGCACTCGCTCGGACTGCAGAATAGATTCGAGATCCTCAATGCGCCTATTAGGCTCGCGGACGAACTCCTCCAGTGCGGATTGAAACAGCGACGCCAAAGTACCTGCCACTGCGCCATCGAGGAAATCCGTGTTCACCGAGACGTAAACATGCAGGCCGTTTCCCGCCGCCAGCTCCGCGGCATGTATGCTGATCGGACTCGCTTCTTTGCTCACGACTTCGCCGGTGGTTATCATCGCCGCTTCGTCGCCAGACCAGACTGGTCCGCGTTCGGCGGGGATGTAAGACATCGCCACTTCAAAGAGTCCGGTGCGTCCAATCCCTGACGCGCCCAGCGCGCGAGAAAGAATGTCCACGGGAAGACGTTGATGGCGCAGATCGGCGTCCACTTGTTCGCTGAACTCCTGCACGCCCTCAACCAATGAACAAGAGGAGTTGAAGTGGCAGCGGACCGCGATGACGCCCGCCATCATGCCGATCACGTGGCGGTTAGCAGCATCGCGCCGATGCAGTGCCATGCCGGACACGACGTCCCATTGCCCGTAGCGCCGCCCCATGACCATCGCGCACAACGCGAACAATGCGCGTTGCGCGCTGGTTCCCGCCGCGCGGGCAGACTCCCTAAAGCGTGCGAAGGCCTCGCCTTCCAGAGCCCAACCAGTTGCGGAAACTCCGCGTACGGCACTTGCCTGCACTTTCATGTCCGAGATCAGCGGAGGCGGCAGGGGATCGAAGCGCGACATCCAATAGACAAGGTCTTGGTGATAGGACGCCGAGTCGAGATAGGCGGCGTCAGACTTGATCGTCCCCAAGTAAGACGACTGCGGTGCAAGCTCCTGAGGTGTGCCGGAAGTCAGCGCCTGATACGCGTTCAACCAATCTGTCCCCGCGATCAAGACCGAGCCGGCATCCGCGATCAGGTGATGAAATCGCCAGAGCAGAAAATTAAGGTTTGGGCCGGCCCGAATCAACTCAATGCGAAACAGCGGATGATCACCAAGCGGCATTTCCGTGGCGAATACTTTCTCCACGTGAGCGTGAAACGCTTCGTCGGGATCACTCTGCCCATCAAGATCGACAATCGTAAGTGGCGGATCTGTGGACCTATCTAACCACTGCCGCGGCATTTCGTCGTCGACGCGCAGGCGCAGCCCGTCGTGGCGTGCCATGATCAGGCTTACGGACTGGCGTACTGCATCTTCGTCGAAGGGAGTGGCAACGCGAGCCCACCCGCCGAGTTGATACACCGATGGGCCGCTCAATTTTGCATCCAGCCAGACGGCTTGCTGGGCAAGACTCAGGTCCAGCCAGTCACGCTCGGCTGTTTCGGCTGAGCTGTTCGCAATGTCGAGCGTTAGGTTATTTGACATGGAACTCCAGTCCTCCGTGGGTTCGCCACCAGAATCGTCCGGCCAGCATTCCCGAACGCGCGACTCCTGCAGCGAGCATCGCCAGAAATAGGCCGCGCACACCGTAACCGCGTCCAAGCGCCATGCTCGCCGCCAAGGGAACGAGCAGCAGCATTGAGCCGATCTCGATCCCGGCCGGCCAGGCCACTTCCCGGATTGCTCGTAGAGAAGCGGCCATCAAAAATCCGATGCAATCGACGAGAAGAATGACGGCAACAAGGGGAATTACCGGGGTCATCAATTGGCGCATATCGGCATCTTTCGTGTAGAGCGCAGCGAATGTTTGCGCACACAGCGCCAGCACCAGAACAAGGATCGCGATAGGGACGAGCATCATGCGAAGGCTGGCCCAAGCAACCGATGCCGCGCGGCGCTCGCCGCTTTGACCGGCTTCGGCACCCACGCAGATACCAGCAGCGTCCGCCATGCCAAGTCCAATTAAAGCCGCCGGGCCGGCCAAGTTCCATGCGGCAGAAAAAGTAGCCAGCGATAAAACTCCGAGCCATCCCGCGAAGATTGTTAGCGAGGAGGTAAGCACGACGATTGCGGCTACGGTGCCTGCAGCGCCGAATCCCATTCGCCATTGCAACTTTTGCGAGACAGCGCGCTCCGCGGCCTGGGCTTCCGTGGCGCCGGAATTGTTCGGTCCAGTTCGTATCCGAGCAAATCCCACCAGCGCCAGGCAGAGCGCAAAGCGCACGATAGTCGTGGAAAGCGCAGAACCGCGCGCTCCCCACCCAGGAAAGCCCATATGCCCGCCAATTAGCGCCCAGTTGAAAACAATGTTCAGCAGGTTGGCGATCACAACGCTCGCGGCCACGATTTGCGCATGGTTCGTTCCTTCTAAGTACACGGCTGCGGAAATTGCCAGCAATGCCGCTGGATAGCCAAGACCCAAGAACGCCATCACCGGAGCGGTCCCCGCGACCAGTTCCGGCCCCTGGCCCAGTCTAGCGAGTAACGGCTTTGCGAAGAGGCCTATGATCGATCCGGCCGCGCCCAGTGCGATCGCCACCGGCATGGTGCGCAACCAAATCGCCCGCGCCCCCTCTTCATCGCCCTGACCGAAGTGTCGCGGGACCATTGCGAGACTGCCGATCAGAAACGCCACCAGGATGTCCAGGATGCGTCCTTGCGTTCCTTCCGCCAGGCTCAACCACGCGAATTCACGCGACTGAAAACGCGAGACCATGACTCCGTCGGCAATATCCATAGCCGCCAGTCCGGCACGCGAGACGATCATCGGCACGGCGAGCCGCAACAATGCCCGAACGGTAAAGCCGCCAGGAATGGATCCTGCAGTCGACACCTTAGGCGACCCTCGTCTCCTGCAAAATTGACGTATCAGCCCTTATGGGCGCTGCCAACATTGGTCCGTGGCCGTTCTCGTCCATGCCCAACATCCTGACGACGAGCTCTGCGATCGCAGCGAGGGATCCTGCTCCAAGCAACTTCATCACCGAAACAGGCTGTCCTAGATCGCACTCCAATGCGACAGCTAGTTCCACAGCCATCAGCGAATCGAGACCCAGTTCCGCTAGTGGCTGATCCACCTTGATCTGCGCGGCGGAGGTGCTCAGCACTCGCGCTCCATGTGCCTGCACACGCGCCAGAATCAGCGCTCGGCGATCCGTGGCTGGAACTTTAGCTAGAAGTTGGGACAAAGTTTCCTGCGCCTGCAGATTGGCTTCTGCCCCTTTGGGCAAAATGGGTATGAACCGCGGTGCCCGAACCGCAGCCAACGTCTGGCTGACGCGTTGTATATCGAAGCGTCCAACGCTGACCCGGATGGCGCCCACCGCGCTGAGCCGGCCAAGGTCTGCCAGCGCTTCGTGCGCCGGAGTTGCGTCGAGTCCAGTGCGCGCCTTCAACATGCCCGCCACTCCTTCATGACGCGTGAGGAATCCCGTATCTTTGATCGCTCCCCAACCGATGGACAAGGCCGGGAGCCCAAGCGATCGCCTATGCAACGCGAGCGCATCCAGGTAAAGATTCGCTGCAACGTAAGCACCCTGTCCCGGATTGCCTACCACCGTGGCCGACGAGGAATACAACACAAACATATCGATGGAATCGTGCAGCGTAGCCTGATGCAGGTTCCAGGCTCCGAGCAGTTTGGGACGGAAGACATGATCCAACTGCTCAGCGCTTAAGTTGAGGATAGGCGCGTCTTCGATGACTGCTGCCGAATGAATGATGCCTGTGAGTGGGGCCATCTCTCTGCGCACAGTTGCCAATACGCTGGCTAGCGAATTGGCGTCGGCGATGTCGGCTGCGAAGGCTCGGACTTTCGCTCCCATTTGTTCCAGCTTTGCCACGCCGGCGATCGCTTCTTCCGTGACTGCGCCGCGCCGGCCGACCAAAGCCAACGAATTCGCGCCCTGTTCCACCAACCAGTGGGCTGTGGCTAGGCCAAAGCCTCCTAGGCCGCCGGTCACCAAATATGTTGCACCGGGTTTCACGGTGTTTGCGGAGCGGACGACTGCCAGCGAGGCCGGTTTGTCCGACTGCAGAGTGACCACGAGTTTGCCGACGTGGCGCGATTGCTGCATCGAACGGAACGCCTCGGCGGCCCGGGAGATAGGAACTTCCTGGAAGGGGAGCGGACGAAGTGCGCCGGTGGCGAAATGTCCCAACGTGGCTTTGAAAATAGACCGCGCCAGTTCGGGTCGTTCGACAAATAGCTTGTCGGCGTCTATACCGAAGTAGCTGAGGTTGTTGCGGAACGGACGCAAGCCAATGCGGCTGTTGGCGAAGAAATCGCGCTTGCCGATCTCGAGGAACCGGCCGAACGGCCGCAAGCATTGCAGGCTCTTGGTGATGGCTTCGCCAGCCAGCGAATTCAGGACCACGTCGACTCCAACGCCGCCGGTAATCCTCTTAACTTCGTCGGCGAACTCAAGGGAGCGTGAATTCAACGCATGTTCCACGCCCAGCATTTCCAGCATGCGGCGCTTGTGAGCGGAACCGGCTGTGCCGATCACTTTCGCACCTTTGAGGTGCGCGATCTGAATGGCCGCCAGGCCCACCCCGCCAGCCGCGCCGTGAACTAACACCGTTTCCCCCGGTTCAAGCCGCGCCAGATGATCCAGTGCGAAATAGGCGGTAATAAACGCCGTCGGGATAGTTGCCGCCGACGGATAGTCAAGCCCGTCCGGAATTCCGGCGACCGAACTCGCATCCGTGGTCACATGGCTGGCGAAACACGAGGAGGCGAAAGCGACAACGCGATCACCCGGTTTGACCGAGGTCACCGCCGCGCCCACGCGAACGATTTCGCCAGCGCATTCCATACCGATGGTGGGTCCGGAGAATCCGTGTTCCACCGCTTCTTCGGGCAGCATCCCCATCGCCCACAACACATCGCGGAAATTAAGGCCTGCTGCCTTGACAGCGATTTCCACTTCATGGGCTGCGGGCGCGTTGCGTTCTATTGCCCGCAAGTGGAGGGAGTCGAGTCCTCCCGAAGCAACGAAGTCGAGGGCAAAGGCGGAGGGCTCAAGCTTCGCGGACCGCGCCAGGTCGGTCATGGTATTGAGGCGCTCGCGATTCACGAAGCGATAGCCCGCCGTGAGCTGTACTTCTGTCTCGTCATCGCGCCGCAGAAGTTCCGTCGCCAGCCACGCGGCGTCCTCGTCGCCGTTCAATGTGGAATGCAGGTCGATTAACCGCAGATTAAGCAGCGGATGCTCGTTGCCGATCACGCGTCCCAAGCCCCATAGTGGCGACTGTCCGGGATCAAGCGCGGCTTGACCGTTGCCGGTAGGAAATGCGCCTCGGGTAACGAACGTGACTTGGCACCGCGATTCATGTTTCAGGGCCTCGAGCGCTTGCACCAGGCTTGCCGCCGTCAGGCAGCGATCTTTCTCCGTTTCAGACAAGTTCTTGCCGGTCCCCAGCGCTAAGACGTAGACCAATTCATCGGCGGGATTTTGTTGCAGTGCCTGCTCTGCTGCCGTCTTCAAATCTCCTTCAAGCCCGGTAAACGAACATACGGAAACACTCTGACCGCGGGCCATCAGCGCTCGCTGTAGGGCTTGGCCGAAGATGTCCGGTCCTTGGGGCGCCTCCATCATCAGCAGATAACGGCGCTCAAAAGCGGTTGCGACCGGCACCACCGGCGAATCCGTGGATGCTTCGCGGCGAGTGAGTAGAACCGACTGTTGTGTGCTCTGGCCCGCGGGGCAGGTCGCAACATCGTTCAGCACGACGGGATCTTCAAATCCGCCGGTCGTAAGCTCCTCGACCCATGCCGTTGAATACTGTCCCAGCACAAGATCGGTGAAACGATCTGCATTCGCCTGGAGCACTAGCAGATGTGCGTCCGCCGCCATCACCGTCTTGAGACGCTCCAACAGTCCGCGAGAATCGCGTGATGGTTCCAGGCCATGCCCACTTATGACCAAATCGAAATAGCCAGCGGTCAAGCCTTGCTCGACAAAATCACGGGTCAGGTCGAGAGAGAGGAAGCGAGCAAACCGGTGCCCAGCGAATCGATGCGCGGCGCGGCCAATCGCGGCATCTGACGGATCGGTGAACAAATAGTCGGCGCGCTCCGCGGGAAGAATGGGAAGAACCCAAGCCGCAGTCCCACCCGCTCCACCGCGGACCTCCAGGATGCGCATCGGTCGCTCCGCAGGCCAGGCTGCAATCAGTTGCTCGATGGCAGCACGCACCATCTGGTTGTAAAGCACTTGGAACGGCGAGGTATCACGCAGTTGGTCTAGCAAGGTAGCGGATGGATCGCCAGAATCTTCTCCGCGCAGCCTGGTCACAACGCCGTCGCCGCACTGCAACATCAGAAGCAACTCCGCCTGGTAGCGCGGATATTCCTGAAAGAGTTGCCGCCAAATGGTCGCAGGCGATTCCGGCACGCTGTCGCGATTCCACCGCCATGCCCCATCCGTCTTTATCAGTTGACCTTCCTCTTCCGCAATGCGGACGAGCTTAGCCAGCAGGTCAATCTGATCGCGCTTCACGCCGCCTTTCCGCGCCAAACGGGCAAGGTCAAACACGCCATCACCCGCCTTCAGCGCGGCGATGGCCTTGGCTGCGTAGGCTCCCGCGAGCCGCTCGATGCGCGGACGAACGTCTGAATAAAATGCAACGCGGTCAGTTTCTTGTTCCATGCGTTGCAACTGGCCGGTCATTGCGGCCACAATCTCAGAGGGTGCAGGCAGAGCAGCCGGACGGCGGAGCGCGATGGCTTTTGTATCAGGACGCCACCATTCCGAAGTCAGCGGCGCGGGCGACGGCGTCCGGAAATCCACCTTCCGGCAGCGCGCCTCGTCGATGGTCAGCAGTAGATTGCCCGCCGCGTCCATCACACGGAAATCCGCGACCGCGGATCGCTCGCTTTCCGTCCGCATAATTACGTGGCAGAAAATGGTTCTGGTCAGAGGCGCGACGCTGCGCACGCGGCCAAACGTGACGGGAATAGTGCAACAATTTCGCCGTTCGTTTTGCCCAATCAGAGTAACCACCACCTGCATGCAGCAATCGAGCAGCACAGGGTGAGCGAGATATTGGTCGAGAGCGGCCGAATCCCACGACGGAAGATTGATTTCCGCCAACGCCTCGCGTTGTGCAGCATCGGAAGCCGTCAGCAACACATTGCCCACACCTTGGAACTTGGGACCATAATCCAACCCGCGGTTCGACGCGTTCTTGTAATGTTGCTCAGCGTTTACCGAATCCGACATGCGGGACGAGATTTCCGGCAGATTCGCGGACTGCGCGCCGCTCCCAACGTCGAGCCGACTGACCCGGCCCCGGGCATGGCGCGTCCAGTCGGTGGCGTCCCGGTCGGCCCGAGAGCGGATCTCGAAAGTGCCGTCGCGGGCGTCTACTGAGGTCTGCAGAATGGGATCGCCGTGGGCCGGAATCGCCAAGGGACGCAGGATCTCGAAGGTTTCGATATCGAGAGTGCCTTTGCCCAGCATGAGCTGCGCCGCAGCCAGCGCCAACTCAATGTAGCCAGTGGCCGAGAAAACAACCGAATTCTCCACCACGTGATCTTTCAAATACGACAACCGATTTGTGTCCGCCACGTTCTCCCAGAGACCATCGCTCGAAGGCACGCGAGCCCCCAGCAAAGGATGATCACGCTCGATGGGAATGAACGTATCCGGCAGAGGCGTGGCTCCACGCCAGTGCCGCACGAATTGCCAGGGGTATAGCGGCAACGCTGGGGGCGGCGTGGGGCGCCTGAACAGTTTCTCAAGATTGCTTCCACCGCTTGCGTGAGCGGCGCAGATGGCCGTCCACAGATTGTCGGATTCCGGTTCCGGTCCCTTAGCGCCAGGGCGCTTCAGTGTCGGTAATGCGGTCGCCGCAACGTTTGCGGCCTTCGCGGTTTGCACCACGTAATCTTTCAACACCGGGTGCGGACCGATCTCGAGGAACAACGAGATTTTCCGCTCCTTCAAAAGATAAGAGACGGACTCATGAAAGCGCACCGGCTCGCGCACGTTGCGATACCAGTATTCCGCCTGGAGTTCCCCTCCGGCCAATTCACTGCCCTCTACGGTCGAGACAAACGGAATCGCGGATTGCGCGGGGACCAGGTCGTGCAGTGCCTCCACCAGTGCGGCACGAATTGGGTCCATCGCTTCGGTGTGGAACGGATAGTTAAGCTGCAAAATTCGCGCGAATTTACCTGCCGCGGTCATTGCCCGTACCAGTTGTTCGAGCGCCGTGGGATCGCCCGCCACAGTCACCGACTGCGGTGAGTTCGTAGCCGCGAGTTCCAGCCAGCCACCGATGGCGCGCATGGCGGTTCGCGTCTCGTCCGGACTCGCTCCGAGCGCGGCCATGCGGCCCAGCCCGGAGGTTTTCGATTGCTCCATGCTGCGGTGGTAGATAACGCGCGTTGCCTGCTCGCGAGTCAGTGCCCCGCAAGCCCAAGCAGCCGCAACCTCGCCCACGCTGTGGCCCAGCACTGCCGAGGCCTCAATTCCGGTGCTCCGCAGAACTTGTGTGAGTCCAAGCTGCTGCGCGAACAACATCGGCTGCGCGACCTCGGTCAGCGCGATTCGACTCTCGTTTTCTGGCCGCCGCATTTCTTCCACCAGCGACCATCCGGCGAGCCGTGCAAAGATGGCATCGACCCCCTCGACTTCCGCGCGGAAAATTTCGTTCTCCGCGAACAGTTCGCGGCCCATTCCCCACCATTGCGGTCCGTTGCCGGAATAGATAAACGCCATGGGCGCAGTCTGCGCCGCAGAATTCCCTGTGGCTATCCGCGCCACGTTTCTTCCGGCTAGGTAGTCTTGCAGCTTACCGGCGGCTTCTTCGGCGGAAGAAGAGGACACGGCCAACCGGTAGCGCAGCAGCGAACGGCAGGTCGCCGCGCCAGCACAGATAACATTCCAGTCCGCGGAAGGTTTGTCCCGCAGCATGTCCGCATAACTACGCGCGACCGCTGCAAGCGCAGCTTCATTGTTTCCGGAAATCACCAGAACGTTGGGCTTTGCATCTTCGTGCGGGAGCGCCTGCCCCTTCATCGCAGGCCTACGATAATCCTGAATGACCAGATGCGCGTTTGTTCCGCCGAAGCCGAACGAATTGATGCCGACAATCAGCCGATCCCGTTCGGGCAGCGGCGTGGGCGTGGTGACCACTTGAAGTTTCCATTTCTCGAACTCGATCATGGGATTGGCCGTGTTGAAATGCAGATTTCCTGGGATTTCGCGGTGTTTCAGTACCAGCAGCAGCTTGGTCAAACCGGCAATTCCGGAGGCAGCCTCCAAGTGGCCGATGTTCGATTTCACCGAACCGATCAGGCATTGGCTGCCATCGGCGCGCGGCTCACCCAAAACCCGGCCAAGCGCCTGGCATTCAATCGGGTCACCTACAGCTGTACCGGTCCCATGTGCCTCGACGTAGAACACATCTTCCGCTTTCAGCCCGCTTTGCGAATACACCTTGCGCAGCAGGGCTTCCTGCGCCGCCCCGTTGGGCATCGACAATCCCATGGTGCGGCCGTCAGAATTCACTCCACTCGCGAGAACGACTGCCAGAATGCGATCCCCGTCCCGCTCCGCCGCTTCCAACGTTTTCAGCAGCACTAACGCTCCGCCTTCGGACCGCACATAGCCGTCGCCACTGGCGTCGAAACTCTTGCAACGGCCCGTGGGAGACAGCATGGAGGCTTTTGCGAAACCTAGCCACGGCCGGATCGAAGTAAGTATGTTCACGCCTCCAGCCAGAGCCGACATACACTCGCCCTTTAACAAACTCATGCAGGCCTGGTGTACACAAACCAAGCTGGAGGAGCAGGCCGTGTCCACGGCAAGGCTCGGACCGTGCAGATCGAAGATGTAGGAGATGCGATTGGCAGCAATGCTAAATGAGCTGCCCGTATTGGAATAAGCATCCGGCCATATGCGTCCAGCCAGATCCACATAATCGTTAGTAGAGATTCCGACCCACACGCCAGTCTCCGAGCCAGCCTGGCTTCGAGGCGAGATTCCACTGTCCTCATAGGCCTCCCATGCCAGTTCCAGAAGCAACCGCTGCTGCGGATCGATCTGCCGCGCTTCTCGAGGAGAAATACCAAAAAATTCGGCGTCGAATCCATCGATTTTGTCCAAATAGCCGCCAGCCTTGGTGTACACGCGTCCCGGTCTTTGAGGATCGGGATGATGCCAGCCCGGGTCCCAACGGTCATCTTTGGCCTCGCTCACAGCATCGACGCCGGATTTTAATGCCTTCCAGAGTAAGTCCGGCGAATTGGCGCCGCCCGGAAAACGTCCGCTCATACCAATAATCGCGATGCCGCATGAAGTTGGGGCGGGGTTACCGTTGCACTCTGCGATGGCTGGAGAAATGGTGTTTGGTTTCGGCTTCATAATTCTTTCCTTTTGAAACCACCTGAATAGCGTCTCGGCTTTGTTCGAGTTAGTAGTAACTAGCAAAGGCGACGATTTAATCGCAGAACAGCGAGCGATCTGCCGAGGTGGTGGGCGGATTCGTTCATGATCCTCGCGGCGACCGCGGTGCGTGTTCAAATGGCTTTAGTCGTGAAGTCTTGAACTGTTCGAGCAATTCCGGCCCGGATTTCTCCGTGCGCCCCTCAGTCAACAGGCTGGGCTTGGAGCCAACGAAACGTTCACACACGTGAATATGATTATCGTAAACCGTGTTCACCGCCGCGATTATGCGGGCATAACGTTGCGGTTCCTGCTCGCTTAATGCCCGCAACACAGGCTGCAATTTGCGGATGGTCTGAACCAGGAAGCGGTGGTCAGCGGACATCAAACCACTTAGGCAAACCGGCGACGCAGGGGGGGACATGCTAGGGCGCACTAGACTGGTGTAATCGCCAGCCGAAAAGTCTCCCGTGAGTTCGAAAGCCGCACTCGAGCCCCGCAGCAAGCTGATCGAGAGATCAGACCACTTTTGCACTTCAAGGCTCCTTCCCGCCCGCACCGCCCACGCCAAGCATTGAAATGAAAAAATGAGTCCCTGGGTTAGCGTCGCGAATAACTGATGACCGCGCACCCACCGGGCCATTGCGTCACAGGACGCCTGCTGCGATTCCCAGACAGACACGTGCCGCCCGCCATCCACTGTGCCGCCAAACAGGCACGAAATAAGGTCTGCCAATGCGCGATCAGCTAGTTGCAGGCTCGAATCCGATATGCTGACCGGAGCTTGGGCGACTTCCAGCAAGAAAATTAAGCGGGCTGCAAACACCATACGGACGAACACCGCCGGGGCGTTATTCTCTACTCGCCTGATGTGGAAATAGGCATCGTGGGCCATATCGTCCTGTTGACCCCCGATAGCAAAGTCGGAAACTTTCAGGCGAGGCATCGCCGCCAGCGTCCGATCCATCTCACAGGCCATGGTTGAATTGGTAATCGGCCCATCGTCTGCCGGCTGGGGTCGAGGAAGCCCCTCGTGTACATGGGCTGAAACCCACTCCCCGACCGAACTTTCCGATGGAATTCGGTGTGGCGCAAGCATTTCCAACGTAGTAGTCATTTGTCAACCCCCGCTCCCAAAAAGCGAGACCCCAAGGCAAATGGGAGCCCATCAGAGGGCAATGGTCTTTTGCATAAAATTTGTATAAGGAGGTGTGCAGACTTTTCCCGTCTACTTCGTTCGAGGCGAACGGCATGAGACAGAACGTCTATCCTTCATTTCGGAAACCATCTGGACCGTGCAAATAGACCTGTGAACTCCGCGCTACCTCATCGCTCAGCGCCAGATGAATCCGAGACGGCGTCAGGCTGCGAGTGGCTCCAGGATCGCGGCGTCAACCTCTACCGCAACATTCCGGTTAATCGGCTGAATCGGAAGCACGAAGCAGGCGCTATTATTTTTTCGTACTAAGAAGCCATGTATGCCCCGCATAGCCCCACTTTTGATGCGAACCCTCTCACCCACGATGAGCTCTCGATATGGCTGCGGCCTGTGCCCGCAGAGGCCGCAGCGCAGAAAATCTATCTCGGAATCGGGGAGCGGAAGTGGCTCTCGGCCATTTCCTACGACTTGGAGGACTCCGGGAGCCTGCAAAACCTTTACGTGGTCTCGGTGACTTATCCGTACAAAAAGATAGGTTGGAAAAAGGGGAAGAACTAACTTAACTCGCTGTCTGTTCTTCCAAATCCGCGCAATCTCGTATGTTGGAAGGAAAGCTTCGACTCCCCTGACATTCATATGTCTGAGCACAGATTTCTCATGCTGCGGGGTCGTGAATACAGCGTACCAATTGCGAGAATCATCGCTTGCCGAGCGTGGCGGTTCCATGATTTCTCCCTTCTCGAATCGACCTTAGCCCTCAAGTAATGAGAGCCACAGCGCACGAGCGTTCGAGGAAGCGAAGCATGATCTCAGCCTGCGGTCGATAACAACTATTAGATGCAGAGCTTCGCTTTTCTGACTTAGCAGTGAGATTTCACTCTAAGCAAGCCGTGTTAAGGGGGACGTTATTTCCAGGAACTTGGGTCTCGCAGGCAGCTGCGTATTGAGTTTCTTCAACAGCACGCTGAAATTAAAAACTTACGGCAGGATCGTTGTGCCGAGACAGCGAACTCAGAATGACTGAAATTATCACAGCTCATTGGCCGAAATTCAAGGGCGGCACAAACAAATCGCCAAAAAAAACTCGATTAGATTGGGTAATCATACTTCGCCGCCATAAGTAACTCCATGAACGATGACTGAAGTACGATAGTTTGTCTCAGAGTTAGTGAAGCGCAGGTGGAAACCGTTTCAGCAGACGGAGGGATTTTATGGGCGAGCAGCGGCTATTCTGGGGATGGTTCGCGCTGCCGGGGCCGCATTGCGGCGGTGGATGGCATCACGTAGCGGATCGAGTCGGTGATGCTGGTAAGCCCCCATCGACTGGAAATCTAAGTGCCGTTCTTCTTAGGGTATGGCAACGATTCCGTCACGCTACTCAATCACATGCTTGATTTCTCTCGAAGGAATCGTTGCCATATGTATGGTCCGTCGCCTGATTGCAAGTGTTTTCTTCGATGGGAAAAGCGGTCTGCTTCTATGTATACGGCTTTTGAGTGAAGCGATGAAGATCTGCTTCGAGCCATGATGGAATCCGCACCCGCCCTCTCCTGATTACCCCCTGCTGTCTCCGAAGGGACGGATGGCAACTAAGGTTCAAGGTGGGTCGGATGGACCTGTTCAGCCATCAGCGAATCTGCTTGCAATCCTGGTTGGAAACTTCGTAGCCGTCGTAAGGGAAAGTGGTAATCGCACGTAAGGGAAAGTAGTAATCGCAGCGCGATTTCCATCTTTTCCTTACGTGCAGACTTCGGCAGAATATACATGACCACTGGTTAGGACGGCCCAGGCAACGCGTGCCAGCTTGTTGGCCATCGCGACGATGGCTACATTCTTAGGCGATCTGGCCTCGAGCCGGTCGAGCCAGTTCCCAAATTTATGCTCTTCGCGCTTTACGCGTGTCAGCACGGAAGCCGGCGCAGGTATGGATCGCCTCGCTTACTGATACCCAGCAACTTGGCTTTGCCACCTCTTGGGGTAACACAAGGGAAGCTGCGATATGACCGAATAAATCGTCTATCAAACCGGGGAATGATCACATCGATCTGCGGAGTCGTCAGCGCGATCCCGCAACGATTCCTCTCGCCGCGCCATGCAAATGCAAGTTGCAGTTCGGCCGGCGTCGGGAGGAAACGCTCGACCACTTCCTCCTGAGAATCGGGGAGCGAAACTGTGGATACACTTTGGCCACCGAGGTCTCTTCGCTTGATTCCCAGCGCACGATTTCCCAAAAACAGGTAGAAACCGTAAATTTGCACCATGAGTCTGCATCGAAAACGCTCGGCAACGCTCGGCGGGACGCGATTTTATCAAGGAAATGCCATGGCTAAACAAAGAAATGCCATGGCTAAATGGCCAAACGGAAATTCTGTTGCGACACGATGGACTTATTGGGTCATATCGCAGCTTCCCTCGTATTACCCCAATTACCCGACGCAGTCCTGCTGCAAATCGCCGGACTGCGTCACCGGGATCAGGCACGTCGGATTCACGAGGAGGCCTCTTTCGGGAATCCGGCCAGCCGACAGGCTCTCGGTCTCGCCCGAGTCCAAGATGAAGAGGTTCCACAGGACCGGCGTCTTGCTCACGCCGAGCTTGGCGGGGGAGCTCGGGCGCCTCCTTATATGCCTCTTTCTCCCCGTGGATCGATGGTTTGAATAATTCTCAAGAGGTTCGATCAGGTCGTTTCGGGGACCATTTTTCCGGAAGGATCGCGAGCTTTGGGGAATCGGATAATCCTGTTGTGCCCGATTATCCGATTACGAAGACGGTAACTGGATTCGTGGCCGATTACATCGGTACGGTTAGCAACTATTCGCAGAGTCCAAGCACCTGACCACCGGGCTTTCTCCAGCGCAGGCGGTTCGAGGTGTTCTTCTCATTTGTCGCAAAGCTAACGGTATTCTTTCCCAGAGAGGAACAGCTGCACATAATGAACGCTGCCTCACCGGCCTCTGGCAGAAAGACACGGCTCTTTCTTCACATCTGTCGGAACTTCGACAAGGATGCACCGCTTCAGCCTACGTTGGACTTCAACTATCAGGTGTTTGCTGAAGATATTGCCATTGTGAGCGACAATTCCCTGAGCACTTACCGATCGAACTTAAGGCTGAAGCTCACTTTCCTGCCCACCGGAGTTCCATCGCTTAGAGAAAGGCACTGCAAATCGGCTTAGGACGAAACTATACCGAGCTACGTGTGATCTTCGTCAGCACTCAGGAGGGTTGTTGGAGTTGAAGCAGTTTGCTGAGCTGTTGTCCCATTGAAGAAGAGGTTCAGTAGAAATGCGACACTGGAACCGAGCACTACGCCGCTATGGGTGATCGGGGAAATCCACGCAGGAAGGTGCTGGAAGAGCGATGGGGACAGCGTCGGGATAAGACCGGAAGCGATGGAAACGGCAACAATGAAGAGGTCATTCGGCCGAGCGCGAAAATCGACCGTTGACAGTATACGGATGCCGTTTGCTGCAACCATCCCGAACATAACCAAACCAGCCCCTCCAAGCACTGGCTGTGGGATGGCTGCAACAAGATGACCAAACTTCGGAAGCAGTCCAAGAAAGACAAGCATTGCTCCGCCCCCGGCACATACGTAGCGCGACCGAACTCCGGTGACCGTGACTAATCCAACATTTTGTGAGTAAGACGTATATGGGAAGGCGTTGAAGATGCCGCCAACTAGAATGCCGAGGCCGTCGGCGCGAAAGGCGCGTGTCATTTCCGCGCGCGTGAGCCTCCGCCCGGTAATCTCGCCCAAGGCAAGGAAGACGGCAGCCGACTCTACGAGGGTGATGAGCATAACAATGGTCATCGTAATGATCGCGCCGATGTGAAATATGGGGGCGCCAAAGCGAAAGGGAGGTGTGAAGGCGATCCACGGCCAATTTGTTAGGTTGGGCGCATGAAACTCTCCAAGGGGAATGGCGACGATAGTGCTGATGATAATGCCTGCTAGAGTGGCGAGGCTCTGCCAGATCCCCCGACCGCACTTCCTTAGCAAAAGAATCACAACGACGACAAGGATCGCGAGTCCGAGGGTTTGCAGAGATCCATATGCCGGGTTTGCCGAGGTCACCGAAACTCCGTTGATGACTCGATCGACTGTTGGCTGCCCGTCACCGACCCAGTTTATGGCAACGCCCATCAAAGAAAGTCCCAGAAGTGTGATCAGCGAACCATTGACGACTGGCGGAAAGAGTTCAAGAATACGTCCCATTAAAGGTGCGATCAAAATACCCAGCGCACCGGAGACCAGGAGCGCCCCATAGTAACCCTGCAGTCCAAGATGCGACTCCAATCCCATAGAGATCATGGGAGCGACTGAGAGAAATGTCGCTCCCATCATCACCGGCAAACGTGCGCCCAACTTCCAGAGTCCCAGGCACTGGATAAGCGTAGCGATACCAGCAACAAAAAGACTTGAATTGATGAGCACCACGGTCTCTGATGCGGGAAGATGCAGTGTCTCCGATACGATCAGCGGAACCGCAATATCGCCCGCATACATGACCAGCACATGCTGCAAGCCGAGAAACAGTAGCCGGCTGAACGGAAGCACCTCATCGACGGCAGAGCCGTTGGATGTCAAGGAAAGGGCTCTCTCTGGGGTTAACCTCACCGAAGCAGGATAAGCTACGCAGGTATCTTCCCGGACGATTATTAAGTAGATAAGGCATTTACGGGAGGTTCGACACAAGCTTGCAATAGCGCGAGCAGTTCGGCTTCAGTGTCGTGACTTGCAAACTCCCGTGCAAGTTCTTTTGCCCTGTCGCGGTAAACGGAGCTGTCGAGAATTTTCCTTGCTGCGGTGCGTACGGCCTCCGGGGTTGGCTCGTTAGTTCTCAAGTCGATGCCCCCGCCTGACCACTGCAGATTCGCTGATACTTCTTCCTTGTCTTCGGTCAAACCTGCACAGACAATCGGCACGCC
>DASYBJ010000710.1:0-2594 GCA_036500845.1 Acidobacteriaceae bacterium
GCAAATGGCGCCGGCACGTTCGGCACCACGGGGATGAATTCGCTGGTGGGGCCGCACTATGTCGACGCAGACGTAACTCTTACCAAGCTCTTCGCGATTCACGAGCAGCAGAACCTGCAGTTACGCTTCGAGTTCTTCAATGTTTTCAACCACACGAACTTCCAGGCCCCGGTAAGCTCATTCAATTCAAATAACTTTGGCCAGATTCAGGCCTCGAATCCGGCCCGTATTATTCAGCTGGCGGCAAAGTACACTTTTTAGTGACTTGTCGCAATGACAACGATAGTGACTGGAATCGTAGAGAGACACTGTGAGCCCGGAGAATCCCAGGTCTCAGGATGGAGACCTGGGGCACCCAGCGTCGCTGTATGCTAACGAATTCACCGCGACAGGCCACTAGGCGTGCTTTGCGGCTGATCTTTATCGGACACGGTTTTGTTACCGAGGACCCTGCCTGGTGACTGTCCCTCAGAATGCGATTGGATGAGGATCTATCTATGAAGCTGGAGGTCAGCAGGCGGCGGTTCGTTCAATTGCTTGCAGCGCTATCTGCCGGGGCGGGTCTGCGCGCGAGAGCCCAAACCAAGTCGCCGCCCGCTGCAGCATCCTCGTCATCCAGGCCTCTTTCTTCTTTCCCTGGATACAAAACAAAGAACCGCAGGAACCTGGTCGCGACACAGGTGAAGGCGTATGCCTGGCAGGATGAGGGGGTCGACAAGCTTCTCGATAATCTTCAGCAAAAAGGAAACGTCAACACGGTTTTTGCGTTCACGTTTCTTTCCGAGCCAACCGACATCAGTGGACGGATTCCGCTGCCCGATCATGGGACTTACTCCAAGGCGAATCCTGAGATTGGCGGGGCTTTCTATGACTACGATTTGAAGTATTTTCAGAACACTACGCTCAGGGACTTTCATGCCTCAACCAAATTCAATGTGATCAGCGAAGTTGCGCCGAAGATGAAGGCGCGGGGGATGGACTTCTTCGCGTGGGACTACAACAACACCAACGCAAATATGATGCGGCTGATTCCCGGGTTCACTGAAGTGTCCGAGATCGACGTGTATGGAAGGCGGACAGACAGTGCTTGCTGGAATCATCCGAATTATCGAGCCCAGCTGACGGGCAGGATCGAGTCGTATCTTTCGGGTTATCCGAGCGAGGTCGATGGGATCATCTGGGGCTGCGAGCGCATGGGCCCGCTCGATAACATGATTGGCGGTGGGTGGGCTACGACCGGCATCTCCTGTTTCTGCCAATATTGTCGTGCTAAAGCGCGAACGCGGATGATCTCCGTCGAACGAGCGCGGCAGGGTTTTATGCGGCTGGACGATCTGTTCCAGGCAGCGAGCCGGAAGGAACGCCCCACCGATGGATACTTTGTGACCTTTTGGAGAGTTCTTCTCCAATATCCTGAAGTCCTGGCATGGCATACCCTCTGGAATGACAGCTATCATGAGGTCCGCTCGGAACTGTATGGCACGGCGAAGGCGCTAGCTCCCGAGAAGCCATTCGGATTCCACATTGTGCAGAATGTGACCTTCAGTCCGTTTTACAGCGCAGTGGACGACTACACGAAGGTCATGGAGTATTCGGATTTCGTCAAGATCGCGACTTACAACAATGCCGGCGGCGGGCGCATGGCCAGCTTTCTTGAGCGGCTATGTTCCACAGTTTTCGCCGATGCAACACCACAGGATTTGCTCCCTCTCTATTACAAGATAATGAACTACGAGGAGAAGTCTTATGAAGAGATTGAGCATAACGGACTTTCGGTCGACTATATTACTCGCGAAACGAAACGAGCCATCGACGATACAGGTCACTCGATAAAGATTTATCCGAGCGTAGACATTAATGTACCGATCAAGCCAGGCGAGAGAAAGTCGACACCGGACGCAGTGACGGCAGAGGTGAGGGCAGCCTTGGAAGCAGGCGCCGACGGGATCGTCCTTTCCCGCGAATACACGGAGATGTGGCTGGCGAATCTTGCCGCGGCGGGAGATGCTTCGCGCCAGTTCTTCGCGAGATCGTGAGTGGGGTCTATCGCGCAGCGGCGCAAGTGCCGGCCAACTGTCGCCGCCATCGAGCCGGTGCGCTATCTTTCAAGCCCGCCCTGAGCCGGCCTTTCTCCATTGACACCATAGACTTTGCGATACCATTCCCCGTCCAACAAACAACCTAAACTGGACCTTCGAACGGAGAATTCTTCCATGCAGGTAAGCCGCCGCCATCTTATCAAGAGCACTGTCGCTGCCGCGGGTGCCGCAGTTCTTCCGTTGTCTTCTCGAGGCACTGCCTGTTATCCGCCCGGCTCGAATCCTCATTACGCCAAGTTCGATGAGATTCTCACGCAGCCTGTTTTCAAGAGGGAACTCTTTCCCAACCCGGTCCTCATAGAGACTCTTGAACTGCTTCACTATAAGGACAGCTATCTGTGCCGTATAAGATCCAAGGATGGAGCCGAGGGCATCTCGGTCGGGAACACATTCCAGCTGGATTCGCTCTATCCATTCTTCGTCAGGCGCTTACAGCCATTCTTCATCGGCAAGGACGCTCGCGATCTCGAACACCTGCTCGAGGCATCGACGGTG
>DASYBJ010000711.1:0-17193 GCA_036500845.1 Acidobacteriaceae bacterium
CGTTCGTGGTAACAGCTCCCGCAGCAGTTCAGTGGCTCGCCGGTACGGAAGGTCAGCGGCCAATTTGGCCTGCAAATGATGGAGTTCAGGCAGCGAGCGATTAGGCAAGAGATCTGTGAGCGGCGACATCGCGCTCCGCTGGCCGCAAGTGCGGCAGCCGTCAAATCGAGGAGCGTCTACAATCACTCGACCGAGCACCGTGTCTAATGTTCGCGTCCGGTAATCCTTTATGCTTCTGGGTGCGTTACACACTGGACATGGCCGAGCCGCCTCGCAGTGCCGGCGTAATTGCTGGTTGATCACGATCTCCTGAAGACGTCCAATGATTTCCTTCGTAGCGGCGAGTTTCAGGCCGACGTCTGCAGCCGACAGACATACGCCTGTTTGTACCTCCCCAAGTTCGGCGGCCTCCAAGCTGCCGTCCTTGTTCTCCCATTCCACCTTGATGCGATAACGCATGAACCCTCCGGCTCCAACCTCAGCGTCGTGGAACAGGATACCTCGGGCACTCGCCCCCACGTTTTTTACGGTCTCGATTTAACCGCAGCAATTCATCGTCCTGCAAAGAATTCCGGGAATTTAGTGCTGCGCGACAGCGGCTGCACTTGCGTCAGAGCGAATCTGTGCCGGTCTTGGTTCAGCTGCGGCAGAAGCTTCTTAGCTGGAAAGAGCAATTGAACGTTCCGCTACGTAATTGCACCGCGCCCGAGTCAGAGAACGCAAGCCGTCGGCGCGAGTGGAAATGAACTAGCCCCGAAGGAGCGCAAGAAGAGTTCTCACACGGACTCTGAAGACCAGGGGGCGACGAGTCCTCACTTCGTCCCCTTAAGATATCGATCAAACCACTCAATCGTTCGGCTGATAGCATCCACCTGATTCTCGCGTTTGGCGAAGCCGTGCCCCTCATTCGGATAATAATGAACGTCCACGGTCTTTCCCCCGCCCTGAAGAATCTTTACGATCTGTTCGGCTTCTTCCTTTGGAACCCGTATATCGTTATCACCCTGAAGAACCAGCAGCGGCGCCTTTGCGTTCTTGATATAAGCTAGCGGTGAATCGGCCTCGTAAATCGCGCGATCCTTTTCTGGATCCCCCAGCAGCGATTTTTCGTATTGCTGCAGCAACGGGTCTTCGTGCTGCATCATCGTTAGCCAGCTAATGATGCCATATTCTTCCACCGCGGCGGCCCAGATGTCAGGCGTCTTTCCGATGGCCATTAACGTCATATAGCCCCCATATGATCCTCCCGTGATTCCAATTTTCTTCGAATCCACATAGCCCGTGTCCTCCAGGAATTTCACTCCGTAGACTTCATCTTGCAAATCCCCGCCGCCCAGGTCTTTGAAGTTTGCCTTCTGAAAATCCATACCGTAGCCGGTAGAGCCGCGAACATTGGGCGCGATGCAAACGTAGCCGCGCGTAACCAGCGCCATCACAGTTCGATTGAAATAATCCGTCGTCTGGCCAGTGGGCCCGCCGTGGGGGAGCACGATCGCTGGATTCGATCCGTCGCGTTTCAAACCAAACGGCACCCAGACAAACGCGCTGACGATCTTTCCATCGAAGCTGCGATAGTGCGCCAGTTGCGATGCCGGAATCTTTGCGGTGGTTAGGCTGGCGATCGCCGAAAACGAAAGCTGGCGCGGCTCGCCTCTTGCGACGTCATAAACCCACATGTCGTCGGGCTGCGTCGAGCTCTGATGGCTGACCAGCAAGCGCCCGCCTTCAGGTGCAAATGGCGATGGATTTCCCGAATAGCTGTTCAGACCTGCCGGAAGATTGAGTTTCTTTCCCTGGCGTGTTGCCGTATCGGCGAGGTAATCGTCGATGCGCCCGTCTTCATTCACAACATAGGTGAATTGCTTGCCGTCGGGCGAAAAATCTCCCGACCGAGCTTCCCATTTCAGATCCGTCGCCCAGGTAAGTTTCTTCCTCGCGATATCGATCTCGGCGACGTTCGAAAAGCCACCTGGCTTGTCTGAGGTGACAAGTAAAAGGCGGCCATCCGGCGAGATCGCCGTTGCACTGGTGCGGTGTTCGCCCTCGTGCTTCGTTAAGTTTTCCTGCGCCCCATTGGTAGCATCAATGCGAAAAACGTCGCTGTCGGTGAACCCCACGTTAGAGCGTGTTGCGTACACAGATTTGCCGTCGGGAGACCATAGAGCGTCGTCCCACAGATGATCCGGACTCTTTTCGCGGGTAAGGTTGCGCACCGCGTGCGATTTCCAGTCGAGGATGGCGATGTCCACCGCCGATGCCGTTTTTGGTTTGTAGTCAATCGCGAGCAACTTACCGTCTGGAGACCACAACGGCCCTGTTTCCGAGATCTCCGGCGTGTTGGTCAGATTGATGAGCTCGCCGCCATTACTCGGAATGGCAAAGAGATCGTATAGTTCGCCGCCGCCTTGATCGGATTCGAAGACGATCCACTTTCCATCGGGCGACCAAGTGGCGGCAGACTGGCGATCGTCAGATTGGCTCAACTGGATCGGCCATCCACTCTCGGCGCTAACTTTCCAAAGGTTGTTGCGCCCCGTGAGGTTCGTATTGAAGACGATCTGCGTGCCGTCCGGCGACCAGGCGCCGCCGCCCATGGTCCGCGTAAAGAACAGATCGTCGACAGGAATCGGAGAAGTCGCCTCTTCGGGAGTCGATGTAATCGATTTCGGATCTGTGATTTCGCGCGTATGAGGCGAGTCGGAGGCAAGAGCGCTGAGCGCCAACATGAGAACGAATGCGAGGCTGGAGAACTTCACATTGCGCCTCCTATCTCGAGATCTGAGAGGAAAGATCGACGAACTCTCCGAACATTGGCGCGGATCCTACGCGGATGAAGGAGAGCAAGTCAATGAGAGCAGTTAGGCGAAAGACTTTAGCACCCCCGGTAAGGATTCGTGTCGGATTGTCACACTGCTGCTTTGGCACTGCGTGCGATGGCTTCGGAGCGAGGCGGCATCCGTAGTCCACGAACACCATCAATGGGTTTTGGAATCCTGCGACGTTTCAGGGAATAGCGTCTGAAATGATTGACGCTGTGCCACTTATTCCTGGCATGATGATGGACTATTCAATTTCGTCCAATCGCCGAAACGGTATGCACGATAACCGCTATTGGTTAGGTTGAAGCAGAACGAAGCCCGAAACCAAAACCGACCGGTAAACTCGACCGATTTAATCGTTCATTTTATGGCATGTGTGACAATCCAACGCGAATCCTTACCGGGGGTGATAGGGCTTTCGGCATAGAACCAGTGAGTAGTTCCTTTCCACCTCTGAAAGGGGCCCGGCTCCTATCCCACTCGTTGAGTTACCCCACAGCGGAGGCGACAATCGTCGCACGCCGCATTTTTAGGTCAGGCTTCAGCTGCGCATCGGTTCGTCCTGCACCCGCGGGTCATGAAAGAATTGCTCGATCTCTTCCAGTGTCTTTCCCCGGGTTTCCGGCAGCAGGAAGGTTGTAATCAGGAAGTAAACTACCGTACAACCGCCGAAAAGAAGAAAGATGCTGGAATAGCCATACCTGCTGACCACCGGAAGGAATATCGCCGCCATCGTGGTGGAAACCAGCTGATTGATCACAAGAGCAATGCTCATTCCATTCGACCGGATGCGCGTCGGCATCAGCTCTGACAACGCAAGCCATACGCATACGCCAGGGCCGAGGGAATAGAACGCGACAAAAATATAGAGAAGCAGCTCGACAACCCAGCCAAAAACCGGATCCGGGACACGCGCGATAACAGCTCGCTCGATTCTCAAAGGCGCAACCTGGGCCTTGCTGAGATTCGCGAACGGGTTTTTAAAAAACGCTTCCACTGCATTCGATGGAAGAGCGTCCGCCCGCCTGATCCTGATGGGCGCGCCAGCCGCATCATCCGAGCGCACCACCTGCGTCGCAGCGCTGAAACCTCCATACGAATAGACAATCGCCAGGGAAGCCCGTTTGTCATCCATCCCATGCCCTGCCTTTCCGGACTGCTGCAGGAGCCTCTGGGTCATCGATGGATCGAACCGGAGTGTGAGCGTCTGCTCCGGCGTCACCAGCGACTGCACTGCACGGCTGGAGTCCTGGTGCGTTCGCTCCGTCCGCAAGAACAGGGCGGAGATAACAGCAAGCGAAACAATCATGCCCGCAGTCCCGGTCACCAGCAGAATCTTCCGGCCCTTCCTGTCGACCAGCATCACGCCAACGATCGTCATCAGAAATTTGACACCAGTAAAGAGCACATAACCCCAGTGTGCGCTGACATCCGACAACCCGCTTTGCACAAGCAGGCTTGTGTCATAGGCGGTAATAGAGTTGACGCCCGTCGCGGTGTTACAAAACAGAATCCCGCACGACAGCAGGAAGGGCACGATGTATTTGCGTCGCAGGAGCGATTCCCTGAGCTGCTGTCTGACCGGCCGGCCAGTCTCGCTGTGAGAAAGAGCCAACGATATCTCGCTCAGTTCGAGAGTCGCGTCCTGCACGTTTCTCGATCGCAACAGGCTGGCGTAGGCGCGTTCCCTCTCCCCTTTCCGAAAAAGCCACCGCGGCGATTCCGTGACAAAGTAACTGCCCACCGCAAACAGAATTCCTCCTGGAAGCGATGTCCAGAAAATGCGCCGCCATGCCTGATCCTTGAGAAGGAATATCGTCGCCGCGCTGGCCGTCCACGCTGTCTCGCCCAGGCGAAGGCTATAGTAGATTCCCACCACCGCAGAAATCACGATGCCCAGCGTCAGGAACCACTGGAACAATGCAGTTCCTCTGCCCCTGTTCGAGGCCGGCAGGCACTCGGCAAGATACAGCGGTACCACCACCCCAATCAGGCCGCCGCTGGTCCCCTGCAAAATCCTCCCCGCAATCAGGAACCCGAAACTGTGCGACAGAGCGATGACGGGAATGCTCAGACTGAACGCAATGCCGCTCCAGACCATCAGCGACCTGCGCCCGAACCAATCACTCAGCATCCCCGCAAATAATGTGGAGAAGACGCTTCCGAGCAACACGGCGGCCACAACGGCAGACAGTTGTTCCGCCGTGAGTCCCGAAGTCGCTTCCAGATAGGGCAAGGCTCCGCCGATAATTCCCAGATCGATCCCGTAGAGCAGACCGCCGAGTCCCGCCACGACTAGAAGATACTGACGATAACGTGTTCTTCTGCAGCCCTCGTTGTTCGACAGATAGCTCCTCCAAGAGCGAATACGGTTCATCAGGACTATCTGCTCCATTCTCAGTTGGCCCGACCTTGCGGTCAGAAAGAGGCAGCAAGAGTGGAGTACTCCCACCATTACTCCCTCAGTCTGCAAAGTATCATTGCGCCACGCCGCGGACGAAAACTCTGGCGATCTGTATCTCCGCTCTCGCCGGATCCCACTTGAACTGAACCAGGTCGGCGTGTGCGCCAACACGCAGCACGCCTCGTCCTCCAACAAAGCGGCCTGGGTTCTCTGTAGCCATCAGGATTGCTTCATGGAGAGAAAACGTGGACAGTCGTGCGACATTCGCAATGCCCGCCTTCAGAGGGCGCGCCGCGCCTGCCAGCGTCCGGGAGCCTCGTATTCCAATCCTTCCATCTGCGGTCAACTCAACCCTTCCGCCCACCGCCGTCTCGTAGATCCCAACCGGCATTCCCGCCAATGCGACCGCGTCGGAGACGAGAATACTGCGCTCTTTCCCCTTGGCGCGCAGCATCGCCTTCAGCGTATCCGCGGGAAGGTGATGGCCATCGGCGATGAACGTGGCCGTCAGGCGATCCTCTGCTAGTTGCGCCCACAGCAGATTCGGATGCCGGGGCAACTGGTCGGCCACGCCGTTTCCCAGGTGCGTCGATAACACCGCTCCCGCCTCCGCAGCTGCATGGATCCGGTCGGGGTTGGCATCCGTGTGGCCAATCGCTACCAGAATCCCTCTGTGCGCCAGCTGTGAGATGTATTCCAGTGCGCCATCCCAGTGCGGCGAAACCGTCACCATCCCCACCAGACCACCGCTGGCCTCTTCCCAACGCTCGAACTCCCGAGTTTCCGGCGGCCGCACATGGCTGCGGGGATGCGCCCCACGTGGACCGTCTGTGGGAGATATATGTGGGCCTTCAATATGCACGCGTGGAATCACGTGCCTCGCCAGAAGAGAGATAGAACGCGCCTCCGCAATCGCGCGCAGCGCCGCGATGATCCGCTCCTCTCCGGCGGTGATGAGGGTTGGAAGAAATGTGGTTACGCCGGTAGCGGCAAGCTTGTGCGTCAGAGCGATCACTCCATCCGGCGTGATCGACTCCGCATTCAGATCGCATCCTTCGTAACCATTCACCTGTAGATCGATAAATCCAGGCGAAAGCCACAGATCCTCTCCGGCCGAGGCAGGGCCGGCCGAGGCAGCAACGATCGATTGAATGGCGCCATTCTCAATGAAGACCTCAATGACGTCGCGGCTTGCCGGATCACGTCCTTTGATCGACTGCAGACTCATCATGCCTCAATCAGCATCGCAGGGAGCGGAAGAGGAGCTCCTGCTCACCTCTACATCAGCTCGAATACGACTACTGTGTAGACCTTCAATGTGGGCACGCGAAATCCGATACGGTTGTTGCCGTTCCATTCCAGCTGCCGATCGGCGCCAAGCTGGTCCGGAGACAGCGCGCGCACGCTCCTGAGTTTCCGACTGGCCGGCAGCGTGGCTTCAAACGCCAAATCCTGCAATTCCGGATTGCGCGCATGATCGTAGTTCAGGATATGCAACACCAGCCGATTCTCGGCCTGCTGGTGTACCATCTCCAGCGTTATATAAGGAGACGCCGAAGTCGTCAGCCGCACAGTCGGCGTCCCATTCATGGCTGCTAATACGCCATTGCTAAGCTCGTTGTTATTGGCCGCCAGATTCCAGTAATGCTGCTTTCGCCCAGGCCCCTGATGGGGGAGCTTCATGTTAGTCGGAGTAATTTCCGGGATATAAGTCACCTTCCCCTTGCCTACCCGATTTTGAACCGGGCCGCCAGGAACATTCGGTTCCTCGACGTCCGATCCGCACCACCCCGGCGCGGATACGCCAAAGCAATCCTTCAGTCCGAAGTCGGGCCGCCGCTCCCGCCGTTCCGTATACAGCGATGTATGCCCCGTGGCAACAAGGCCGCCACCCTGCGTCACAAATTCCCTTATCTGCTGGACCTGCCCATCACTCAGAGACTCCTGATCGGCGAGAAACAGGACGCGGTACTTCGACAAATCGTTCAAATGCTGATCGAAGATGATATCGAACAGAAATTGCCCCTGAATCAGCATCTGGCTGGCCAGCATGAAGCTCACAGTGGGCCGATCGCTGTTGAATCCCATACTGGAGAAGGAGTAGAGCAGCGCAACATCGGCGACCGATTCCACTTCGCGGTACAGATGGAAGTTCCGACGGTAAAACTGAATGTACTGTCGAGGCTCGACCGGCAGTTCCGGAACCGCGTCGAAAATACCCACCATGCCCAGGCACTGCCGGTTGTAGGTCATCGATTCCGCCATCTGGAGCAGCCCGCCGCTGTTTGGCCTGTAGCCCCAGTTGCCGTCTGCTCCCCACGTGTAACAGAAGATCTTCTTCTTCATGATGGAGGCGGCCTTGAACGTACGGATCTTGGAGACGAGAGCGCCCTCCGGCGTCACAATTGCATTGTCTCCCTCCTCGGTCCATGCAACGTCGACGGTACTCAGCAGGCGCGGGTAATCGACTCCCTGCTCCCATATCACGTTCCGTCCCGATACTCCGGAGGACGGATTATTTTCTACCGCGACCGCCGGATTAATGGAGCGAATCAGCGACGCCATCTCCCCGTAATAGCTGGCGAGCTGGTGACAGCGGAATTCCGCCCAGAGCTGGAGCAGCGGATCGTTGATGCGAACCGGAATGTCTTCGAGCTGGGGAGCCGCCACATAGCGCACATCGGAAAAGCCAAGCCGGTCCTCGAGCTCCGATGCGCTGAAGTTCGCCGCCAGGTATTTGCGGAAATCTTCGACCGCCAAGGGATGAATAAAGATCGCAGGCTGCGCCTGCATCGACGTGTTGTCAAAGTGAATCAGGTCCGGTTGCAGATTCTCCATCCCGTAGCGGACGACGTTCTTAATATATTCCCGGTACCCGGGATGCATGAAGTAGACACGCCGCCTGAAGGTCTGATCGCCATAATAGAGCGGTTTCCCAAGGTAATTCAGCACAAACCATGCTTCGGCTTCCGGCTTCTCCAGCAGGAACGTTTCGTACGCAATGGTACTGCCGACATAAAGTCCCACTCGAATGCCATTTTCCTTCAGTTTGCGCGAAAGCACGCGGGCGTCCGCAATGTGATCGCGTTCGGCGTTCAGTCCAAATCCCTTGAAGAAGTGGATCATCCCGAGCGTAACGCCCGCCTCCTTCAATGCACTGACGGTCGAGTCTGCGCTCTGCTTGCGATAGAGGTCATTCAGCCATGTGGATGTGCCGCCCATCCTCTTCTGGAAGAGAGGAAAATCATCCCAGCATCCCGCCATGATGATCGGTTCATCGTTCAGCCATGCGGGCGTAGCACCAGCTTCCTGGCTCGTCGGCGCTTCCGCTCCGAAAAGCAGCGGGGAGATCATCTCCGATCGGGTGGAATAGATACCAGCGGCGAGACCCGTTCCCAGGAATTCCCTACGATTCATCGCTTCATGCTCCTCGGTGATTGGCTTCAGGCGAGGAAATCTCCCGAAGGCTGTAATGTTTCCGGATGCTCCGGTACTGCGCTTTGCTCATAACCCTGACCGCGGAGCTATGGACCTGTGTTCATGTGTTCTGCAACCAACTGCTGTATAGGTCATCCTCGTCCTTCGGTCCCACTCCGAACCGCATTGTGCTGAATACAGGCGAGTGTTCCGGAACCCTCCGCAGATAGCAGTCGCGTACTGCCGTTTCCGACATCGGCTTCCCATCAGCATCGACCGCGTCATAGATCCACACAGGTCGTGGGGCAATGGAAGCCAAAATATCCGGCAAATCGAAGTGCTGCAGAATTCCCGGCACAAACCAGTCCAAGCTCACCGAGTAATCCTCGGAATCGACAATCGATCGATAGGAGGGGAAGGCATGCCTTACCAGGATTGATCGCACCCGCTCATCCAGCAAAGTCGTCATGCCGCCCGCGACGCCGGCGGAGCCGCTACCAAGAATCCGGATCTGCGAGGTATCTACATCGGGCCGCGTCCCCAGATAGTCCAGAACCCGGAGAATATCCCACACTCTTTGTCCTATCGTCGGCTTCCCCAGAACCAGATTTGTCCACGCAAACCTGTCTTCCAGCTGCATCCCCCGATAGAACACTGGCCCGGCCCCGGGCATCCTCGGTGTGGAGAGACCCATTCCCCGCAGATTGACAGCGCATACGGCATGGCCCCGTTCGATAATCCCTCTGAGCGGGCTTGGCTCCGCGACTGCGGCATTGGCATTGTCACTGACATACAGGACCGCGGGTCGCCGTACTGCTCCCTTATCCGATCTTACAAACCAGCCAACTACGCGAACGCCCGGCTCCGACTCGATCTGAAATTCTTCGGTATGGAGACCAGCCCCGTCATTCGCCGACAGAGTAACTCCCCCGACTGCGGCCTGAGCCGATGGAAGAGTCAGAAGGCCCCTCAGCTCGGTACGAATCTGATTGCGCGCCGCAGAGATATCTCCACCCTTGCTCATGAGAATCCCGGGAGGAATAACTTCCTTCGCGCGGTCTCGATTGATCCGGACAAGAGATCGTCCACCGAGCGAAGTCAGCACCTGGCCGGTGGGGGTGCAGTTGAGCACGGTATCCGGCGAAGAATCGAACGCTGCTTCATCGACACCGGCATCCGGATTTTCAAGCCACTGATTGAACCAGCCATATAGGGCGCATCGTGAGAAGTAGTCGAGTTCGTGCGGGAGATGCCCAGCATGGATCCTCACACGGTCTTTCGCGTCTAAGATGCCGTAAATTCGAACTAACTCCGCGTAGTTCTCCGCAATGGCTTCTTCATAGACCGGAGAGTAAGTCTGCCCTTGGTCATGCACCGTGTAGCACAGCAAGAACGGCTTAGGCGCAAACGCATTCAGCAGGTCCGCGCGGTCGAGCCCTCGGCCGAGACTTCCTGCAACGTTCTGCTCGGCGTCTGCAATGGCTCCCGGAGGATCAAAATACGGGCCTGCGACATTCTCGTAATTCCCCTCCACGGTAACGGCCGCCCGAATTCTGGGCTCCAGGGCCATTAAGTACATCGTAACCGTAGCGCCCCCGGAGTGCCCTGTGCAGCCGACGCGGTGCGGGTCGGCTTCGGGCCGGCTGAGAAGGTAATCCAGAGACCGCATGCCGTCCCAGACCCGATAACGCGCAAGCCCCGTACCTAGCAGGATCATGGGCCTTCCCGCCTGGTTATGCTCAGTCGTGACCCCAAGGCGCGGTTCACTCTTACCTGGAATCAGATATTGACTGCGCTCGCCCTGGCCAAAGGGATCATATGCCAGTACCACATATCCCTTGCGTGCCAGATTTTGATAACAATATTGGTAATTCCGATAGTTCTTGCCGTCGCGCGTGTGTCCCAGAGGCGCAAGGATGGCAGGATAAGGCGCCTTGCCTGTCGTGGGGAGATACAGGTGCGCCGTAACATACACTTCCGGCATACTTTCATAGATAAGCTTCTCGATGCGATAGCCCTCGCGCGGGATCGTTCCGACGGTGCGTGCGTTAAGAGGAGTTTCAGACGGACGCCCGCCCAGTATCTCCCATAGCTGAGAGCGCACAACAGCCGCTCGATCGCTGATCCCGCCGCGCGACTGAATGCGTGCCAACAAGGCCTTTCGGCTATCTCCGGTCCGATTGACGTGGGCCGTGATGTACTTAGGCCAGTCATTCCAGAAGTCTCTTTGCGATCGGGAGATCGTAGTCGTTGCTTCTGGCTCATCTGACGCAGCAGCAGATACCGATGGCGTGGCTTTCAGAGCGGTTCCGGCCAGCGCCATCATATTGGCTGCAATGAAATTCCGGCGGCTTACCATGCAACGTACTCAGCTTTCTGGACTAAGTGAAAAGCTTGATTCCGACTTAGAACTGGTACTTCAGAGCGAACTGAAGGATTCTCGGAGTATTAGCCGTCGAGATGGTTCCGTATGCCTTCGACGACACGGTCGCGTTAGGATTGGAGAAGTTGACCCTGTTGGCAAGATTGAAGGACTCAGCTCTGAACTGAAGAGTTTGCGACTCCTTTGGCCCGAAGGGGAGAGGGAAGACACGCACCATGGAGAAGTCGAAATCTTCATATCCCGGTCCTGAAAGATAATCGCGTGGTGTATCGCCGAAAGTTCCCGGCGCGTTTTCTCGGAATGCAGCGGTGTTGAAAAACTCCGCCGCCTCCTGCGCATGACTGCGGTCTTTCGGCAACGCAGGATTCCCGATGAGGTCGGCGCGGTCCAGCCCGATTCCGCTCGTCGAATTGTCCACACCAGAGAGAACCGAAAAGGGCTCCCCATCTTGGAGCATCAGAATCCCGTTTACTTGCCAGTTGCTCAGAACGTGGTTGGCAATCGTGGAACCGGTTCTCGCCCGCGGCAGATCCCACACGAAGGAGCCTTTGAACTGCCCCGTCACATTGAACGAGCAAGGTCCATAATCGTTGTGCGGATTCGGAGTTGAATAGGCATCGGTGTCGAAGAATGCCTCTTCGCTCTCGTCCATACATTTCGACCAGCGGTAGCCGGCCAGGAAGGTGAGCCCGTGTGCCGCCTGTTTCTGCATCGAAACCGTCAGAGATTCATAGTTGGCGATTCCGACGTCCCGGCCTAGCGCAAGACCTTGGTAGCTGGCGCCCATCGGTCGCCGGATATTAAAATTCGCTCGATTTTGCTGGATCGTCTCTGCTGGGTTGTACACCGCCGCGTTGCCTTCCACCGATCCAAACAGATGATCGGCATTCTGGCCCTCGTAGGCGAGCCGCAGCACCTGACTAGGGGATACCTGCTGTTCCAGCGTCAGGTTCCATTGTTCGATGGTTGGGGGCTTCATGCCGAGTGTCATCGGATTCGCGGCTTCCGGAATCTGGAAGGTAGTGTTCTTCGGTGCGGGCCCAGCCGGCAGCGGGAACGGATCAACATATCCTTGGTAAGGATTGTCCGTGCTCACCGGGTTGGTAATCGTTACGTTTGTATTGAACGGGCTAAAATTGGGGTTGATCGTATTGGCGGTCATCTGATCCTGATACATACCGAAGCCGCCGCGCAGGCTGGTTTTCCCGTTACCGAAAACGTCGAACGCGAAACCGATCCTGGGGTCGAAGAGCTTGTAATCGGAGTCGACCACCCGCGATGGAACTCCAGGATCGCCGGCCAGCAACAGGCCCGCAGGCAGCGTCGGATACTTTGCGGAGTGGATATTCGCGGCATAGGCTGCAGGGCTAAACACAGCTTCCTCGTGGTAGTCAGAATCGTAGACCGGAACGAAAGGGTTCCAGCGCACGCCCAGCGTCAGCGTGAGACGCGGTTTCACTTTCCACGTGTCGACGAAGTAGAGAGCCGGTAAGCTCCGGGTCGGAACTAGGTGGAAGGAGACCTGCTGCGTGAAGGTGGAGGGTTTTCCCAGTAGGAAATCGAGCGCATTATCGCCCGACAGCGCATTGCTGAAAGTGAAGTCGCCGTCGCCGTGATAGTCCTGGTCTTTGACGACCTTACTGTGCAGGAAATCCCCGCCAAACTCCAGGGTATGTGAGCCCCGAACCCAGGTCCACTGATTGCCGACGCCACCCTCGGTGGCCGGAATCGTATAGATGCCATCCCAGAACTGCGAGAAATAGTTATTCACCGTTAGGAAAAGGCTGGTTTTGCCCGGACTAACCATGGTCGGGATGTTCACCCCCAGGCCCGTCCATCCCTGGAACCCCGGGGGCGAGGTTGTAAGATTCGAACGGCGGCTGAAGGAGCCGACCAGGGTGCTCGTCAGATTCGGACTGAATATGTAGGTCGCGTTGACCACCCCAAACTGGCTCAGCCAGCTCTGATTGGTAACCGCAGCCAGGAGATTCCCGGGAACGGAGGTAGCGGGTTCCTGGAGCCCGTCATAAATGTAGCTGCCATAGATGCGGAGGTTTTGACCAACGGCCTCATCGACGCGGGCTACGAACTGGTTGTCGTTTTCCACCAGACGCGAGTCGTAATAAGCAAGCCCTGTTCCGGGTGCGCCCACCGGCAGCAACGCGAGAAGCTTCGTCGCCACGGGGTCGAACAGCGTAGGCGATACCTGGTTCCCCGCGAAGGGCTGTCCGGTAGAGGGATTGATGAGCTGCTGCGAATCTGCAGAGAAGTTCCCGTTGCGCTGCGCCGCAGTCAGCACGATGGCGGAGTTAATCGGGTTCTGGCGGGTCGTGGTTCTCTGGTAAGAGAAAAAAGCGAACGTTTTGTCTTTGCGTATCGGCCCGCCCAACGTTCCGCCAAACTGGTTGCGCTTCAGTCCATCTTGTCTCGCCGAGAAATAATTGCGGCCGTTCAGCGCACTGTTGCGCAGGAACTCAAAGAGCGTCCCATGAAACTGATTCGTGCCGCCACGCGTCACGGCGTTCATGAGTCCGCCGCCGCGTCCGGAAAACTTTGCGCTGTAGGTGCTCGTGTCGAAGCTGAATTCCTGAATCGCATCCGGATCGGGATAGACATTCGCGATCTGCGTTAGAGCATCTTCGTTCAACGCGCCGTCGAGGTAATAGGACGTAGAGTCGCCCCTGCCTCCGCTCGATCCCACAAAATTGTTCGACTGATCCGGACGGGACGCGTTCTGCTGATACACGGCGGACGAGGTCGGCCCGGTATCCGGGGCCAGCTGCATCAGTTGCAGCACATTGCGGCCGTTCAGCGGCAGTTGCTGCGTGGTGTGCGTGTCGATCGGAGTGGAGATTGTCGGGGACTGCACATCGACCATATTCGCCGCACCCTGCACGACCACGCTCTGGGTCACCGATCCTACATCAAGCTGCGGGTTCACCGTCGCCCGCTCACCGACCGTGATGATCAAATTCTTCTGCTCCCAGGACTGAAACCCGTCTTTGGCAACATCGAGGTGATAGGGACCGGGATCGATGCCCGAGATCACATAGTTGCCTTGGCCGTCGGCATTTGCACGCAGGATCGTGCCGGTCGTCGTATTCGTCGCTGTCACGGTGGCACCCTGGATGGCCGATCCACTGGTATCCATCACTCGGCCTGTAATTGACCCTGAGGTGAGCTGGCCGATCAACGGCACGGCGGTAAGCGAAACGATGAGAAGAAATAGGACAGCGAAGCGGTGCCTCATTGTACCTCTCGATGGATTTCATCCACATAACGGAGCCTGCGATGAGAACGGCGATACGTGTGCAGGAGATATGGGAATGAACCATTTCGCGATCCCCTGCGTGGCCTCATTTCAGGACGCAATCACAAAATCGAAACGGGCTGCTCCGAACCTAGGCACGCAGGTGTTGCGGCCACGAAGCGACCGGTCTCAGGCGTTGTCCGGCAAAGGCAACGAACGGGGTTGCTCCGGGGGATACATCTTCGGCAAAAACGCCTCAGATCAACAGGGGCTGAAGCTGATAAACGTGAAAATATATGTGAAAATTTCCACTGTCAACAGCAATTTCTCACCATATTCGCGCACCACGCCCCTGGAATGGAGGAATAGTTATGGTAACTCTTGTTCTGTCAGAAGTTTACTTGTACGTTTGCGCGACATGAATTACTCTCCGATGGCGCAACATCCACACTTCTCCAGGAAACGTAACGGTTTCTCTGTGGAGATTTTCTTGACTTATGAGAAATATTTCTCTACCGTGGATTCCGGTGACGCGCACGGGCCCGGTCTGCCTTCAGACAGAAAGCTGGTCCATCTCGCCTGCCTTCATGTTGCGCGAAGCTCTTGCAGTTGTTATCGCGTGGTTCGCAGCTGAGCGGAAGGAGAGCATATGTCCAAAAAAGGCAGAGTAGGCCTTCGGCAAATTGCAGAAGCAGCCCACGTCAGCATCGCAACGGCGTCTCGCGTCCTAAACGGGAAGGGCCGCGTGGATGCGGAAATCCATAAAACGGTCCTCGCCGAAGCCAGGAAGCTGGGCATCGACCCTTCCGAGCGGAACAAGACCAAGACGCTAGCTTTTCTGCTCAGCAACCGCGCCATGCTACACGCCTTTCATTCCCGCATCCTGAGCGGCGCGGAAATGCATTGCACGGCGCGCGGCTGGGATATGGTGTTCCTCTCCTATCACTATTCGCCCCACATCACCTGGACCGAGCTGCATCTGCCAAAGGTCATTGAGCGCCGTGACGTCACCCGCGGGTTGATTCTGGCGGGCACCAACTCGACGAATCTGCTGGAGTTGCTGAAGCACAAAGGCATCACTTTCGGCGTGCTCGGCAACAACGTCATCGGCGATCAGGCACATCTGAAAGGCAGCGACGTGGTCTATGCCGACGACATCCAGGGGGGGCTGGATGCCACCCGGTATCTGCTTCGTCTGGGGCACCGCCACATATGGTTTGTCGGCAACAGCCGCCTGCCATGGTTCGCGCGCTTTCTCCATGGCTATCGGCGCGCCATGGAGGACGCTGGCCTTCCGGCACGGGAGAGTAACACCGACTCGGAAGACGATGCGGAATGCGGATATCTCGGGACCAAGTCCCTGCTGGCTCGGGGCGAGGAAGTTACAGCGATTGTTGCCGGCAACGATCCCACCGCGGGAGGAGTTTTTAAGGCCCTGCGCGACAAGGGGCTTTCCGTTCCGGATGATATCAGCGTGGTGGGCTGCGATGATACCGTCGGCATGTGGTTATATCCGGCGCTAAGTACAACACGGGAATTCCCGGAACAACTTGGGAAGAATCTGGTCGAACTGGTACTGAATCGAATCGCGAATCCTCGTCAGGATCCGCAGATCGTCACGGTTCCAACCGAATTCATCCGAAGGGAATCCTGTGGATCACCTCCCAGATCCCGAAGCGGGTTACCGCACGAAGTTATGCATAGTATCCCGGTTTCCTGACCTGCGCAGACGTATCTCGTGGCTTCTCCTGTAAGGTCACACACGGGACAAGTTCGACGCGGACAGCAGGTGTTCCTGCCCATGCGAACGGATTCCCGCCACTACCTATTCTTTATAAGGACGTTATTCATGGTGATTGAGAAACTGGAAGTAGGAACTTTGAAGCTGGAGGTTCATGACAGCGCAGCAACGGCAGGCGAAGCGGCTGCGCTTGCAACCGCGGAGGCGATCCGGCAGGCGAACGGTGTCAACGGGCTCGGCGTGGTTTTCGCGACCGGGAACTCCCAGCTGGAAACGCTTCGCGCCCTTACCTTCATGCCTGAACTACCGTGGCGAAGGATCACTGGATTTCATCTGGATGAATACGTCGGCATTTCCGATCTTCATCCTGCCTCGTTTCGCCGATATCTGCGCACGAACTTGACCGAGCGTGTGCCCATCGGCGAATTTTTCGAAATCAACGGCAGCGCTTCGGATCTGGCCCAGGTAAAGCGCGAATATACCCGCCTGTTGACTTCGGCTGCTCCACAGATATGCCTCCTGGGCATCGGTGAAAATGGTCATCTGGCCTTCAACGATCCCCACGAGGCCAATTTTTCCGATCCTGAAGTCATCCGGGTCGTCAATCTCGATACCGCCTGCCGCCAGCAGCAGGTGGCGGAAGGCTGGTTTAGCACGCTGGCAGAGGTCCCAGAGCAGGCCCTCACTCTGACCATCCCCACGCTCTTGAAAATTCCCAAGCTGATCGTTTCCGTTCCTGGCAAACGCAAGGCCGAAAGCGTCCGGCGCACGCTCCAAGATCCCATATCGACCGCCTGTCCTGCGACCATTCTGCGCAACCATCCTGATACGACTCTATATCTCGATCCTGAATCGGCAGCCGAACTGGTAGGCGTCACTTAGAGTCAGTTCCTGCCCGTTGCATTAGCAAAGCGGTCGCGAGTCCTGCTTTGCCGCATAGGGAGAGCGTCAAGAAGTCAGGGGTCAGAAGAGGATCAGGAGGTGCGATTAGTCTGGAAGGATGATTGAACCAGCCTCGTTCAAGCGTTTGATTCTGCGAGCAGTCTACGCCAAGTGAGCCCGATGGTGATTCGCTTGGTCTCGGTCTCCAATCAGATGGATCTCCCGGAATTCCACGAAACTTTTTGCGCGATGCTCGGTTGGGACGGCGATCTGGGCTACCTCATCCGCGTCCATGGT
>DASYBJ010000712.1:0-9844 GCA_036500845.1 Acidobacteriaceae bacterium
GGTCGGGCAGAAGCAATCGATTACCGCAATTTCCAGTATCGGCCGCAGGAAGCCGAGAACAAGTACTATCTCACGCGGTGGGCCGAACTCTATTTCAGCCGCAATCGCTTCACGATAGAGCGGGATCAGATGAATGCACTCAATTTCCTGAACGGCGACGTTCAGCGCGCAGTCATCGACCAGGAGCGCAAGGACGACTTCATCCAGAACTACGTGAAGGACTCGGGTCTTCCATTCGTCGATGTTGAGGTGAAGAACGTCATCCTCGATGATCTGCGGCAGTCGCCATATTCGGCACGCATTGAGTTTGAGAAGGTGTTCACGAACCCCGCGGACCACAGCGAGCTGAAGCGCGAACGATGGACCGCCACGGTCACGTACGTTTTTCGCGAGAACGTAAAGAACAACGAACTGGCCGTGAACCCATTGGGATTGACCATCGTACGCTTTCGGGCCGACCAGGCGTTCAGGTAGAAGACTGGCCCGAGGCAATCCAGAAATCTGATCGAAGACAATCGACCTCCGCGAACATGCCGTTCAGTCTCGTTGGTGAGGCGCGGTCGGTTGCTCGCACGGAAACTTAGTCCCAGGAAACAATTTCAAGGAAATAAGGCCAAGTTTTCCTCATTCAGGATGTGACTTCACATGGACCGCCGCTCAGGTACAATCTCGGCCAAGGGAACTGAAGTCAATGGGCAGATCGGAGCATCGATGGCCCGGAGGCGATATCAGCGCGGCCAGCTCTCGTTCAAAGACGGGCCCTGGATCGCACGTTGGCGAGAAGATGTAATCGAAAGCACGGGAAAAGTGCGGCGCGTGCGCCGGAAGGAGACGATTGGGACGCTCAAGCAATACCCGACAAAGCGTTTAGCCACTCGGGAGATTGAGAAGCGTTTAGCAGAAGTGAACTCTGAGGATTACCGGCCGAGGCCCACAGCAACCTTTGCCGAGTTTGCCGAGCGTTGGAAAGCTGCGGTTTTGACCCAGCACAAGCCGAGCTCGCAATCCTCGGAAAAATCAGACATTAACCGAGTTTTGGTCCCTCATTTTGGACCCATGAGCCTAAAGGACATCAACGCGGAGGCTGTACAGCGCTTCGTCAGTTCCCATGATGGAGCGCCAAAGACCGTCCGCAACCTCGTCACCACTCTACGGCTGGTCTGGAAGACGGCTCAGGCGTGGGGATACGTTCAGCACGACCCGTTCCACGGATTGCGTACGCCGGAACTTACCAAGGGCGCTACGTACAACTTCACCATGGATGAAACGCTAGCTATTATCGCGGCGGCGCCAGCGCGATGGAAGGCTTTTTTCTGGCTGCTAGCTGAAACGGGGATGCGTCCGGGAGAGCTTGCGGGGTTGAAGCTGACCGGTTTGGACTGGAAGACTAGAACAATCCGCATTGAGCAGAGTGTGTGGCAGGGTAAGCTGCAAACCCCGAAGAGCGGGAATGCTGTTCGAACCTTTGCCATATCCAAAGCTCTTGTCGAACAACTGAGCGCCTACCTACGTGACCACTGGATGAGAAACGACCTGGGACTGATGTTTGCGTCTAGTCGTGGGAACCCGCTCTCAATGGACAACTTCAGGCATCGGGTGCTAAACCCCATTCTCGCAGATCTTGGAATTGGGGAGAAACTGAAGGCGATGGGTATTGCTCGCTGTGGCAACTATGCCTTCAGGCACATGAACGCTACTGTGATGGACGAGATTGGCACGCCGCTAAAGACGAGGCAGCACCGGCTAGGGCACGCGCAAATCGAGACCACCATGACTTTCTACACGCACAAAGTTGACGCAGACGACAGGCAAGTTGCAGAAGCTATCGGGTCGATGCTCTCGACCAAAGCCGAAGCAATTATGTGAGTTTTGGACCTCAGTTGGACCCTGCTGCAGTGGAGTCCAGCCTTGTTAATTTGTAAGTAATTGATTCAGGTGAATTTGATTGGTTGCGGGGGCTGGATTTGAACCAGCGACCTTTGGGTTATGAGCCCAACGAGCTACCAGGCTGCTCCACCCCGCCACTTGATAGTAACAATCGGGGTGGCCAGGGTCAAACCAGCGACGACTGTATCAAAATTCAGGTCACTGCCAGCGCCGCGAGTGCCTCGTGCGGTTCAGGACGGACACGAAAATCAGCGTGGGCTTCGGCGAAGACAATCTTTCCATCTGCTGCAATGACGTAAGTTGCGGGCAATGGTAAGCGCCAGCTCGGATCGCCGTTGATAGACGGGATATTTACCAGGATGCTGCGGTAGTACTGCTGGTGCGTCGGGGATATCGAGTAGGTCAGGCGGAACTTGCTTGCCACGATGCACTCAGGGTCGCTCAGGACCGGGAAGCTAAGCCCGTACTGGGCAGCGAGAAAATCGTTCTGGCGCACCGCTTGCGGCGAAATCGCAACCAGAAGCGCCCCGTGCTGGCGAACCGTTGCGTAGAGTTCGCGCCAGGACTCGAGCTCGGTCACGCAATACGGGCACCAGCGGCCCCGGAAGAAATTGATCACCAGCGGGCCGAGGGCGAGCAAGTCACGGCTGCGAACGACGCGGTTTGAAGCATCCCTAAGGGCAAACTCCGGAGCCTGTTCTCCGGCTCGAAGGATGCGGTCCTCAGCTCCATCGCGATAGAGTTCGGCTACGGCACGCTCACTGATCTCGAGGCGCTCCGGCTGAACCAGGTTCCGGGTATTCGCTGTGATCTCGTCCAGTTGATCTTGCAGTTCCGACATAGATTCCATTCGAGAGACAATGAAAACTTGCGCAATCGACCGGCAGGACGCAGTGGCGGTTGAAGCCTCATCAGAAGGCCGGGTGCGGCGAGCGGCGTGGACCCTTGCGCCTACCGGCCCATGCCGCGCATGCCTCCGAGAGTGCTCATCAACCGGCGTTGCATGCCTCCGCCCTTGGCCGCGCTCTTGAACATCTTGCGCATTTGGGCGTATTGGCGCAAAAGCTGGTTGACCTCCTGCACGGTGGTTCCTGAGCCGCGAGCGATCCGCTTGCGCCTACTTCCCGAGATGATCTCGTGATTGTCCCGTTCCTTCTTGGTCATCGAGTTGATGATTGCTTCAACACGCGTGAACTGCGATTCATCCACGTTGTCGGCCATCTGCTGAATACCCTGGAAAGGCCCAACGGACGGCAGCATTTTGAGGATGCTCTGCATGGAGCCGAGCTTGCGGATCTGGCGGAGCTGGTCCCGAAAGTCTTCGAGGGAAAAACCATCTCCGGATAAAGCCTTCTTTGCAAACTCTTCGGATTTGCGCCGGTCCAGCTTCTCTTCTGCCTTCTCGATGAGCGTCATGATGTCGCCCATTCCCAAGATGCGGCTCACGATGCGGTCGGGATGAAACGGTTCGAAGGCGTCCGATCTTTCACCAACGCCAATGAACTTGACCGGCTGGCCGGTGACGTGGCGAATCGAGAGCGCTGCGCCGCCGCGCGCATCGCCGTCCATCTTGGTCAGCACGATCCCTGTCAGAGCAAGGCGGCGGTGAAACTCCTCAGCCGAGCGTACCGCGTCTTGGCCGGTCATTGCGTCAGCAACGAAGAGGATCTCTTGCGGGTTGAGCAGCGCCTTCAGCTGCTGCATCTCTTCCATTAAATCTTGGTCGATGTGAAGGCGGCCTGCGGTGTCAACGATAAGCGTGTCGCAACCGGAGTTGATGGCTTCGCGCCGGGCTTCCTTGGCTAGGCGCTCAACCAACGCAGTACCCGGCGCCTCTCCTTTGGTATCGCCTTCGTAGATGTTCGCCTTGATCGATTGAGCTACCACTCGAAGCTGTTCCCGGGCTGCCGGCCGGTAGACGTCCACTGAGACGAGTAGAGGCCGATGGCCTCCCTTTTTGAGCCATACGGCCAGCTTGCCAGAGGTCGTGGTTTTGCCCGAACCCTGCAGCCCCGCCATCAGGATCACGGTGGGTGGTTTCGAGGCGAAGTTGAAGCGGGCTGTATCCTTGCCGAGGAGCGCGACCAGCTCGTCATGAACGATTTTTACAACTTGCTCAGTCGGTGAGAGAGCAGTCATGACCTGCTGACCGACGGCCTTTTCCCGGATATGCTCGACCAGCTCTTTCACGACGTTCAGATTTACGTCGGCTTCGAGCAGGGCAACTCGTATTTCCCGCAGAGCCTCCCCGATATTCTCTTCGGTTACGACACCTTCGCCGCGAAGGTTTTTGAAGGCGCGCTGGAGTTTTTCCGATAAATTTTCAAACATGGCTTCCTTATAAGTCTAATTGAGAACGGACCATTCCGGGGCCAAGCCCAGGAGAGTGGCCTTGGGGAGATGAGATGTGGGGATGCAGCCTACATTGCAATGAATTCAGCCCTTGGGACGTTGATTTGCACGCTGCTCCCTTTGAGGTGCCATGGCCGGCTTTCGACGTTTGTCTCCGCGATTTTCTCTCCTCCTGTTCACTGTCCTCTTTATTATCCTGGGTTGTCATTCGGAACCTTTCTCGGTCAAAAACGATTCTGTGAACCATCACTGGGCAATTGTTCTCCATGGCGGGGCCGGTGTAATCGAACGCGGTTCCATGGACCCCAAGACGGAGTCGGCTTATCGCGCCAGCCTCCAAACAGCTTTGCAGGCGGGAGCGAACATCCTGAACAAGGGTGGCTCGTCGGTCGATGCAGTGGAAGCGGCGATCCGCATCATGGAAGATGATCCGCTCTTCAATGCAGGGCGGGGTGCAGTTTTCACCGCGGAAGGCAAGAACGAGCTGGATGCTGCCATCATGGACGGCGCTACCATGAAGGCGGGGTCGGTTGCGGGAGTCACGTGTACGCGACATCCGATCACGCTGGCGCGCACCGTGATGGAGAAATCTCCACACGTAATGCTGATTGGTCCGGGTGCGGACGCATTCGCGAAGCATGAAGGCCTCGAGCAGGTAGATCCGAGCTTCTTCTTCACTGAACGTCGTTGGCAGCAGTTGATTCGGCAACTCAAGAAAGAAGGAAGGCCGATTCCGCCGCGTCCCGCAGGTGCGCCGCCTCCGCCTTCTTCTCCGCTTGGTGAACTCGAACCGCCACAGGCACACAAGTTCGGCACGGTCGGTGTCGTTGCGCTCGATCGTCTTCGAAATATCGCAGCGGGTACTTCCACGGGCGGCACGCAAGCCAAGCTGTGGGGCCGCGTCGGGGACTCTCCAATCATCGGCGCCGGCACCTATGCCTCGAACTCTTCCTGCGCCGTCTCAGCCACTGGTGCCGGTGAGTATTTTATTCGGCTCACGGTCGCCCGGGATATTTGTGCGCTTGTCGAGTACAAGGGCATGGCCTTACAGGCTGCCGCCGATGAGGTGATTCAAAAGCGATTGACAGCCATCCATGGAGACGGCGGAATCATTGCGATTACTCCGGGGGCCCAAGTCGCATGGAGCTTCAACTCGCCGGGAATGTATCGCGCAAGGCTTGTCGAGGGTGGCACACTGCAAATATCGATCTACAAAAATGAGCCATAGTCTGCGTCCTTTTGCGTTGCCGACTACTCGCGTTTGCTGACATCGGGTGGATCGATTCCCAGTGCTGTAGCCAGCGCAATCTGGTGGTCTTGTTCCTGGATCAGAATCTCGCGTATGTGCTCGGCCAATGCAAACTCACCCAGCGCATCGCACTGCCGCACGCGGTCCCGGTAGTTGCGGATTGTTTCGTTCTCATTATCCAGATCGAAGCGGAGCATCTCTTCCGCCTTTTCCGACGTTTTTACGGGTTTCGCAACGACAGTTGGCATTCCTCCGAGGTAGTCAATCTGATTGGAGATAGTGAGCGCGTGCTGAAGCTCCTCCTGAGCATGGACTTCGAGCTCCGCCGCAATGTTCATGTACTGGGCGCCTTTGAGCACCTGCGAATAGTTGACGTACGCAATGATGGCTTGGTATTCGCGGGCCAAGTCTTCATTGAGTAGATCGATCAACGCTTCTCTGGTGACGACGGAGTTGGTCTTTTCGACGGATGTGCCTGCCATGATCGCTCCTGCTGTAATTTGGTCGAGGATGGGAGTTTCGGCTGCCGGAAATGCGAGACATAAGTGGGAAGCGTGAAGTCGCGCGGAGGTTGCTGTGAATACGAGGTTTAACGCGGCCACCAGCCAGAGCAATCCGAACCCAACCCACAACCGCGGATCAGATGATCAATCACCGGATACGGAGACTGCGGCCTACGACACCCCTCCGGCGTCTGCCATATTCTACGGATGAGGCATTCCGTTCGTTCCGTTCGGAAACGAAGTGTCCCCGGTAGCACTCGCGATTGCGCCGAACGGCAGAATAGGGCATCCAAATGGATGCTACGCGATCGACGTCGCGCGATTGAGTGAGGTATTCCGTCCAGCGTGCCCCAAGAAGCAGATGACCAAAACCGAGAAAAGAAGAACGGCGTCAAGAGAGCGCAGCCGAGCCGCGGAGGAATCTCCCATACCTGGCGCGCACTGAGGTACAGGAACTTTCGCCTCTTTTTTGGCGGACAGAGTATCTCTCTGATCGGTACATGGATGACGCGGGTAGCTACTAGTTGGCTCGTTTATCGCCTGACTGACTCTGCGCTGCTGTTGGGCTTGGTTGGATTCGTCGGGCAGCTTCCCACATTCCTGTTGGCGCCCTTTGCAGGTGTTTGGGTCGACCGGTTGAACCGCCGCCACGTTTTGGTGTGGACACAGGTGTTGGCCGCGGTGCAGTCGCTCGCGCTCGCTGCGTTGACGCTTTCGCGTCGTGTGACGATCCACGAGATCCTGCTGCTCAGTGGATTTCAGGGCCTGATCAACGCCTTTGACATGCCAGCCCGCCAAGCTTTCCTTGTCCAGATGGTCGAGGACCGCCGTGATCTGGGGAATGCCATCGCGATCAATTCATCAATGGTGAATTTGGCGCGGCTGGTCGGACCTTCGTTGGCCGGCCTGCTCATCGCGGCCTTTCCTGCCGGGTCCGGGGAAGGGTATTGCTTTCTGCTGGACGGCGTAAGCTATTTTGCCGTCATCGCGTCGTTGCTGATGATGCGAGTGCCACCCCTGGACGTACCCCGCGTGGCGTCTTCCATGTGGGAGCAGTTAAAGGAAGGGTGGGTCTATGTCTCCGGCTTTTCGCCCGTTCGTAATCTGCTTCTGCTTTTCGCATTAGTAAGTTTGATGGGAATGCCCTATATAGTGCTCATGCCGGTCTTCGCGTCCGACGTTCTGCATGGAGGTCCACACACACTCGGATTCCTCATGGGGGCCGCCGGGGTTGGGGCACTGGTTTCAGCGCTCTCGCTCGCTGCCCGTAAGACCGTACTCGGCTTGGGAAAGATGGTTCCGATTTCCGCCATAATCTTCGGTGTGAGCCTTATCTGCCTCGGACTTTCGAAAACAGCGTGGCTCTCTATGCTCATGATGCTCCTGACCGGCTTCGGCATGATGCAGGGTATGGCGGCGAGCAATACTATCATCCAGACGGTGGTTCCGGAGGACCGGCGAGGCCGCGTCATGAGCTACTACACAATGGCTTTCGTCGGTATGGCGCCCTTTGGAAGCCTGCTCGCCGGTGGCCTTGCGCATTGGCTCGGCGCTCCCAGAACAGTGATGATCACAGGAAGCATCGTGATTGCCGGGGGAATCTGGTTCGCGACCAGGCTCAAGATGTTCCGGAAGCTGATTCGGCCGATTTATGAGGAAAAGGGTATTCTGCCCCAGAGGCAACCGGTAATTCTCGAGGACGCAGGGAGCAACTCCGCCACGCTCTAGCTACCCAAGATAGGGTGCAAGTCTCTGGCTCAATCTCTCTGGCCCACGCAGTACAACCCTCGCAGCTTCCCCGAGCCTTTCGAAGCCTGCTACCCTCTCAACTGCGCCCCTATCACGCGACTTCGTCAGCGGTGCAGGGTTTGGACTAAGGACCGACTATCCGGGAGGCAGTAATGCGTCCTAACACGCGTTTCAACGCTTTGAATCGTCTCAGGGCGATCCTAGTGATAACTGCTCTAATACAGGATCCGGCTTTGCTTTTGGGCGAGGGCGGCTTCTCAAAACACAAGAAGACCCGAGCCGAAGGGCAGCTCACTGAAGAGCAACGAGCGACCCACGCCCTGAACCGGCTGACCTTCGGTCCCCAGCCGGGCGAGGTGGAGCGAGTGCAGGCGATCGGACTGGAGAAATGGATTGACCTTCAATTGAATCCCGACCGGATTGACGACAGTCTGCTTGAAGCGCAATTGCAGAAATACCCTTTGATGCATATGCCGCTGCCGGCCATGATGGAGCAGTTTCCGAACGGCGCATTCATTCGTGCTGTCGCCGACGGCAAAGCTCCTATGCCACATGACCGCGTCGAGCGCGCGATTTACCAGAACCAGATCGACGATTACGAGATCAGGAAACAGAAGCAAGCCCAGGAGGCCGCAGGGAACGCAACGCAGTCCGGGGTGCCACAGATCGCACCCCAGAACCTCGCAGTGAACTCGACCCAGAGCTTGACGCCCAACGCGCCTCAGACCGCAACTACGAATCAACAGTCGATGCAGGCGCCTTCGGACATGCACAATGCAAATCAGCCCGGCGCGGCACAGGTCGCAAAGAGCAAAGAAGATCCGCTCGCCGATGCGATGGCCCTTGAGGACATCGCGAGCTCGCCTTCCATGCAGGTTCATGAGCAGAAACTCTATGCCGACTTGGCTACGACCGCGATTGTGAATCTCCCCCCGGATCAGCGCTGGAATCGGCTGGTGGATTTAAAGCCTGCGGAGTTCCGCGCATTTCTGAAAGGTCTGTCGCCGGAAGAACGCGTTCATCTGACGGAAGGGATGAGCCCCCAGCAAAAAGAAACTGTTTTTGCGCTCATCAATCCAACCTTGGTTGTTTCCGGGGAATTGTTACAAACTCGCCTGCTCACCGACATCTACAGCCAAAGACAACTCCAGGCCGTAATGACAGACTTCTGGCTGAACCATTTCAATGTGTATCTCAAGAAAGGTCCTTTTGCCCCTTGGTTCCTGATCGATTATGAGCGGAACGCAATTGCTCCTCACGCAATGGGAAAATTCGAAGATCTCTTGGTCGCGACGGCGAAGAGCCCCGCAATGCTCTTCTACCTCGATAACCATACGAGTATCGGGCCTAACTCCGTAGCAGCGACCCGCGTCCTCTTGAATTCCAATAATCAAAACAAGAGTCCAGGGTTGAATGAGAACTACGCGCGCGAACTGATGGAGTTGCACACTTTGGGTGTGGATGGTGGCTACACGCAAAAAGACGTAACCGAAGTAGCCAAGGTCTTCACAGGCTGGACCATCGACGATCCCCGCAAAGGTGGCGGATACACTTTTAACGAGCGCCGGCATGAACCTGGTCCGAAGTATGTCCTGGGACATACGATTCAGGAGAATGGGGAGCAAGAAGGGCTTGAGGTCTTGCATATCCTGGCTACCAGCGCTGCAACGGCGCACCATCTTTCCCAGCAGTTGGCCGTGCGGTTTGTGAGCGATACTCCGCCGCCGGCTCTGGTCAACCGCATGGCGAAGACTTACTTGAAATCGGATGGCGATATCCGGGAGGTACTGCGAACAATGTTCGAGTCCCCGGAGTTCTGGTCGAAAGATGTCTATCGCGCCAAGGTCAAGACGCCTGAAGAGTTTGTAATCTCGGCAGTCCGCGCAACCAACGGTGAGGTGCTGCGGCCGGTCTTGCTGCTGAACGCGATGAACGAACTGGGTATGCCCTTCTATGGATGCCAGACGCCGAATGGCTACCCTTGGACCGCGGAGACATGGGTAAACACGGGAGATCTGCTGAACCGCATGAACATCTCCTTAGCGCTTGCTAGCCACAAACTGGGCGCCGCCACGGATATGGACGCCCTGATGAGAATCAACAG
>DASYBJ010000713.1:0-6018 GCA_036500845.1 Acidobacteriaceae bacterium
ACGATCTTGAACTGCTGCGAACAAGACAGATGGTGCTGGAATCTGTGGGGTACCAAGTCAGTTCTGTGACGAGCCCAGGAATCGGCGAGTCCGATGAAATTCAGCGAATCGACCTGGCATTGATCTGCCATACCGTGGAAGACGCTCGAGCAACTAGGATTGCGTGTTCATTGCGGAATATGCATCCGCCGATGTCGATCCTGCGATTGATTAAGGTGTATTGGGGCCAGGAGAGCACCTTTGACGAGACCCTGGCCCTTTCGGCAGATCCCAAGAATCTGCTCAATAGGATCCATCAAATGCTCACCGCCAAGCGAGCGAGTTGGCGATGAGCTGGACCACACCCATACCTTTCGCGCCAGCGAATCGGACCCTGCATTGAGACCAGAGCCTCCGCCAGCCAAGGGCAGGGTCGCTGCCGTACGATAGTACGACACCTTACGGTCGGTGCCAGAGGCGAACCTGCGATGGACGATCGAGAATTTCAAGATTCACTTTCCGGTTCTCCAGGAAACCAAGAAGCTGAGATTGCAAGCTCAGGCGCAGAAGACACCCTGAAAGATACGGATTGGCTTACCCGGCCGCCAGAGGCCGAAGACACAGCACTGCCGGTGAATGTTGTACACGACGCGAATGCTACCGTCGACTGGAACGAGGAGAATCAGGCTGCAACTTTACCCTATCCAATCGTCGGGATAGGTGCCTCGGCGGGTGGTTTACAGGCATTTCGCGAGCTGCTGGAGCATCTGCCGGAGAAAACCGGCATGGCCTATGTGTTCCTTTCGCACCTGGCGGCGGATAAGCGCAGCTATCTGGGCGAGATTCTCTCCCGCTATACCGCGATGCCGGTCAGGCCAATCGATGAAGGCGTTCGCCCAGAAGAGGACAATATCTACGTTCTTATGCCCGGGCAGATTGCGTTTCTTGAAGGCGGAGCCTTCCATTTGGAGCGGCGAGACATTGGTGAGCGCGTTCACTTTCCCGTGGATGCCTTCTTCCGTTCTTTGGGGGCCGAACAGAAGAGCTACTCCATTGGCGTGGTTCTGTCGGGAGCAGACTCCGACGGAACGCTCGGCCTGAAGATGATCAAAGGTGAGGGAGGACTTTCCATCGCCCAGTCCCCGGAAACTGCGGAGCAGACGGGCATGCCCATGAGTTCGATCGAGATGGACCATGTGGACTTCGTCGGCTCGCCGGCGGAGATCGGTGCTGAATTGGCCCGTCTCGCAGGTCTTTTCACCGCTCCCGAGATCCAGTCGCTCGAGAATGGGCAGCCTGTCCAGATTCAGGAACAGAACCTGCATCGCATTCTGCAGATTCTGCGTAACACCACGGGTCTTGATTTGCGGCAGTACAAGCCAGAGACGATCCGTCGCAGGATCGCACGGCGCATGGTGGTGCGGCGTATCGAGTCTCTGGCTGAATATGCACAGTACCTCCAGCTCCGTACCGACGAAGTGCGACTCCTCCATGAAGATGCACTGATCAATGTAACCCGGTTCTTTCGAGATCCTGAGTTTTGGCACTCGCTCAGCACGCACGTGCTGCCCACGTTTTTTCAGAATCGCTCGCCCGAAAAGCCGGTTCGTATCTGGTGCGCGGGCTGCGCAACCGGCGAAGAGGCATACTCGCTTGCCATGACGGTACTCGAATATTTGACAACAAACGGCATGGATACGACGGTGCAGATCTTCGCCACTGACGCGAGTGAGCATGCGATTGAGATCGCCCGCACGGCTATCTATCCGGAGTCGCTGATTGCGGAGATTCCACCTGAACGCCTACGCCGCTTCTTCACCGCGATAGATCGCGGATATCAGGTCTCCAAACGTGTGCGTGACTGTTGTATTTTTGCACGTCAGAACCTGGCAAGTGACCCGCCGTTCTCGCACATCGATCTGCTGAGTTGCCGGAATGTTCTTATCTACTTCAATCAGTCCATGCAGAAGCAGCTAATCTCGACGTTCCACTATGCGCTGGAGCCTGACGGTTACCTCCTGCTAGGGGGGTCTGAAAGTCTGCGGGACTACAACGACTATTTCACCGCATTCGACCGAAAAAACAAGGTCTACACAAAAACCGGAGCTTCGTCGAGCGGCACTCACCAAATCTCCGCGGCATTTAAGGTCAATTTTTTACCACCCACGATGCGTGGAGAAGACTATCTGTCCCTTCCCGTCGATGGCTGGCCAGAGTTGGAGCTACAGCGTGCAGCCGACAGGATTGTGCTGGGGCGTTATGCGCCGCCCGGCCTCATCGTTGACGATCGCTTGGAGGTGCTGCAGGCTCGCGGTCAGACCGCGCGGTACGTCGAGCTCGCTCCGGGCGCGGTGAGCTGGAATCTGTCACGCGTGTTACGCGATGAGATTGCCTCGGACGTAAGAGCAGCCGTGGAGCGCGCGATCCACGAGAACATCCCGGTCTCAGTCACTTCCACGGTATCGATCGAGAACGACGGCCAGGAGATGCTGCGTGTCGAGGTCTTGCCGATCACCAGCGCCTCGGCTCGCTCTCGCTGCTTTCTGGTGTTGTTTTCGAATGCTCAGGATACGAAAAGGGAAAAAATCTTCGAACAGGTCGCGTTGCCGGAGCAGACAAGCGACAGCAAAGACAACGTCATCGCCCAGCTTCGGCAGGATCTTACCTCGACGCGCTTTCACCTACAGTCGCTGATCGAAGAACGCGACGCGCGCAACCAGGAGCTGGTTTCTGCGAATGAAGAGATCCAGTCTGCGAACGAAGAGCTACAGAGCACCAACGAGGAGCTGGAAACCACAAAGGAAGAGCTACAGAGCGCCAATGAAGAACTGCAGACAGTCAACGAAGAGCTGCAGCAGCGCAATACGATCCTGACGCAGACCGGCAATGATCTGACGAATCTGCTGAACAGTGTAAACATCCCGCTGTTGATGTTGACTGAGGATCTCAAAATACGTCAGTTCACCCCTCCGATGGAGCGGCTGCTGAATATTCGGGACACCGATGTGGGCCGACCGATCAGCGAAATTCGCCTGCAGCTTAGCGTGGAGAACGTTCAGCCAATCCTGCTTGACGTGCTGGACACACTCGGAACCCGCGAGATTGAGGTGCGGGATCGAGATGGCAGGTGGCATCTACTGCGTGTTCGACCGTATCGCACTGCAGAAAATAAGATTGAGGGTTTGGTCGTGCTGCTGGTTGATATCGATCAGCTTCGCAGCAGCCAGCAAGACCTTCGCAACGCACGAGATTTCGCCAGCTCCGTCGCGCAAAGCGTCCCGGTGCCGGTTGTCGTACTTGGAATGGACTGCAGCATCCGTGTTATCAACAAAGCCTTCCGCGAATTGACGCAGATGAAGGAGAGCGAACTCTCCGGGCGGTCACTGCCCGATCTCGTAGGGCATCTTTGGGGATTAAATGACTTCAAGGGCAAGCTGAAGGAACTGTTTCATGCAGAACTCGGAACTCTTCTTCAATTTGAGCATCAATCCACGACATCGCAGAACAAGACGCTCATGATCAAAGGGCAGGCTCTCCCGATCGACGGCGACCGAGTACTTTTGTTGACGCTGGAAGATATTACAAGCCGGCGCGACACAGAGGAGATGATCAGCCGACAGCGCAACGCGCTGCAGAACGAGGTAGAGGTAAAGGACAGGACATTGCTCCGGGCTCAGGAACAGCTTCGGGAGCTTGCCGCACATCTATTCACAGTCCAGGAGGAAGAGCGCCAGCGCGTAGCGCGCGAATTGCACGACGATATCAGCCAGCGCCTGACGATACTGGAAATGCTTTGCGCCAAAGCGGAAGAAAGTGAAGTGAAAGAACTCTCGGCCATTCGCAAAGAAGTACAGTCTCTGAACACTGATGTCCGGGAGATCTCGCACCGCCTGCATCCGGCCATCCTGAACGATCTCGGATTGTCCGCAGGCGTGAAGGCACTCGTCGATGACTTCCGTGTACGAGAGCGCATGCCTGCCACATACTCTGCATCCGAAATACCCGAGAGCTTGCCGCAGTCTGCCATCACGGCTCTTTACCGGATCACACAGGAAGCTCTGCGGAACGTCAGCAAACATGCCGGCGAAACACATGTAAAAGTCTCCTTGGAGCGGGTTGATGGCTGGGTGCGATTGCAGGTACGCGACTTTGGAATCGGTTTTGATCAGGATGCCGCTTACCCGATAAGCGGCCTCGGTCTGATTAGCATGGAAGAACGTGCGCGCATCGCAGGTGGCACATTCGCGGTCACGTCTGCTCTGGGCAATGGCACGAGTATCATTGTCGATTTACCGTGGGAAGACCATGTCTAAGCCGCGCGTATTGATTGCTGACGATCATGCCCTGGTAGCTGAAGGGCTGAGCAGTCTTCTCGCCGAGAAGTATCAGATCGTGGGCATCTCGCCGAATGGGCGCCGACTTCTTGTGGATGCGGCAGAGCTCAAACCAGATGTCATCGTGCTGGACATTGGCATGCCGGAGTTAAATGGCATCGAGGCAGCAGTCCAACTGGGCAAGACTCTACCAACCGCAAAGCTCGTATTCGTGACGCAGCGGGTGGATGTTCAGTATCTTCGCGCGGCTTTTCGGGCGGGTGGGGCGGCATATGTTGCCAAACAGTCCGCAACCCAGGAGCTGCTTATTGCGATGGAACGCGCCCTGGCGGGCGAGGTCTACGTCACTCCTCTCTTGAAGGATGCGCTGCCAAATATCTCCCTGGAAGCACTTCGGCAAACCACGGATGTCTTCGCCAGGGAGCTGACTCCGCGACAGCGTGAGGTGCTCCAGCTGGTGGCCGAGGGAAAAACGATCAAAGAAATCTCGGCCGCTCTTAAGATTTCGCCGAAAACGGTCGAGTTCCACAAAAACGCGCTCATGAATGAGATCGGTCTACGAACGACCGCCGACTTGACCCGCTATGCGATCTCGCGCGGAGTTATCAGCGGCTAGAGGTCCCGCAACCCATTCAGGCGGCGCATAGTGAAAAGACGGCGAGCGCTGGATACGAGTCACATCCGTATCGAATTCCGGTCCTCTGCCTCGATCGGTATACCCAATTGCCGAGGCTGGGTACCTATCCCGTATCTTCCGCTGAGAGTGCAGCCAACGGTTTCTTCACTCGTGCCGTTGCGATCACCACCACACTGATCAGAACAAAAAGAGTTCCGAGAAGCGTGCGCAACCCGAGCGCTTCGCCTCCAAGGAAATATCCAATCAGCACGGCTACAACCGGATTCACGTACGCGTAGGTCCCGACTTTCGTTGGCGACTCATGATGAATCAGCCACACGTAAGCGGTAAACGCGATGATAGAGCCGGCGACAATCAAATAAACCAAAGAGAGCCATGCGCCGTGCGAGACAGACGACGGACGAAAGTTCCGAAATTCTCCCAGAGCGGCAGCCGTGAAAGCCAGCAACACTCCTCCGGCGAGCATCTGTGCCCCCGAACTCATGACTTTGGACGAAGGAAGCGGCAGCTTGCGCGTAAGCACAGACGATAATGACCAACTCATCGCTGCAATGATGAGCGCCACAGCACCTGCCCCATCGATCGGGGCGCCCCCGAGGTTCAACGAGCGGCTCATCAGCACGGCCACTCCCCCGATTCCGACTAGGAGCGCGAATCCCAATCTAGGAGTGAGCCGCTGCGTCCGCAGGACAATGATTTCCAATAGCGCCATGAACACCGGGATCGTAGCCATCATGACGGCCGCAATGCCCGAAGGAACGCGCTGCTCTGCCCAGAAGAGCAGTCCGTAGTCGAGGACGAAGATCAACCCCGCGAGCAGGAACGCCGACATCCACTGGCGTCCGCTCGGTGATCGTTCCCCCTGCGCCATCATCCAGGCATAGAGAACGAGTCCCGCAATCAGGAATCGCATCGCCGCGAGAAGGAACGGCGGAACCTCGCGAACCCCGACGCGAATTGCGAGAAATGTGGATCCCCACACAAAATAGATCATTGAGAAAGCCAACAAGGTCTTCCACGCCGGACGATTGGTTTCGGCTTCCATAGCACAGTTTTACCAGCACTCTA
>DASYBJ010000714.1:0-16926 GCA_036500845.1 Acidobacteriaceae bacterium
GCCCAATACAACGCAGGACAGTTCGCCGAAGCCGCAGCCCAACTCGAAGACCTTTTGCCCCGCGCGCCGAAGAGTTTTGAGGTTCATGAGCTTTTGGGGATGGTCTATGCCGCCCAGTCGCAGGATACAAAGGCTATAGAACATCTCGAAGCGGCGGTTCGGTTAAAGCCGGATTCAGCGCCTGGCAGGACGAACCTGGCGGTGAGCCTTTCTCATGCTGGGCGCGTTGAGTCGGCCGGGGAACAGCTCCGGAAGGCGCTCGAGCTGGAGCCTCGGAACTTCGACGCCAACCACAACCTGGGTGAGTTCTACATCCAATCGGGAAAGATTGCCGACGCATGTCCCTTTCTTGAACAGGCCCAGCGAATTCAGCCGTCTTCGTACGAGAATGGCTACGATTTGGCATTGGCCTACCTCCTGACCGGAAAACTTGGCCAGGCGAGGCAGCTTGTTCAAATTCTCATGCACGTGAAGAACACGGGAGAACTGCACGACCTGTTAGGAGAGATTGAAGAAAAGGATGGAAAATTTCTAGCGGCGGCAAATGAATTTGAGAGCGCTGCTCAGTTGGATCCCAGCGAGGGCAATCTGTTCGATTGGGGAAGTGAGCTGCTTCTCCACCGGACGTACGAGCCAGCCATCGACGTGTTCCAGGAAGCTACCAAACGCTATCCCAATTCACCTCGGCTATTCATTGGGCTGGGAATGGCACTGTACTCCCGTGGCAAGTATGACGAGGCGGTCAAGGCGCTGCTCAGGGCGGCTGATTTAAATCCTTCCGACCCTCGTTGTTATCTTTTTCTCTCCAAAGCCTACGACAGCTCCCCGAGCCAGGCACAAGACGTAATCGAGAGATTTCGTCGTTTTTCGGAGCTTCAGCCCGGCAACGCCCTGGCCCTTTACTACTATGCGATGAGTTTGTGGAAGGGAAAACGGGCTGAGGGCTCGAGCGCCGATCTTCAGCAGGTAAAGTCTTTGTTGCAGAAATCGATTGCGCTCGATCCCTCGCTCGCCGAAGCGCACATGCAGCTTGGGAATCGCTACTCTGACCAGCACGACTACGCGCAGTCCATTCCCGAGTATGTGCGCGCCCTGGAGCTGGATCCCAAGCTTTTCGACGCGCACTACCGCCTTGGGCAGGCCTATGTTCACACGGGCCAGAAGGAACGAGCGCAGGGGGAGTTCGAGATCTATCAGCGGCTTCGTGCGCAGCATTTGGCTGAGATCGATAAGGAAAGGGCAGAAGTACAGCAGTTCGTATATTCAGAGAAGGCGTCCCCTTCCAGCAAGCCTTGATTCCCGCTCAGAGATGACGGCATGAGATGCGTGATGGTCGGGAGGAAACGACGACGGGAACGATCACCTGACCGTCTGTTGTTGTACTTACGGTGGGTGTAATCAGATCTCGATTTTGAGACCTGGGATATCGCGAACCTCAACAAACGAAATCAAGCGGTCAGAGACCTAGAACAATGAGGGGGAACGTTGAGGGCAACGATCACGAGGTGGTTCTGAATTGACGGCTCAATCATCATTCGCTGGAGCGTTTGCGGCTGGATCTCCTTCCAGCATGGCGTCCAGTCCTCAGGAGCAGGCCCGGCTCTTTTCTTCGAGCAGGCGTGAGTTCTTGCGCTCCGCAGCAGGAGTGGCCTTGGGCAGCGCGCTGCTGAGCGCGAGTCCGTTTGTGCGCGGTTCTGCTGCGGCAAAGAAGCGGAAGATCATCGTCATCACATTCGGTGGAGGTGCCCGGGATCAGGAGACATTTTCGCCTCAGGGGCAGGAAAATATCCCCCACTTACTCCAAGAACTGGCCCCACGGTCGAGTTTCTTTACTCAAGTTGTGAATCAAGGCATCCTGGGCCATTACGTGGCGACCGCGAGTTTGGCGACCGGAGCCTACGAAACCATCAACAACTTTTCTTCACTCCCGCCGGAGCACCCCACGGTATTCGAGTACTTTCGCAAGGATCTCAATCGACCGCCCTCGGACGCGTGGGTTGTCGCGCCCAGCAACGGGTTCAACAGGATTGGTGAGAGCCAATACCGCTCCTACGGGCCGGGAATGGGGGCGAGAGTCGTTCTGCCGAAGCATCTGTTAACTGCTGCAATGTCGGGAAGCGCCACAGATTACGAGCACTTACTTCGCGACAATTACGAAACTCCTCTATACACGCCGCAGCTTGCGGGGAGTGAGTTTGAATTGCGGCAGCTGGAAATGATTCTGAAACTTTCGGTGGATGACTTCAAGGCGCATGCACGAACATTGTCCAGCCCGGACGAACTCTCGATGTATATCGCGCGCCGGCTGATGCAACGGGAGGCTCCGAGCCTTCTTTGGATCACGATGCACGATATCGATATCGCCCACGCCGGCGCTTACTCGCTCTACATTGAAGGAATCCAGCGCACCGATCGCCTTTGCGCGGAGCTCTGGAAAGCAGTTCAGAGTGAGCCTGAATACGCGGGTAACACAACGCTATTCATTCTCCCGGACTTTGGGCGAGACGCCGACGAGGATTCCGGCGGGAATGGATTTCAGCATCATCGTACCGGCGACGCAGCCTCGCGTACCACGTGGATGATGGCGCTCGGCGCAGGGGTTCGAGAGGGTGTGGTCTACGATCGTCCGATGCAGTCGATTGATCTCGTACCCACTCTTGGAGCGATGATGGGATTCTCTCCTGCACTTTCACAAGGTAGGACGATCAAAGAGTTGGTGTAGCCGTATGCTTCCGCGGGATCTCAAGCCCGAACAGTTCGCCGCATATCCTCCCGAAGCAAGGAGGCTGGTCGTAACCCATCTGAGCGCGCTACAGCAGCTTCCGCTCAGCTTTGTGCCGAGCTTGCTCCGGGAGGTTATCGACTACGACTTTAAGTTCCCAGCCGAGAGGGCAGCAATCGATCAGGAACTCGCGAAGCTCAGTTCTCTTTCCCCGGCCGAGGTCCAAGAGTGGTTCCAAGCGTTCTCGCAATTGTCGCTGTCCTCGAGCCTCGAACACCTCGATTGGATCAATCAACCAGCTCAATATGTCGAGCAGCTATCGGCATACCTCTGGACCACTCACCAGTTGGATGGATTTCGGCAGGCGGCGATCGTCTATGGGAACCGTTTGCGGTCGGTGATCCAGCCGCCCGAACAGACCTCACTGCGCAGACTAGGAATTGCGGTGATTGGACAGGGCGTTGCTTCCTACGATGCGCCGCTGTTTCGCAACTTGCGCCAGCACGGCACCTATTTCGGCCGAGTTAACCCCGACAACGGGGTTCAACTGCTGCTGAACGCGGTGGCCGCACGGGCGAATTCACATTCCGCTCCTTACGGCCACTGGTACATCGATGGAGGCCAGGAAGCAGATCACAGCCCGGCCCTTACCTGTGTGTCGTACCATGCGCTGGAGCCGACACGCGCCGCGTTGCTCGCCTATATACAGACTCAAGTTCGTCAGCCAGGTATGGGACCAGAGGAGCTACGCACCCGTTTGGCACGGCTCGTTCCTGCGGACCTGGGCATGAGCAACCAAGGAGACCCCGTGCTCGACCGCTTTCATCTCAAGCTGTTCACTGAAGGTTCCGGGACACAGATCTTCAGTACCGCGTTTGCCCAGTGGACCGCCCGTGAGGTTCTGCGACGAGCCCAGCCGATGACCTTATTCGTTCGCTTTGCCCCGCGACAACGGCAGAGACCAATGAACGAGCTACTATCTGGTAACACGGTCAATGCTGACCTCGATCTCACTGGTTCCTTAATCGACGCGGATATGGGTGCCTACTATCACTGGATAAACCAGCAGCGGCTGCCCGGATCGGAGCAATCATCTTTCCTGGTGTGGTTTGAAGGCCATACTCAGGCGCTTATTATTGGACCGACGATGCCACGGGGGACAGAGTCAAATTCAACAGTTGATCTCGAACGGCTACTTTCCTTGGCTGTTGCATAAAACCACGGTCAAATAACTCTTGTGCATTTGGATGGTTGCAACTGCTATTAGCTCGACCAACCATGCCACTTGATTCCCTAGGTTGTCGCGAAGACTACACCACATTGCAACGATCTGAATGACACCTCAGGGTCTCCGGCAGCACACTACAAGGCATTCCGGGGATACACGTAGCTCTGCTATGAAGCCCTCGTCGACACTGCGGATAAAGCTGATCAAAAATGGGAGGACTATAGACTTGGGAGTGATAACGATAAAACAAATGATTCTTAGGGCCGCGGGGTCTGCCTACCTCTTATTCAGCACTCTGCACCCGGCGTTGGCTGCCACGAATATCAGCTTTCTCCCGACACCAAAGGTGTGGGTGATCCAGGCCGGTGAAGGAACCTATGCGTTTGGAGTGAATGAGCGGGACGAATTACAGGCGATCTATTGGGGCGCTAGAATCGCGCACAACTCGGATTTTACGTCGGTACACAGTCGTCCACAAGTCGCATCGTTTGATTTATCCACAACGACGACGCCGCAGGAATACCCAGCTTGGGGAGCAGGACTTTATACCGAGCCGGCACTCAAGGCAACCTACGCGGATGGCAATCGCGACGTCGTCCTGCACTATACCGGTCAACATATCTCCGGAGATACACTCGAAGTCGACCTAAAAGACATCAGCTCTGCCCTTGAGGTTCAACTATATTACCGCGTATATCCTACCTCCGGTATTCTAGAGCGGTGGTCACGCATCCTGAACAAGACCAATCAACCGGTCACTCTGGAGAGTGCGCAGTCAGCTTCTTGGACCTTACCTCGAGGGGAGGGTTATCGATGGCATTATCTGACTGGGCACTGGGGTGGTGAATGGCAATATCACTCCGAGCCGATTCAGACCGGATTGCAAGTGATTGAGAGCCGCCGCGGCAGCACGTCGCATCAAGCGAATCCTTGGTTTGCCATTGACCGCCCACAGGAGACAACGGAAGAAAGTGGCCCCGTATGGTTCGGTGCATTGGGTTGGAGCGGGAGTTGGCGCATTTCCGTCGAGGAGAGCGCAATGCAACAAGTGCGGGTAGTCGGAGGTTTCAATCCTTTCGATTTTGGGTACCGTTTGGCGCCGGGTGACACATTGGACACGCCTCCCTTCTACGCAGCATTCACGAATCGGGGGATGGGCGAGGCGGCGCGAATTCTGCACAAGTTTGAGCGCGAATCGATTCTGCCGGGCGGGGTGAACGCTCGTTTGCGGCCAGTGCTCTATAACTCGTGGGAAGCAACCGAGTTCGACGTGAACGAAGCAGGGCAAATTGCGTTGGCGGAAAAGGCCGCTAAGCTGGGTGCAGAGCGATTTGTCATCGACGATGGTTGGTTCGGGCAGCGAAAGAACGATCACGCGGGTTTGGGAGACTGGTATGTAAATCCTGAGAAATTTCCCCATGGCCTCAAGCCGGTCATCGACCGTGTTCATGCTTTGAGAATGGACTTCGGCATCTGGGTCGAACCCGAGATGGTGAACCCCGATAGCGATCTTTATCGCAAGCACCCCGATTGGGCAATGAACTTCACCGGTCGCCCGCGTACCGAAAGCCGTAACCAGTTACTGTTGAATCTAGCGCGCGACGATGTGAGGGAGTATGTGTACCAATGGCTCGACCAGCTCGTCACAAACAATGACATCGCGTTCTTGAAGTGGGATTACAACCGCAACTGGGCCGAACCGGGTTGGGGCGCCGCGCCAACCGAGGAACAGAAGAAGATCTGGGTAACCTATGTTAAAAATCTCTACGACCTACTCGATCGCCTTCGCGCCAAACATCCAAAGCTTGAAATCGAATCCTGTTCGGGTGGAGGCGGCCGAGTTGATCTGGGCATCTTGCGCAGAACAGACGAAGTGTGGCCTTCAGACAATACTGATGCGCTAGATCGGCTGACCCTGCAAGATGGTTTCACGCGTGCCTACACGCCAGGAATTATGATGGCTTGGGTTACGGATGTTCCGAACTTTCTCGATAAGAGAGTTATCCCGCTAAAGTTTCGCTTTCTCGTTGCGATGGCCGGCTCCCTTGGTATCGGTGGAAACCTGAACAAATGGTCTCCGGAGGAGATGCAAGAGGCAGCCAGGCTCGTCGAGTATTACAAGACCGTCCGGTCAACTGTCCAGCGCGGCGAGCAGTATCGGCTGCTTGCACCAGAGCAGAGCGAACAGTCTGCTCAAGAGTTTGTCTCAGAGGATGGAAGTCAAGCGGTGCTCTTTGCCTTTCTACATTCTGAGCAGTTCGGCACTCCCTTTCCGGTTCTTCGACTGCGTGGCCTCGATGCGAACGCGATCTATGAGATTCGCCCGATCGATCCTGAAGAATCTCTAGAGCTTCATCGAATGACGGGAGACTATCTGATGAACCACGGGCTCAACCTGGACTTACAGGGAGACTACGGCGCCACGTCGCTTGTCCTAGAAAGAGTAAAGTAGTTCGCGAGAGCCCTCTATGAAGCCGGCACAATCGCCCGCACAAAATGGATCAATAGCTCAGCCACATATCTGTCGAAATGTGCGCCGGGGTCAGAGGACATGAATCGCAGAGAGATGTTGCAATTATCTTCTTTGGCTTTGGTCGGGGTCGCCGATCCGGGTAATGTCGCCAACGCGAACCGCTTGGTTGCAACGGATGAGTCTCAAAAATCTGTGGAGCGGTGGGAATACTACGAAATTGTATTGCGCGGTCCAGCGGAAGGGAATCCCTTCGTCGATGTTTCGCTTTCGGCCACTTTCAAGCTGAAGAACCGTAGCGTAACGGTGGGTGGATTTTACGATGGGGAAGCAATTTACAAGGTCCGCTTCATGCCTGACGATCTCGGTAGCTGGACGTACACAACAGCCAGCAACAAACCCGAACTCGATGCAAAGACCGGGGTGTTCCTTTGCACATCGCCCGGCGATAGGAACCATGGTCCGGTATCGGTTCGCGACAGCTATCACTTTGGGTATGCGGATGGAACACCCTACGTCGAATGCGGCACAACTTGCTACGCATGGGCGTTTCAAGCGGAAGAGACTCAGCGTCAAACCCTGCAGACACTTTCGGCGTCACCTTTCAATAAGCTGAGGATGTGTATCTTTCCGAAGTGGTATCAGCACAATCGTTCTGAACCCCCAATGTATCCGTTCCCTCGGAGCGCCGATCGGAATGACTACTCGAGATTCAATGTGGATTATTTTAAGCACTTAGACCATCTGATCGGCGAGTTACGTGCCATTGGAGTTCAGGCAGATCTGATTTTGTTTCACCCGTACGATAAGTGGGGCTATCAGTCAATGCCGCCCGAAGTGGACGACCGCTATCTTCGATATGTCGTTGCCAGATACTCCGCGTTTCGGAATGTGTGGTGGTCGCAGGCCAATGAGTTCGATCTGCTGAAATCCAAGACGAATACCGACTGGGATCGTTTGGCCAGCATTCTTCAGGAAGAGGATGCTTACGGCCATCTACGTTCCATTCACTACTCGCACCATGTATACGAATATGGCCGAGCATGGTGCTCTCATGCCGGGGTCCAGGATGCGCATTTCGAGTATGCGGCCTCATGGCGCGCTGATTGGAAAAAGCCACTGGTCTACGATGAGTGCCAGTACGAGGGCAATATCGCTTCGAATTGGGGTAACATACCGGGCGATGAGATGACCCGCCGCTTCTGGCTCGCTACAGTGCAAGGAGCGTATGCCGGGCATGGTGAAACTTACCTTTCTGATAGAGACATCCTGTGGTGGTCGCACGGTGGCGTTCTGCATGGCAGCAGTCCGGCAAAGATCGCGTTTTTGCGCAGCATGTTGGAAGAGACGATTGCCAAAGGAGACGGCCCGATTGGCTTCACCGCGTACCCATCGGGAAGCACACTCGGTGCTAAACGGGAGAACAACTCTGTTGTCTTCTATTATTTCGACGTTCATGCACCGGCAGAGGCAAATCTGCCGCTGCCGGAAGGCATGTCCTATGCAGCCGAGTACATCGACACACTAAAGTTGACGCGAAGGTCGCTTGCCGGAACGTACTCCGGGAAGGCGGAACTGAAACTCCCAGGCACTCCATTTGGATCCGTATGGTTCACTGCCCTTGAAACGGGAAAGACCTGAATCGGGTCTCAGAGCCTTCAGGAGCTCTCAAGCCCTCTCCTTTAGCCTTGGGCCGCTCAGCGTCGTCTGGCCGCTCGACCCAGAACTGCCGGGCTCAACATCGATCGCTTTTGGAGCGACTTTCTAGTGAATGGCGGAATCGTTGCACGATACAGCATCCAACTTGTGCCCATAGCTGTTCCTACAGAGCAACCGCCCTCGATTTCAAAACTGCACGCAGCTCACCTCCGTGAACCGCGAGAGCAGTTTGACAGCCGTGTTGCGTCCTCATTAAGATGCTCGCGAAATGAGACGTCTCATAAACACCAGCGCCGAAGCTGACGCCGTCTCCGTTGAACGCGTAGTTTGATCTCTGTTGGCGAGGGTTTCACCCCGATGAGTCTGAGGCAGTGCCGATTGAAAGTAATGCTGGGTTTGTTTCTTGTGCTTTGCTGTAGCTTCTCGCCGCGCTTTAGTTCAGCCGGCGGGCAAACCACCCAGAGCCCGGAATGGACGACCGACAGCTTCGATCCGCAGCGTGATGGCTGGCAAAGAAACGAGACAAGGATTTCACCTGCGGACGCCAAAGACATCCAGCTTCTTTGGAAACTCAAGACCGACAACAAGCCGATGGGCATGCAATCTTTCCGGGAGCCACTCATTGTCGCGGATGTCACCACGGCGAGTGGCGCCAAAAGCGTGGCGATCCTGGCCGGGAGTTCGAACGACGTCTACGTCATCGATGCAGACACGGGGTCGATGATTTGGCAAAGGAAGTTGAAGTGGTCGTCCCCGATGCCGCCGGAACCTGGAGAAGGACGCGGGTTCATCTGCACCAACGCGCTAAGCGCCACGCCTGTGGTTACTCCAGCTGGCGAAGGCGAACGTTTGGTCTACGTCCTCACAAGCGACGGGTATCTTCACACCTTGGATCTCTCTGATGGCGAAGAGAAGAACGATCCGGTCCAAATGCTTCCACGGATCTACGGCAAGGGCTACGGCCTAAATCTTGTCAACGGGATTATTTATACCATTACGGGACAGGGCTGCGGAGGTGTACCAAACGCCCTGTATGCCTACGATACGGTCAATAAGAAGGTGTCCTTCTCGACTCCTCCGCAGGGAGGGCTGTGGGGCGTAGCGGGACCCGCAGTTGGTCACGACGGGACGATCTATTTCGAATCCGGAGACCATCCCTATGACGCGAAGGCTGGTCTACTGGCGAGCACTTTTCAGGCCTACACGTTCTCGAACGACACCCTCACGCTGAAGGATTACTACACACCCTCCAACTACGAATGGCTAACCAAGCGTGACTTGGATATGAATGTCACCCCGGTTGTTTTCTCCTATCAGGGGCGTGATCTTCTTGTCGGCGGGGGCAAGGAAGGACGTTTTTTCTTACTCGACAGCAAGTCGATGGGCGGGGCTGATCACCAGACACCGTTGTTCCGATCCCCGCTCATAGCCAATGCCAACGTGAACTTTCAGACCGAGGGCACTTGGGGCAGCCTCGCCGCTTGGAAGGACAACACCGGAACGCAATGGGTACTGGCTCCGAATGGCGGACCGACGATTGTGAACTTCCCGAACAACTATGGACCCACTCCTAACGGGGGCATTCTCGCTTTCAAGGTAGAAGAGAAAGGTGGGAAGCCGGTCCTCGCTCCCGCTTGGCAATCACGCGACATGATGACGGCGGAACCACCCGTAGTCGCGAATGGAGTGGTGTTTGCGCTGGCCGCGGGCGAGTTTACGGGTCAGGCCAACGACATCGAGGGCGGCCTCTTTACATCTGAGCAGAGAATCCAGCGTTCTATTCCTGCAAAGCTGTATGCGTTGGATGCCCTTACAGGAAGAGAACTGTACTCGAGCGGCAATCAGATTTCCTCGTTCTTGCATCAGTCGGGGCTTGCTGTCGCGGGTGGCCGCATTATCTTCGGCACATTTGACGGAACAATTTATTGCTTCGGCATCAAGTAAGTGATTCGTTCATCCATACCACTGGGAAAGGTCGTTGATGAAAAATTCCCTCTGTCGATTTATCGCTCTGTCGTCAGCTGGCGCAGTGTTTTCCCTGGGGTTCGCTTACGGTCAGGCAGTCGGCAACTGGCCGATAGCTCACAGCGACGCGGGGCACAGCGGCTGGCAAAAGATAGAGCCAAAGATTTCTAAGGAGACGGTACCTGGACAATTTAAATTCCTCTGGAAGATGAAACTGGGGAGCGATACGAAGGACGCTTCGTTCAGTGAGCCTCTTCTTGCTCCCCGTCTAATCAATGCGCAAGGATTCAAGGACATCGTGCTCTGGGGAAGTGCGGACACAGTCTATGCGGTGGACTACGAGCTTGAAAAAATCGTATGGCAGAAGCACTTCGATCTTCCTGCTTCCGGAGGTGGGTGCAGCACGAGCAATCTGCGGATTCTTGTCGAGCCGCCGCACGTCATCAACTTCAATGCTCGCCGTGGGCCAGGGACTCTGCCCCCTGCACCGCCTCCGCCTACTCCATCTACGTCGCGTCGTCTGGGTGAGTCGGCCGGCGGCGGTGGTTTTGGGTTTCGGGGTGTCTATGTTCTAACCGGCGATGGCTATCTTCATGAGCAGATTCTGTCGACTGGTGCAGATTTCGCTCCTCCCGTGAAGTTTCTCCCATTTCCGCCCGGTATCTCGAACGGCTTCAACATCGAAGGCAAGGTTTTATACACAGCAACCGATCAGGGCTGCGGAAGTGCGGCAAATGGATTGTGGGCCATCGACCTGGGCAGCAGCGATTACCCGGTCACAAGTTATCCGACCCAAGCTGTCAGACCGCTGGTCTCGATGGGTCCGACGCTTGGAGACAATGTGGTATATCTCACGACCGGGAGCGGCGCCGTTAGTTCAGCTGCGGACGTGTTCCCCGACAGCATTCTGGAGTTGACGGAGAAGGAACTGAAGGTAAAGGACTGGTATACGCCCGCTGGGAACGAAGGGAAGCTACCGAACTCTACTCCGGTTGCATTCACGTTCAAGCAGAAGAAGCTCCTCGCCGCGGCTGGCAGTGGTGGAAGATTCGTCCTGCTGGATAGCGAATCGTTGGGTGGACAAGATCACCACACGCCTTTGTTTCAAACGCCTGTTATCTCCAAACCGAAGAGCGAAGCTTGGGGTGGGATGACGAACTGGCAGGAGGCGGACGGAACTTCCTGGATTCTGGCATCTGTGGCTGGTCCCCTGAAGACAGACGTGAAGTGGGCAGCGAGCAACGACGCGGCTCAAAATGGCAGCATCGTGGCGTTCAAGGTAGAAGAGCAAGACGGCAAAACGGTATTGACTCCGGCCTGGTCATCCCGTGATTTAGTCAACCCTTCGCCGCCAGTGGTGGCAAACGGAGTTGTAATCGTTCTATCCGAGGGGAATGCGAAGACTCACGCCAGGCTCTATGTGCTCGATGCTGACACCGGCAAAGAGTTGTACACCAGCGGAGATGAGATCGCCACTTACGCGAAGATGTCCGGAGTCTCAGTCGCCGATGCGCACGTTTTCTTCACCACACACGACGGAACCTTATATTCCTTCGGGATTGACATAGAGCACTGATGTTCTGTAGCGTCTCGTTCTCACGAGAGCAGCTCCGACGGGACGTGTTCCGACGCAATCATTTTGGGTGGTCGATGCGCAAAACAGCCCTTCGGCTAAACACAGTTACCGAGCAACCAACCATACAGAAATAAAGGATAAGGCTAGAATGCTTACTCGATCCCAAGTGCAAAATGCAGTCGATGCGAGTTCAGGTGTTTTGAGACTGCGGCCCTGTTGGGTGCCACGCTCGTTTATGATCCCTGGGCGCAGGCTGAAGCTTCACCCTGACGATCTATACGCGTTCGGTGGCCATCGCGGGGGTATCAACGAGCGCTGGTTCTCCTCGACGACGAAGGCTTCGAATGGACCGGATACTCTTCCAGACGAGGGCTTGAGTTACGTTCAGCCGGACAAGGGCGAGAAGTTTTTGCTGAAGGATGCGATCGAGGTAGGCGGCGACCTCCTGCTCAGCGCCGATGTGATGAAGCGCGAAGGCGGATGGAACCTGCTCTGCAAGTTCTTCGACAACATGGGACCTATCCCTCACCACATGCACCAAACCGACGAGTTCGCGAAACTGGTGGGGCAAAAGGGCAAGCCGGAGGCGTACTACTTTCCCCCACAATATAACCAGATTCAAAACAATTTCCCTCACACATATATGGGCCTCGAACCTGGCACGACCAAGGAAGACATCCGCCGCTGTCTTGAGAATTGGAACAAAGGTGACAATGGCATCCTTGACCACGCTCGCGCCTACCGTCTTGTTCCGGGCGAGGGCTGGCAGGTCAATCCCGGCATCCTGCACGCTCCCGGTTCTCTTGTCACCTACGAGCCGCAGGTGAATAGCGATGTCTTCGCGATGTTCCAATCCGAGGTGGAAGGACGTATGGTGGACTGGAGCCTGCTGGTAAAAGACGTCAAGCCTGAGTTCAGCCACAATATCGATCACTTGATCAGCATGCTTGACTGGGATGCGAACCTTAATCCCGAATTCGCGAAAACGAACAAAACCCGTCCACGTCCGGTTAAGCCGGTGGAGGAGATGGAGAGCCAAGGATACCGCGAGCTCTGGGTCACCTATGGAACCAAATATTATTCAGCCAAGGAACTCACGATCTTACCGAAGCAGAGCGCAACGATCAGCGACCGGGCTGCGTACGGCGTGATACTGACTCAGGGCCATGGACGAATTGCCAAACAGCCCGTCGGAACACCATCAATGATTCGGTTCGGCGAGATGACGGAAGATGAAGTTTTCGTCACTGCAGCCGCGGCCCAACAGGGAGTTCTCATCGAGAATCTAAGCTCGTCCGATCCATTGGTTTTCCTGAAACACTTCGGGCCAGGGAATCCGGATGCTGAGCCACTCGTCAAAAAGTGAGGAACGGTGAGCGCGAAACAGGAGCATAAGCGTCCGGCCATTCATAACGCAATGTGGCCCGGACTGGTCGGCAAGGGCCCGGACTCAGAGCCGCCGATCGATCTCGATACGATGTTGGATCTGACGGCCGCGGCAGAGTTGGAGGGTATCCGTTTCGACGGGGTTGATCTGTTCGCCTCTCTTCCGCACGTGGATATTGATTCGACGAAAGACGATCTAGCGCGGTTGGCGGAGAACATCGCTGCTCGCAACCTGGTGGTTGGCTCTCTGGTCGCTCCAGTCTGGCTACCCACGGGAGGCGGTTCGGCGATGGGCTCGGAGCAGGATCGCCAAAAGTTTCTTACACAGGTCCGCAAGGCTTGTGCGATGGGCAGAACACTTCGCGACCTCGGGATTCGACGCTATGGCGTCGTACGCATCGACTCCGCAACGGGTCCCGCGGACTGGGCGAAAGATCCCGCAGCGAACACGAAGCGGATAGCCGGTACGTTCCGCGAGGCTTGCACGATCGCAGAAGACTATGGAGAACTTCTTGCTGCTGAGGGTGAGATCTGCTGGGGTGGAATGCACAGCTGGAAACGCATGGTCGAGTTACTGGAGATGGTGGATCGGCCCGGCACGCTGGGCTTCCAGGCGGATATGGCGCACTCGATGCTCTATACGCTCGGCTACAACGCTCCCGAGGATCGCCTCTTACCACAGGACTTCGATTGGTCCGACGAAGTGGTTCTAATGAACGCTCTGAAGCAAGTTACCCGCGCACTCCGCCCATGGACGATCGACTTTCATGTAGCGCAGAACGACGGCACGGTGCATGGAAGTGGTTCTCACGATAAAACGGGGCGTCACTGCCCCGCGACTGACCCAAATGGCAAGATGGACATCGTCAAAGTCGCGGGTTTATGGATGCGGGACGAGAGCGGCATTCCGACACGCGCCTTTGAGCACATCTGCTGGGACGGTTGTATGTTCCCCAACGCGATGATGATGTCGCCGCAGACATGGCAGGATGTGTTGCAAACGATGATTGCTGTTCGGAACGGTCACGGCTGGGACTGATCGAGCGGCAGAAGGATCAAGTATGGCGAAGAAGTCGCTGAACATCGGAGTCGTCGGATACGGATTCATGGGGCGCACGCATTCGAATGCGTTCCTCCAGGCGCCGCGCTTCTTCGACTTGCCATACCAACCAGTGTTGAAGGCGGTCTGCGCCCGCAATGCGGAGCGTGCGAAAGCGTTTGCCGCAAATTGGGGCTACCAATCGATCGAGGCCGATTGGCGCCAGCTCGTCCAAAGGAGCGATATTGACCTGATCGATATCGCGAGCCCGAACGATACGCACGCGGAGATCGCCGTTGCAGCTGCGAAGGCGGGCAAAATGATCCTTTGCGAGAAGCCGTTGGGACGCACAGCCGCCGAGGGCAAGACCATGGTGGATGCGGTTGAGTCGGCCAAAACGGCGAATATGGTCTGGTACAACTATCGGCGTGTCCCAGCTCTCGTGTTGCTCAAGAACCTGCTGGATGAGGGAAGATTCGGACGGATCTTTCACTATAGGTCACAGTTCTTACAAGACTGGACAATCTCGCAGGATCTGCCGCAGGGCGGCGAAGGTTTGTGGAGGCTGGATGCTTCGGTTTCCGGCAGCGGCGTCACGGGCGATCTGCTTGCGCACAACATTGATATGGCGCTCTGGCTCAATGGTCCGATCACGGAAGTCGCAGCGATGACCGAGACCTTCATCAAGGAGCGCAAGCATACGGGTACCGGCAAAATGCAGCCGGTCAACATCGACGACGCCAGTGCTTTCCTGTGTAGATTTCATAACGGTTCCACGGCCCTATTTGAGGCGACGCGCTATGCGCGTGGGCACAAGGCGCTCTTTACGCTGGAGATCAATGGGGAACGTGCCTCCGCCCGATGGGATCTACACGATCTCCATCGTTTGGAGTTCTTCGATCATCATGACGAAGGCAGACTGCGCGGATGGAAGAACATTCATATCACTGACGGCGTTCACCCTTACATGAAGAACTGGTGGGTACCCGGCTTACAAATCGGTTACGAGCACACGTTTATCCATCAAGTCGCGGATTTTCTCCAGGCAGCAGGTGAGAGCAGGCAAGTGGCTCCGACCTTCCGCGATGGCTTGGCGGTTGACTATGTAACCGATGCGGTATTGAATTCCGCGAAGACAAAACAGTGGCAGACGGTGGACCCCGCCTAGCGAAGTAGTAGCGAGCGCCGTTGGAGAAAAGTTTATGTCACCCAAGTCTACGTTTCCCAGTCCCGCTAAGAATCGCGGCTCTATGGCGTCTGCGATTGTCTTCGCGGCCCTAAGCAGTCTCTTTGGACCACGCTATGTGGTGTCCCAGCAAGCGCCCGCACCTTCTGCGCCCCCAAGCCGTTTTGTACAGCCGGAGCCGATCAACTTTAACGACCATGAAGGTTGGACACAGATCTTCGACGGCAAGAGCCTGAACGGTTGGGATGGGCCTTCCGAAGTCTGGCATGTCGAGGATGGCGCCATCGTCGGCGTTTCCAGCGATGAACACCCCTCGGGCACGACCAACATTATTTGGCGAGGCGGGGAGGTTGGGAACTTCATGCTCAAAGTTGAGATGAAGCTGGAAGGATCAGGCGCCAACGGAGGTATCCAGTACCGGAGTGCGAGTGTCGCGCCCAAGGGCCGGGCAATTCCTGCCGACCGTCTCGCACGGCAGACGGATGAACAGAAGCAGAGGATGAAGCAGAACGAGATACGGGCTCAACAACACGCCAAGTGGAACCTGACGGGCTACCAGGCCGACTTCGACTACAACAATCGGTACACGGGACAGCTTTATGAACAGGACAGCCCACGCGGAATCATCGCCTGGCGAGGGCAAATGGTAGCCACAGAGCCAGGCATAAAGCCGCGACTTTTGGCGATGGTGGGCGATCCGGATCAGTTGAAGTCTTACATCAAGCCTGGCGAGTGGAATCAGGTCGAAGTCATCGCCGACGGAAATACGATGATCCACATTGTCAATGGACACGTCATGGCGATTCTCGTCGACACCGATCCGAAATTCTATCGGGCCCAAGGTCTCTTGGCATTCGAGATCGAGGGTGGGGGCACAGTCAAGATCTCGCACCGGAACATTTGGTTGAAGAAGTTGCCGTGAGTACGGATCGATTCGCAAGAAGCGATCAAGTTCGGCCAGCTCTGCGATTCAATTTCCCCTCTTTGAACCGGGAACATGTATGCCTGAGGAGTCCATTCGCTGGTCCGCTGCAAACAGCAGTTCCTTCGGTAGTGCTATCCGGAATGGAGGAGCATGGATTCTCACCCCGAACGAAACTTCCGAGCTTTCACTGAGGAGCGCACCGGGAGACTCTCACAGATCGGCGGCATTTCTCTATTCACACATGCAGATGGAAAGGCCAAGGGAGTTTCGACTCTCCGTGTGCGCACGGCTCGTGGTCTTGAGCTGTGGGTGGTTCCGGACCGCGGAATGGATATCTTCGAAGCGAGCTTTCTGGGACGATCGCTCAGCTGGCACTCTCCCAGCGGGATGGTCCACCCTGCATATTTCTCGAACAGCGGCGTCGACTGGCTAAAGAGCTTTCCCGGCGGCCTGCTCTCGACTTGCGGGCTCACCACAGCTGGAGCTCCATCCGAAGATGAAGGCGAGAATCTAGGCCTGCACGGTGTGATATCGAACACGCCCGCAGAGTCAGTGAACTGGTCGGAGTCTTGGAAAGGAGACGATTGTCTCTTGAGCGTTTCCGGCAAGGTGCGGGAGACCTCGGTGCATGGTCCCAACATGCTCTTAGAGCGAACAATCACGACATCGTTGCAGAGCACGTCCTTTTCGGTAAATGATCTGGTTGAGAATCAGGGCATGCGTGAGACGCCATTCATGCTGCTATATCACTTCAACTTTGGATATCCTCT
>DASYBJ010000715.1:0-3669 GCA_036500845.1 Acidobacteriaceae bacterium
GACGTTTCACCATCGATACGAATATGCAGCTACGACGCGATTGGCGCAGGCCGAAGCGATAAGGTTCAGGAGTCCCACTCCATCGATCAGGTAGTCTCCGAGATGCATGATCTGTTTGGGACAGCAAACTTGCGAAAACCATACGTACTGGTCGGCATATCAGCGGGCGGCGTCTTGATCCGACGGTATCAGCAACAACATCCTGGTGAGGTTGGAGGGCTGGTGTTCGTGGACTCGTCGCATGAGGAGATGCAGTGGCGGGATGCAGCCATCGCTCCGCAAATGGATCCTGACTGGAATAATCCTTCCTCTTTGCGCAACGACGGATTTCTTCCTGACCAGGAAAAGCTCACATGGCGCGCAGACATTCCACTCATCGTTCTGGAGCGCTCAGAGAAAGTTCCGCAGGCGGCATTTCCCAACCTCACGCCACAGCAGATCGACGGCATCAACGTAGCTTGGCATAGTTTTCAAGTGGACCTCGCCAGCCGGTCGAAGTACGGTCAACTGCGGATAGTGCCCAACTCAGGCCACCGGATGCATCAGGAACGACCGGATGCCATCGCAAACGCGATCCAAGATGTTGTGCACCAGGTTCAGTCAGAAAGATAATTGAGTCCGAAAAGCGAGCCTCCACCTTCTGGTGAACTGCCCGCGAAGTCTCGATTTCGGTAACTTGCCGAAGGAATGAACGTCGAGCAGCGAACTTACTCAAATCCCCGTTTCACGGGAACTCGGCCGCCCATATGAACAGCCATATGTCCGGACAGCCGACTAACTCGTCCGAGTGACGGTAGCGCGTTTATTAGGACTCATCTCGCCTCGTTTGCGAAATGACGAGAGCGCGCCTATTACAGTCATCGCGCTTTCACCACCTGTGCCGTTTCATCTCCTGGGAGATTGAAGAGCTCGACGAGCGCCCTCACGCGCTCTTTCTGACGGCTGCGGGGAAATCGCTTGGTTCTTGTTAGCTCGGCGATACCATGGAGGCTCGCCCAAAACAGTTCCGATATAACCTCTAGCTTCGAACTCAGCCCCTGAAACAACTCCAGGAGTTGGGAAAACGCGAAACGCAGCTCCGGAGGAGTAGCCGGGTCATCGAATGGTACGCTCGGGCTGAGCGAAAACATCACTTCATACAGTGCGGGTGAAGATGCGGCGAACTCCAGATATGCGGCCGTGACCGATTCGACCGCACCTCCACGTTTAGCCCGTTTCCGTGCCTTCTCCAAAGCCAGGCCCAATTCCTGGAAACCCTCGATGGCAACCGCGGCGAGAATCCCTTCGCGGCTTCCAAAATGAGCGTACAAGACGGGTTGGCTGTAAGAGATTTCGTCCGATAGCCGCCGAAGGGTTACGTTGGACCACCCTTCAAGCTCCGCGATCCGCCGTGCGGCACTGATGATCTGTGCCCGGCGGGCCTGCCTGTCACGCAGTTTTCGTTCCGCAATTCGGTTCGCTGCCAGATTCGTTGCCATTGACAGTAATTATAGCGCCGCTAGAACTTCTTTGGCGGAAGGTGAATCCTTTCCGAACGCTCCACGTCGTATATATAGCGTTGCTAGTTTTTATAACAAGGAGATGATTTATGCAAAAGAAAGAGACGATGACGACAAGACCAAGAGCTGACGAATCCCGCACGGTGGCTATCGCAGGCGCCAACGGCATGGTCGGCCACCGCCTGGCGGAGGCACTGCAGGCTTCAGGGGATCGGGTCATTGCGCTGGTGCGCCAGCCTTCGGCACATCACTTCCCATCTGCCGTAGAGATTCGGAGATGGCAGGCCAGTGATCCGGTAGCTCCAGTCGATGGGGCCGACGCGGTGGTCAATCTGGTGGGCGATCCCATCTTTGCCAAGCCCTGGAGTCGGGCACGCAAGCAGGAACTCACCCAAACACGGCTGCTTGCGACCCGCTCGCTCGTGGAGGGCATCCGCAAGATCGGAGGAGAAGGATGCACCTTCATTTCTTCCACTGCGGTCGAGTACGCGGGCGATACTGGAGATCGGCAGGTTGATGAAAAGGCGGCCCCTGGGACTGGAGGCTTCCTTGCAGAACTGGCCCAGGTGTGGGAAGCCGAAGCGCAGCGTGTGCGCGAAACTGGCGCCCGGCTGGTGCTGCTTCGCCAGAGCCTGGTGCTGGGGCGAGAAGGAGGAACGTTAGCTGGCCTGCTCCCCGTATATCGCAGCGGCTTTGGCGGTACGCTTGGTCCTGGGGGACAATGGTTCTCCTGGATTCATATCGATGATGCCGCGCGCTTGATCCTGCACGCCTTGGATCAGGAAACCATTACAGGCCCATTCATCAGCGCCAGTCCCAATCCTGTTACCAGTCGCGAGTTCGCCAAAATATTCGCGCACACCCTTCATCGCCCCAGGCTCTTTCCCATGTCCAGGGGAATGATGAAGCTGGTGTGGGGAGAGCGTGCAGACCTCTTTCTCGATAGCCATCGCACGGTGCCACAAGTGGCTCTCTCCACCGGATTTCAGTTTCGCTTTCCCACGCTCTCGGAGGCTCTCTCCGACCTGCTTGGACCCCATCCCATGCCCATAGCACAACTGACGCAATAGCGATGTTGTCGACCGTGAGGCGAAAAAGGGAGTTGGCGAGTATGCTGTCGACGCGATGATGCGAGTCATGGATCGCCGATGGAAGTACTTGAGTTAGTGGTCTTGATGACCAAGGAAGGAGTTTAAACCGATGAGTGAAGCCAAATTGAGGGTAGACGCTGTGACCGGTTCCGCCGCACCGCCTTTTCATCCGATTCTGACTGATGCCGGTGATGGGCCCACCTTCACGATACTCGGGACAACAATGCGTCTGATCGCCACCGCCGCCGGCACTGGAGGACGGTATACAGTGAACGAGCAGGTTACGCCGCCTGGTTGGGGTCCACCGCGTCACATCCATTCACGTGAGGACGAGATCTTTTATATTCTTGACGGTAGCTACGAGTTGCATGTCGGGGATGAGCGCCGGATCGTTTCCCCTGGTGCCTCCGCGATCTTGCCCCGCAACATTCCGCACGGCTTTCGCAACGTGGCGTCCACGCCCAGCCGCTTGGTATTCGTTATCACTCCCGGCGGACTAGAGGAGTACTTCTTGGCGGTGGCAAAATGTTCGCCAGCCCCCAATCCCTCGCAGCTGGTTGAACTGGCTCGACCGTTCGGTCTGACCCTCCTACCGCCAGGAGCTTAACCAGAGCTAAGCTCATCAGGACGTAATACAAGAAACGGGCGGGTGGTCGCTAGGCTTGATCTTGTGCGTCGAGGAGCCAATCCGAGGCATTTTCAATAAGCACGCTTGAAGGAAAGCTGATCGAGCATTGGGACGAATTCAATCTGCTGGTCGTATTCCAGCAAATCGCCGCGGCGACGGTTAGAAAGGCGGAGGGACAATGAACCATTGGATGTGGGTGTTATCTCTCGTTGGCATTCTAAGCACAGCAGTCGTGTTTGGCACGGACATGTTCTTTTTGACGATCGGCCGTTCCGCTCTCAGAATGGCTTCACCATCTGCCGGAACCGAAATCATGGGTTTTTTCCACATGCTTGCCGACGCGCGGATGCCGATCTGGGGCGTCTTGGCGATCTTGTCCAACCTCTTGCTGGTCGTATTAAGCAGGAGTGGGCAGCGCTGGTTCTATCTCGCATCGCTCTTAACGCTGATT
>DASYBJ010000716.1:0-6605 GCA_036500845.1 Acidobacteriaceae bacterium
CCACACACCGGAACCCACAAGCAGGTCTTCGATCCGGTCCAGTGGCAATCCGCGATACACAAGAGGGACGGGTTTCGCAGGCGGCACAGTGTAAGGCAATTCGTTGCCCGTCAGCGTCGGCATCGAGCGGTTCCATATTAGTCGCTGCAGCTTTTCGCGATTGCGGTCGTGGTGCTCGCCGCGCATTCGCTTCCGAACGCCGAAGAGAGCGACCTGGTCGAAGCGCTGCGCCTCCGGATCTGTCAGCCGAAAAACCTGCAGGTCTGTGAAGTTGCCGGCGAGAAGCGGAACTGTTGGCTCCAGCCGTTCTTGCGGCACGACCATTAGCAACACGCCCCCTTCGACCAGCCACCGATAAGTGTGCTCGAGAAACAGGAATTCCATGCGCTTGTTGTTCATGGAGCCGATCTCAGAATCGTAGGGAGGATTGAGGTAGAGAAAGGAAAAGCTTCCCAGCCTGCCGACCGTGTCGAATAGGTTGCCATGTACCGTGGAGATGCCACTCGACGCGGCCAGCGCAGCGCGTTCTGCGTCCAGTTCTACTGCGTATTTCTCGACCTCGGCGCCAGCCGTGAGTTGATGAAGTCCCGCGCCCGTGCCAGCGCAAGGGTCGATCGCGCTCGCTCCCGCGGTAAACGTTAGAAGTGACCGCAAGCGAGCACCTTCCGCCGAAGGAAGAGGATAGTAACCGAGCTTGATACGAGATGCATTCCGGGCCATCAGCCCTCCTTGAGGAAGATTGACATCCACTATGTGAATTAAAGTGTGTTGCGGCCGGAAATAAGGCATATTTTGGCCGGCCGAGCATCAAGGAACTTTCTCATTGCAGGTCCATCGAGGGAAGCTTTGCTGGAATTTCATGGAAAATGGAATATGCAGTACGCGATCAGTTTTGGGTAGCCGCTGTCTAGGCGCCCTATGTTCTATCTGGCACCAGTTACCATCAATAACGGTATTTATTCGGTAGGCGACTATAGGTCCAAGTAGAGCCTTGCACACCAGATCAGTAAACACTCGGGCGTTTGAACTAAGTCGCTGGCGCGACGGACGCTGCAGCGGTGGCGTTCCCGGAGCATTATCAACGGTGTAAGGCTTGGGTCACAAGGAGGTTACTGTGACCCATCTTCGGCAACTGATGCTGGATGAACTCCAGCGTCGCAACTATGCTCAGAGCACCGTACGTTCCTATCTCCATGCAGTAGAGGATTTCGCGAGGTACTTTAACCGCTCACCGGATCGTCTGCGCCCCAACCATATCCGCGAGTACCAGGTTCATCTCTTTCGTGATCGCAAGCTCTCGCCGGGTACCATCGAAGGCCGTACAGCGGCTCTGCGTTTTTTCTTTGTCAAGACACTGAGGCGGCCGTATCTTCCCGATCACATTCCATTTCCCAAGCGCCCGAGACGACTACCGACAGTACTAAGTCAAGAAGAGGTAGAGCGACTGATCGACTCCACCGCGAACCTCATGCATCGCGCCATGGTAATGACGCTCTATGCAACCGGGCTGCGCCGGGCCGAACTGTGCCGGCTCAAGGTCTGCGATATCGACAGCGAACGCATGGTCATTCATGTCCGCCAAGGCAAGGGCGGGCGTGACCGGGACGTCCTGTTGAGTCCGAAGCTTCTGCAGACCCTGCGCGAGTATTGGCGATGGATGAAGCCCCGAACCTATCTCTTCCCAGGCACGGTGAAGAACTGGCGGGCAGACGTACCTGTTACAACCAAGATCGTCTGGGTCGCCGTGACAGAAGCTGCCAGACGCGCCGGCATCACGAAGCGAGTCTCTCCGCACACCCTCCGGCAGGCTTGGGCATACTACACCACCTTTCAGACTCCATTCATTCTAAAGAGAATTTGCCTTGACCGAAGGGTATTTGCGGAAGTTTATGGGCGCCACGACGTGCCGCTTTCACTTCTTGTTGTACTTCCGGAAGCAATAGATCCCTTTTCTCGATGATCCATGGTGCGTATTCCACGACCTGTCTTGCCGGGAGGGTGCGTTGTCGAATGAGTCGCTTCACTACCGTATTACTTACTTGTAGCTCTCGCGCCGCCGCTTGTTGTGTCACCCAATCATCTTGGTTTTGGAAGGGAGCGATCTTGTGATATCCCCGCAGTCCGGCCACACGAGATGCATTCCAAGTTTTGTCTTGACCGGTTTTGTATCCGAGACGATTCAAGATAGCCGCGATTACCTTGTCCTGGCATATCTTCGATAACTCGCGAACCAGATCGATCACCGAACGGTCCGCACTGTGACGGTGATGTCCGGGCTTATTTCGTTCCACATGCAGTTCCGAGTGCACTCCACCCGCCCAGTGGAGACGCAGGCGATGAGTTGAAGGGTCAGGTTCATTATCGACGATGATCTCTGTCAAGACCGTCCGCAGAATGCGCTTCTTCAGTGGGATCGGCGCTTCGGGCTGATTCCACAACGCAGAGAGATCTTCGCTCAACATGCACAGTCGTTGCTTCTGTTCCTCGCTGAGAGGCTCGGCAGCTTTTCCTGCCGCTGCGAGACGTGCCTCGGCTTCCGCAACCTGAGTCAGTGCGCAGTTCCAGCGAGCCTCTAACTCGCTGGCCACCAGACGATTTTCTGGCTCGACAGCATCAAACTGCCGACGCGCACGCTTCTCCTCATAGCGAGCCCGTTCGAGAGCCAGTTCGAGTGCCTTTCGTTTCTCATCGCCCTCGACCTTGGCGCACGCTGCTAATTGGATTGCAGCCTCGATCCCGGCAGGCTGGATGGCCGTTAGTACGCTTTGCACCACGGCTCGATCCAGCCGCAAACTGCCTACCGTAAAGCAGTGGCCTGATCCCCGATCTCCCCGATCTCCGTGACAGACATATCGAGGAACTCTGCCGCTGCTGCCGCTGTAAACAACTTGCATTTTCCGTCCGCATCGACCACATCGCAGCAAGCCGGACAGCAGAGCCGCACCCAGTTTTGCCGCACTGCCGCTTTCACTGCTGGACCACGCCACATTGGCCTCCAGTTGCCGTTGGTTCTCCAGGTACTCCTCCCAACTGATGTACCCCGGATGATGGTCCATAAGCAACACTTTCCACTCCTCGTGCGGTTTCTGGTAACGCGAGATCTGCCGGGCTCGTCCCTGATCGATTACAGTTCGCGGGGCGGTCTTGCCGTATGCAAACACCCCGGCGTAACACGGGTTGTTTAGCATCTGACGGATCCTTCCGCTGCTCGGTAACGCCCACACGATCCCCAGTCCGGCAGTTCCCGGTTGCACTTTGGGTACTGGTATTTGTTCTTCCCGGAACCAAATCGCAGCCTGGCGTGCACTTCCTAACTGGCGGAACTTCTGAAATACACTTGCGATCGCCTGCTGCACCTGACGATCAGGTGTCTTCTCGATACGTCCTTCATCGCTGCGGATAAACCCCACCGGCAGCTCCCACATCGCAAAGCCGCGGCGCGCCTTCTGCTCAAAAGACTCGCGAGCCCGTTGTCTCAACAGGCCAAGTTCGAACTCCGACATTGTCCCCTTCAGCCCGAGGAGCAGACGATCATTCAGCTGGCGTGGGTCGTAGATCCCATCACAGTCGATAAGCAACGTTTCCGTCAGTGCGCATAGATCCACAAGATGATGCCAATCGCGGTTGTTGCGCGCCAGCCGCGAAGCCTCCAGGGCTAATACTGCTCCCGCCAAGCCCTGGCACACAGATGCCAGCAGTCGGCCGAAGCCCGGCCGCTCCTGGGTACCGGCACCGGAGCGGCCCAGATCGTCATCGATCACAATTACCTTGTGAAAGCCCAACTGGGATGCACGATGTGCGAGGGCGTACTGCCGTTCTTTGCTCTCCAGGTGATTGCGTACCTGATACGGTGTCGATTGACGCACGTAAACGTAGGCTCCGCGCTCCAACTGGTGTCCCTTAATTTTCTCGTTCATCTGCCCTCCCGTATCCGCTGTTGAGAACGCTTTCCAGAAGCTGGCGCCACAGTCCGCGGCAGTGTTCCCGCGTCGACTCCGGAAGCTCGGTCCAAATCTCCTCTTCTTCGAAGCGCAGCTTGCGCTGCAGCACGATGCGATTCTCCTTGTTGTTCTGCATCCTGACCTCCTGATGCAGATTCTGCACAACACTGGTCCTTGAAACCACGATCGATGCGCTGGGCATCAATGAGCCCGCGGAGCTCAAGCAGAGCTGTGATATCGATTCGGGGCCTATCTTCGTAACTCAACCGATCACACAGTTCGGGAGTCAACATCCACTTGGGTAATGCGATCTGTGTTCCTGTTGGAAGTCTGACGACGACAACCGTCGACTCTGTCCTTCGCAAATGGCGAACAACTTCCACCTCAACCCCGTATAGGGGGTGACAGGGATAAAAGATCTTTGTGGGACGCAGATCATGAGTAGTACGAGGATGCCTTACGGCACAGTTTCGCCACTCACATGCTGGAAGCCGGCGCCGATTTGCGCACCATCCAGGTTTTGCTCGGCCATGCCAAGATCGCCGACACGACAGTTTATCTGCACTTGTCCCGACGCCACCTACAGGCGGTTGCTAGCCCGCTAGAAGCCATCGCGGTCTCCGGCCCTGACGAGGTGAAGCGCTCCCGGAGACTGATGAAGCGATGAGTCGGCCCACCCTCGAGGTGGCCGACATCATCCGCGCAACAGGCAACAGTTTTTGGGAGCAGCACAGTTCGCATCTTGCGTGGCCCCATCGCAAGGTACTAGATGCCATCGTCCGCTGCCGCACCGCGGCCCTGGGTGGTCATCGCGATCAGTGCACGTCCTGCGGCCATCAGGCTATCTCTTTCAACTCCTGCCGCAATCGGCACTGTCCCAAGTGCCAGGGGAACGCACGCGCCAAGTGGCTGGCGGCGCGCTCGGCGGAACTGTTACCCGTGCCTTACTTCCACATCGTCTTCACGCTGCCACACGAGTTCTCCGCTCTCATCCTCCAGAACAAACGGCTGCTCTACGATCTGCTCTTCCGCGCCAGCGCCGCTTCGCTTCTCGAACTGGCTCGCGATCCCAAGCACCTAGGAGCCGACATCGGTTTCCTCGGCGTGCTCCATACCTGGGGGCAGACCCTCCAGCATCATCCCCACGTGCACTACATCGTTCCCGCTGGAGGCCTGGCTTGCGATGGCTCCGGATGGATAGATTCCTCGCGCCGCTTCTTCCTGCCCGTCGAAGCACTCAGCCAGGTCTTCCGAGGCAAGTTCAGCGAGGAACTCCGTCAACTGTTCCGACAGGGCAGACTTCACTTCCACGGCTCACTTCAGCACCTTGCCTCACCCGGCAGCTTCGGCTACTTCCTCTGCCAACTCTGTCGAAAGGACTGGGTGGTCTACGCCAAGCCACCCTTCGGCGGGGCGGAACAGGTTCTCAACTACCTGGCCCGCTATACCCATCGCGTCGCTATCTCCAACCATCGTCTCGTGGCCTTTGAGAACGATCGTGTCTCCTTCCGCTGGAGAGATTATGCACACGGCAGCAAGCAGAAGGTCATGACCGTTTCCGCCCATGAGTTCCTGCGTCGCTTCCTGGTCCATGTCCTGCCTGGCGGCCTGGTCCGCATCCGCCACTTCGGCCTGTTGGCCAACCGCAGACGTAGTGCAGCGCTTACTCGCTGCCGCGCACTGCTGGGCGTTGCGGCGCGCGTCGATCTCCCAGATTCTCCCAGCCTCCGCTGTCCCGCATGTTCAGGCCTGATGCTGGTTGTCGAACGGCTCACCTGTGGCCAGCTGCATTTCCGCTCAAGCCTGCCCCAACCGAGAAGGTGCAACTATGACAGTTCCTGAAAATCTGGCCATTCACTACGGATCTATCGACCATCCCTGCCGTCGTGTTCAAGCACGCAAAGCCAGCGTGTGCTCAAGTCCCCCTTGCATCTCTCACGCTGCACCCTCGCAGATGCCGATCCCGTTCGATTCTTATCTATATAGAGTTCCTCTGCCACTCGATCTTCCCCCCATCGCTACCGCACTTGCTCCGCAAACGTCTCCGGCGGGTATTGAAATCCCATAGGTGGATCACCGCGTCCGTCGCGCCAGCGACTTACTTCAAACGACCCTATCGAAACTGCCCCGCCTCGGGAACTTATGCTCAAACTTGCCGCTTCTGACCGGGGCAGTCCCGATAGGGACCTATCGTTTCCGGGTACCTATCAAAAGTGAGTGCTATTTTTGCTCGATTCGGACAATGTCTTGCCCGCGAGGGTCAGCTGGGATATCCGGTTACCGGGACTGATTATGACCTGTCCGATGACAATACGGAAGATTCGAAAGTACTCGAGCTAATATCCAATCGGGTTTTCCTCTCAGGGTGCTGCTTCCTGAGCGACAGCCATCGCCACGGTTGCCGTAGCCGGTATGACAAGCCCTTTTCCTGGCTTTCCTCACGACATTCCTTCTTTGGCCAACTCGCCATCGCGCAATGTGAGTCGTTTGATGAACGTTACTGCGTCGTGAGAGTAACGTACGAGGTCGCTCATGCTCGAGAGTTCCAGCAGAATGCCGGATTGCTCTTAAGCAGTCTTGGGAAGATATTGGGCCGACGTGATCGGTTTCGCCCACAGCATTGTCTTCACTGAAATCTCGCGTACAGTTTGTCTACTATTTGGT
>DASYBJ010000717.1:0-11867 GCA_036500845.1 Acidobacteriaceae bacterium
AGCAAAGAGAAACGTATATGGATCGGCGTTATAGAACTTGCCCGGATCGGAGAATATCGAGTGCAGAGCTTCCTGATCTGCGACCAAGTAAGCCACGATCATATCTACAGCGAGTAAAAGACTAGTGACCCGTGAGAACAGACCGATGATAAGCAGAAGGCCACCAATGAATTCAAGGCCAGCTACAAACGGCGCATTGACGCTTGGAAACGGGATGTGCAGACTAGCGAAGTATTCCGTAACTTTATGTAACCTATGTAGTTTGCCCCAGCCGGCTTGCGCGAATTGCCAGCCCCAGTAAAAGCGCACCAGCAGCAGGACCGGCGACTGCAAGAAAGATGTTCCAGTACGGAATCGCTCGTAAGCACGGTGCCCGAAGTCGATCACCCTGTTTGTCATTTCAGATCAAGCCTTTCGCTCGCCTTGAAGGCGGCATTCGCTGTTATGGCTGCCAAAAACAGCCGGGGTTCAAATCAGATTGAAATTCAGTCCTGATTGTTGGCAGCAGTCTCCTCATGGAATGGCCGGGAACGGAGCCGGCTGAGTAGCCCGGCTCACACTCCAGAACCAGTTACGCTTGTGGTGCCTTAGAACCATCAGTTGCACAACCGCCTTTGCCCTTGCAGCTGTTCTCACCTTTGAGCCGGTGTCGCCGGATTTGATCAAGAGGCACGGCATAGTTCTTCCCGTGACTCGTTAAAGCGATCGCGTTCAGTTAGTTCTTTAAGAACGCGTCGCACGAGGCTTAGTTCTATCACTGAGACCCGGCGGCGATGAGAAGGGTTACAGTGATTTAGCTGATTCCTGGAAGAGTTTTTTCTCAGGAGGATTCGCCCTTAGAAGTGGATCACAAAGCCGCCCGCAGCTATGACGTTGTCCTGGCTGCCTCCTCGGACCCCCACACCGAAGTTCGGCGTGTCCAGCGTGTGGTAGTCACGCGCCTCAAGTCTCAAACTGATCGGAAAAAAGACATGGAGTGGAGTACGGAAATCAACACCTCCACCGAATTGTACGGTTGTCGTGTTTTGGAACACGGCCGGATTCCTCGCTCCACTGTTAAGGGTCTGGCTTCCCTGATACAGGCCATATCCCACACCACCTGAAACCCATGGAGAGAATGGCCGCGCGTTAAGAAAACGTACACGCAATGACGGCGTAACGTATAGCGATGCGAGGCTGGTGATCGTGCCCTCTTGCGCCGATGCCAAACTATGGCTGGGAGAGGCGGCAAACGGGAATTCAAGGAGAAGTTCTGTTCGTCTGCCGGTCAGATGGCGTGCATACGTTGCAGAGAAACTGACGCTGTCGCTGAATGAGAGCGCTGTTCCAGACGAAGTTGACCGTTCAGGAATCAGCTCGGCGCCAAGCAAGAAACCTGCTTCATTTTTCCGCTCTTGCGCGGGACAGAAAACGGCAAAAACGAGGACTGTAACGATAAAGCTGATGATTGTTCTCACTGCGCACTCCTGATTTCTCTTGCATCACTGAGACGCGAACGAACACGGCAAGTTACAGAGGCCTTGGAAATGTCTTGTGGTAGTGATGGTATGGCCGCCGCAGGCACCAGGCGCAACGACAGCCATAGTCGGTGCTTCACCAGATGTAGTTGCACGCGTGACTTACTGCATAGCCAACTCATTGCGGAAGGACAGTGCGTACTTCTTGCCTGCGAATCGACCTGAGTCAGCGACTGGCCGCCATCATCATCCTTGTGCGACTCGATCGCGTTGCCGGGCTGAGCATGATTCCGACTGACAAGTGAGGTTGGTATCCGCTAACGGTTAGGGACTCGGCGCCACATCGCATTCGGCGCAACAAACCAAAGAAAGGTTCATGTGCTAGAAATCGCAATCCTCGGGCAACCTCGATGTAACTTTTCGCACTTCCCCATAGTCTGACGTCTTGAGGCAATTCTTGAAGGTTCGAATGGAAATAGCGAGCGCATCGAGCGCAGCCATCGATCGTGCCATGTTGGGAGTGCACTAGAAGGGCATCCGATGCTGAGGAACTGCTGTTATCGGATCAGCTTTTGTAGTTCGGCGTGCCCTGCCAGGCGTCAGGGGCTAACAGATCATGCGGATGGTAACTAAACGCATGGAAGTGCTGGCGCCTTAAGTTGATACGCGGTAGCACATTTGAAGTAAACTCCTTGTCCCGAAGCTGCAATTGTCCGTCAGGACTGCAGGACGTCCTCTGCTTGAGCATCAGCGTTTGCTAGACGCTTAAGGGCCAGCATGCGGGCCATCATGACATCGCGCCGCGAACATCTTAGAAGAATCGCGCATTCTTCGTCGGAAAGAGTCGACATGACGAAAACAAAGCGCTCGAACGCAGCGAGTGAAAGGATTGCGGCAAAGGGCATAGTCAACTGAAGGATGTGAGATGCTGAGGCGGTGAGCAAGCCCGAGAGATACCGCCGACACCGTTTCCCGATCGAGGTGGTAGGACACTGTGTATGGCTGTACGGCCTATGGGAGGTGTACAACGCCGGCAACCCTTTTGTCTTCCGTTTTTCCCTGAGCCACCGCAATATCGAGGAGATGATGGCCAAGCGAAGCGTCCGGGTGACTTATGAAACGATCCGGGAATGGTGTCACAAGTTCGGCGCTCTCAGAGACCACCGCGTGTCATCATCACAGATAAGTTGCGGAGCTACGCCGCAGCAAAGAAGCTTATCTTGCCCAGCGTGATGCACCGGCAGAGCCGTTATCTTAACAATCGAGCCGAGAATTCGCATCAGCCGACCCGCATGCGAGAAAGACAGATGAAGCGTTTTCCTCTCCCGAGCAAGCCCAACGGTTTCTCTCTATCTTCGAATCGATCAATCGTCCTTTTCGTATACGCCGGCATCTCCTCTCTGCAACTCGTCACCGGCAACTGCTCAGCGAGGATTTCAAGCTTTGGGATCAAACTGCACTAACGGTTCAAGCTTCATAGCCATCACAGTCCGCCAGACTTATGGCTTCGATCCCATCTCCTGAAAGCCGGCCGTTAAGTTGACAATGCCTTGCTTTCTTCAGGGCGCTATACCCATGAACTCGAGATCGATACGCGCGTGAAGCCGTTCGCTGAAACCGACAGGAAGTTCGAAGACGCGATCATCGGCAGTCAGGATGATCACGTTGCGTGTGGAGTCTAGAATGGCCGAGCAGATCTCGCAGTGGTCGAGGTGCTTTTGCACCGTGTCGCGCGTCTCGTCGGGAAGAGTTCCATCCAGATATTCAGAAATGTAATTCCAAACGTGTTTGCAATCTATGACCATGGGAGCCACCTCCTCTTCGGTGTTCGATTTACTGTCTTTAGCTGAGGGGTCAGTTGCTTTTGTAGCATCACACGTGCACGATGCAATCGGACCTTGACGCTGGGGATACTGATGTTCAATGCTTCTGCGGCCTCGCTAGTAGTGAGTTCCTCTACGTCACGCAGAAGGAAAACTTGCCGATAGATACCTGGAAGCTGCTGAACCGCGCGTTGAATCAGATTCCGGACTTCTTCTCGTTCTACGGCCTCGGAAGGTATTTCTCGCCAGTCACGTAATAGGGCCGGTGAGACGCCTTTATCCTCGTCCGGCAGTTGATCGAGCGGCTCCATCCGGATCCGAGCCTGCCTGCGGAGACGGGTTCTCGCCTCATTGATCGTGATGCTGATCAGCCACGTGCTGAATTTTGATTCTGCGCGAAACGTTGAGAGCTTTCGAAACGCTCTAAGGAAGGCTTCTTGCGCAACGTCCTCTGCATCTGCCTTGTTCTTCATATACGACAAAGCCATCAAGTAGACACTTCGCTCGTAGGGACGGATCAGCTCATGATAGACCTGGATTTCCCCAGCGAGGACAGCGGCAATCATCTCCGGCTCCGTGCGATTTGCGATCTGAGGCACGTTCACTACTCAACAGCTTTCAGCCGCTTGACGACGAGAGTATCCACTGCAAAGAGGCCCGAGCCGAAGATCAGAATCATCAGCGACGCGAACAGGAAGGTGTAAGGATCCGCTGCGTAGAACTTTCCAGGGTCGGAAAAGATCGCAGAGAGCGCTTCACGGTCCGCGGTCCAGTACGCAACGAACATGTTGCACGCCAGCAGGAGTGCGATGGGACGCAAGAACAGTCCGAGCATAAGAAGAATACCGCCGACGAACTCCAGCGTGGAGACGAAGGGGGCACTGAAACCGGGGAACGGAATATTGAGACTGGCGAAGAACCCCGTAATTTTCACCAAGTTGTGTAATTTTCCCCACCCGGTCTGGGCAAATTGAAATCCCCAGTAGAGCCGCACCAGCAGCAGCATCACGGATTGAAGGGATGAAAACGCCGTTGCGACTCGACGATAGAGGCCTAGCAGATGGGTCATCGTGCCCTCGTGAAGGGTATATGTCTCGCCAGCGTGCGGCGAGAATTGTTCTTCGCATCGTTAGAAACGTGAGTGGACGTTTTGGTTACAAGGCATGTCTGACGCGGGATGTGTAACGGTTTCGCTGGCCGCACGTCAGATGATCGCCGTTTGGCTGGAGGTCTACAAATGCAGCTTCGTCCCGTGTTCGCAATTTCGCTTGCTCTCCTGGCTGTCCATGTGAAGTCGCACGCCGCTTCTCCTGAGAGCTCACTCAACACCTCGCCCTCATCGGTGGCGATCGTGGAGCTCTTTACTTCGGAAGGTTGTTCAAGTTGCCCGCCGGCTGACTCCCTCCTCAGCCAGATCAATCTGAAACAGACAAATGGCGGACAACTCATCGTCGGTATCAGTGAGCACGTGACGTACTGGAACGACCTCGGCTGGAAAGATCCATACTCCTCGCCAGTGTTTACTGACAGACAGAACGTCTACGCTTCACGACTCTCGCCCGAAGGCTCCTACACGCCTCAGATGGTCTTGAATGGTCGCGACCAGTTTGTGGGAAGCGATGGACATGCTCTGGAGCGGGCGTTGCGAGATGATGCTCGAAGAGAACACTTCGCGCTTCGCATCGTTTCTTCCACGCCTACCTCAGAGGGGCTCGATGTGAAGTTCGCGTTCGCCGGAAACCCATCGAAGCCACTCGACATCATCGCAGTTCTAGCGGACGATACGGAGCGATCCAACGTTCTGCGTGGGGAGAACGGGGGCAGGCAACTTCAACACGTCTCCGTCGCTCGTTCTATGAGGCGCGTGGCGACGGTGAGGGATGATGGCGAGCAATCCGTCCACGTCTCCTACCCAGAAGGGCTTTCGACCGGCAGCGGCTCGGGTCATCACTTGATCCTCTTCGCTCAGGAGCCGCACCAGGGTGCGATTCTCGGAGCAACCACTACACCCTTCTGAGAAATGCGAGACACGATGTAACCATCGGCGTCCTTAAAGCTTCAAACATGCGGCACGGTAAGGGCACTCATTGAGATTTGAATGTACTCTTCCACGCCACCTGCAGCAGTAGTAACCAATTCCCCAAGGCATAGAGCCTATGCCTAACTCAAGAAAGGAATTCTTCATGAAGAGCAACAATGTAAACAACCTCGTTCTGGCCGCGGCTTTTGCCGGCCTTCTCGGCGGCACCACCGCCCGTCTTAACGCACAGCCTGTTTCCGGACATTCTGAAGCGACCACCAGTTCCTCCGCGTTTGCTGGTGTCATGGTGGCAGCAGATCAGAATGACTTGCCCAAGCACGCCTGCAAGGGTCAGAACGACTGCAAAGGCCAGGGCGGCGGCGACGAGAAGCACGCTGGCAAGAATGCCTGCAAGGGTCAGGGCGCTTGTGCCACGGACGGTTCGAAGCCCCCAAAGAGCTAACCTCAAGCCGTGTAGGAGCCTCAGCTTCCTACGGACCTCCTACACGGACCTCTTGCGTCATCCAGGATCGGAGTACACATGTCTGTCAATCGTTTTAATGGATACACCGACTACGGCGTCGGCATCGGCCTAAGAGTTCCGCATTACGACCACATTCTTTCCGAGAAGCCGGTGGTCGATTGGTTCGAGATCATCTCGGAAAACTACATGGTCGACGGCGGACGTCCCCTGAAGACCCTCGACCAGATCCTTGACCAGTACCGTGTCGTTCAGCATGGTGTCTCCATGTACTTCGGAAGCGCGCAGCGACTGAACCGTGACCACTTGAAGCGAATCAAGGAACTGACGAAGCGAACCAAGACTCCATGGCTGTCCGATCATCTTTGCTGGGGCAGCGTCGATGGCCGCTATACCCACGATCTGTTACCGCTTCCGTATACATTTGAAGCTATCCGTACGACGGCGAAGCGCGTCCGTATGGTCCAGGACTACCTCGAAATCCCGGTTACAGTAGAAAATGTCAGCAGCTACGCGGAGTATCACGAGTCACAGATGACCGAGTGGGAGTTCCTGAACGAGGTCGTCCATGCGGCGGACTGCGGCATTCTGCTCGACGTGAATAATATCTATGTCTCGTCACAGAATCACAACTTTGATCCGATGGAGTACGTTAACAATATTCCCGCGGAGCGCGTCGCCCAGATTCATATCGCCGGACACTCGAAGTTTGAGAAGTACACATTGGACACTCACGATCATCCCGTGCTTGACCCGGTATGGAGACTATACGCACGCGCCATCGAACGATGCGGCCTAACCGCAACGCTGCTCGAATGGGACGACAATATCCCCTCGTTTGAAGAGGTCTACGGCGAGGCACTCAAAGCGAATCGTTTCATGCTCGCTGAGGAGTCACACGCGGTCCCATTGGAAATCCCACAGCTTGAGGAGGTACACATATGACCCTTCTCGAACTTCAACGCCGCATGGCGGAGGATGTCCGTCGACCTCTAACAGCCGACTTCGAGATGAGGGATGCCACCGATGACGGCGCGTCGGTCGGGGCGATCGCAGCTAGCTACATCAGTCCCAACGACCGGCTATCCTCCTTCGAGCGCCTTGAGATCTACAATCGCCAGTATTGGTTCCGTTTGATTAGCGCAGTATCCGAGGACTTCCCAACCCTCAATGCCTTGCTCAGCCCCAAGCGCTTCGACCCTTTGATCCTTGCTTATCTGAATGAGAACCCTTCCACGTCCTGGACGCTCCGGGATTTGGGTGCGCGGCTCCCTAGCTTTCTCGAATCGCACCCGGAGTTCACGGACCGGCGCCATCGTCTCGCCGTCGATGTTGCGAGGCTCGAATGGGCGTATGTCGACGTTTTCGATCGGAAACATCTGACCCCACTTGCAACAGAAGAGGCCCAGGCGATAGGGCCAGACTCGAAGCTATCTTTGCAACCACACCTTCAATTGCTGGAACTGAGCTATCCGGTCGACAGCCTCGTGCTCGCCGTCAAAAAGGAGGTCCCAGAGTCTGAGATCGTGAGTAACGCTGCGCATCGGCGCGAGTCGAAGAATCGCTTGAAGCTTCCCGTGATGAGGCAGGCACGAATCTGGTTAGCGGTTCACCGCTTTGAAGATTCCGTCTACTATCGCCGAATTGATCAAGAAACATTCCTGTTGCTGACCGCTTTTCGATCCGGCGCGTCTGTCTCTGAGGCTGTAGCACAGGCCTTTCAAAGGACGAAGCTCAATGCCCAAGCACAGGCACACGTGTTGCGCGACAGTTTCGCTCACGCTTCCGAGCTAGGGTGGTTTTGCTCAAACTTTGCTGAGGACGACTCAGAAACCCTAGTCAGGTAAACCCATTGAGGGAGGTACGATGACCGAAGAGACGGATCTATGGTTGAGGAGCGTAGGTCTTTCTTACGCGCTTCTGCGTATCGCATTTGGCTTGAGCATTGGCCTGCATGGTTTGGTTCGGTGGACCGCCGGCCTTACAAGCTTCGCCGGATCCCTGGTGCCGATGTTCCAGAAGACTCCTCTGCCCCTATGGTCTGTCTACAGCTTCGGCTGCGTGCTGCCAATTGTCGAGACGCTAGTTGGTGCTTGCCTACTCTTCGGCTTCCAGACTGGGCGCGCCCTGATCTCGGGCTCGGTTCTAATGCTCGTTTTGACGTTCGGCTCTGCGTTGCGGCAAGACTGGCCTACTGTCGGCATACAACTCACGTATTCCCTGATCTATTCTCTCCTGCTACCCGGGATAGATTCAATTCCTACAGCGTCGATAGCCGGCTGCACTTTCACTGTAGAGTATCCATGAGGGTTCTCTGTCGCAATTACCAACCTCCCTTTGCCATCCAGTTACGTACTAATGGCCCAGATTGAAGATGCTTCTCCAACTCCCTCCTGTCTTGATCGCCGGTTCAAGTTCTCATGGCCCTGATACCCGCTTGCGGAAGTTCTCAAAGGGCATTTGCGCCTCAGTCTGCACCTAAGTGTGCGACACAACCCCCCACTGCTCCTTACATCTCAACCCTTCAATAACGGTGCGGCTCATTGTGTCGTAACTAATTGCATGCGACGGCACACTGCTACATGGTGGTCACGTAGCGGTGAACGGGTAGTAGCCACACAATGACTGCCACTATGCCTCACTGTGGATAGACTCAGCTTGAAGACATAAGTAACATGAATTTCGGAAGATGTACTTACTTTTATTTACTTAATCCTGGTTCCTAAAATAAAAATCGTTTCTATAAAGATTTTTTGTAACTAATCAAGAGTTGGCCATTCTTACAACCACACGACAAGGTGTAGAGATACTCACTCAGCATCTCGTCGTGAAGTCTCTCTAAGGAGTCCGACAATGGTTCCTACTTTTCGTGGGTCCTCCCCTTCCGGAAAAGACCTAAATGTGACCGCCGTGCGGTCACGCATCTTCTCCTCGACGAAGCTCTTCATCTTAGCCAGCGCGACGATGATGAGTAGTCTCCTCCCATCAACACTTCTTGCGCAAACCCCCGTGGTGGCCAAGCCACCCGTATCTCCTGAGGTGATGGCTGTGCATCGCCTCGCAAACCGTCCAGTTGCACAATCGGCCTTAGCGACGGATGCCGCTACGTCGGTTGCCGGGACGTCGTCCGGCTTCAACTCAGAGCAAGGCCCCGGACCCGGACCGCGCGATCTGGGAGAACCCGGCTGCGACTTGTTTCCTGCGCCTGCGAATATCGGCACGAGCGTAGGCCTTTCGTATTTCGGGCCTCCGCCTTCTACGGTCAACCAAAGCCTGGTCGGACCTGTCCAGTTGCTCAATACCGGGCAAGTCGATGCGATCGCCGGCACGATCACCATACCGCTGTACAAGGGCACGCTCAAGGGCACCAACAAGAACATCTGGTACATCCTTACTGATGTTTCTGACCAGGGAATCGCCAACGAACTCGGATTAAACTTCTCCGCTAAGTTGGGCTTCGCCGAGAATGCGGCGAGAACCGGAACTCTCGACGGCAACGGGAATATCGTTTTCGACAAAGGGAGGGTGGATTTCAGCCCGCAGCGCAATATCGTTCCTGGGTCTGCTGGACAGGAATTTCCACCGAAGTCGTTTACTCCTGGAGCAGTGGGAGACAAGGACTATAGCCCTTACGTGACCATCACCAACGCTGGGAATGTTGTCTACAACGCTCCAATGGTCGCGTTTGATGTAGATGCCAGCCAAATCAATTTCCCCAACGGAAACGTCGACTATTCCAAGGTCCACGATCAAGTTGTTGCGATCGACCCAATCAACCTGACGGTTACCCTCAATCTGATCAACGGTTTCAGCTTCGGCAGGCCGGTCTGGTACCTCTCGACGGATGCAAGCATCCCGCTGGCTGCCTCGATTGAACACAGCACGTATGCACCATTGATGGGCAATCTTCTCTTGGGCCACGACGACAGTTTCTCAAGCCCGATCGAACGCATCTTCATCGCCACCAACGGCACGGAAGGGTGTGATAATCCTCAGCGTCAAGGGCTGTCAGCCGACCTGGCCGATGGTCACAGGCCGAACAATACTCTGGGCGGCATTCCCACGCTCGCCCTCGATTATAGCCCGGCCTGGGACGCGAACTTGTACACTTGGACCGACGATGCAATTTCGAAGGGCTACCGCCAGCAACTGCGTGAGGAGTTTCAGATTCTCACCTACGCACAAGACGGCTTAATCACCGGTCAAGGCGGGGCTCCGTTCGGCAGTGCTGGCTTCTCCATCAATTGCCCGATTGTCCAAAGATTGGATTGAACAAAAAACTTCTTCTTCTGGGATTGTTCAAACCTGACGTCGTTAGGTTTGAGCAATCCCTCTTTTCTTTTGACAGTGTTCAGCGAGGGAACTTTCGACCCGACGGGGAAGAGCGATGGACACTCGAACGGCGGCGCTATCGGTACCTTACTCACCAAAACAGCGTATAACTGTGTGAGATGCACTGTAACTTTCCGGGAACCGCTTGTCAGATGGGCATTCCTCCTCTTTTCCGGCAAACTCCTTCGTGAGCCTGCCGTGTTAACGAACTCCTGAGTTAGAGAGAGGCTGTGTCGATTTCGAGGGATCCGAACACCGTGGCCATCACCGTGCTACGGAGTTATTCACCAAAAGGTGAATAAACCTGAAGGCACTGTAACCCTTTCTGAAACCGCTTGTCAGATTGGCATTCCATAGGAGGAGTGTCGCGCCATGTCCGCTTTTGACCTTCCATCCCAAAGAGCCGGTTCGGTTCACTTTAGTCGAGTCTGGGGATCCGCTCTCGCCATCGCATGCTCTTCGTTCTTCGCAGTAACGGGCTTTGGTCAGACCCTTGCTGTGGGCGCTAAGGCTCCTGACTTCACGTTGTCGACTCCGACAGGAAAAGCCGTCACGCTTTCAACCGAAGAGGGAGGGCACGGTCTCGTTCTGGTGATCTTGCGAGGTTTTCCTGGCTATCAGTGTCCCTACTGCGTCAAACAGGTTCATGATTTCGCAGACCATGCTTCAGACTTTGCGGCGAAAAACACGAGAGTACTGTTGGTTTATCCGGGACCGCCCGCAGATCTGGATCAACATGCGAAGGAATTCCTCGAAAAACAAGCAGAACTGCCGTCCAATGTTGTTCTCGTGACGGACCCTGACTACAAGGTCACCAATTTGTATGGGCTGCGTTGGGATGCGCCTCATGAGACTGCATATCCGTCTACGTTTGTTCTCGACAAGAAGGGAATGGTCGTTTTTGAGAAGATCAGCCATAGCCACGGTGATCGCCTATCCGCGCAGGATGCCCTGGACCACGTTTCCGCAAATTAATCCATGTGGGGGCTGCGCCTGTGATCCTCGGCACAGTTTTTTCTTCAAGAGCACGCAGGTCGAACATGCGAACCTTTCATAACCGCCTTCTATTCTTCCTCGCTGTGCTATTGGCTCTCCGCCCTTTCGGCTATTCTCAAGTACGTGAATCGGGAAGCGGTGCACCAGGGCCTGTCAAGGCTCAGCACCTCACTGCTGAATTGATCTCCGATTCAGGAACAATCTCACCGGCCGGAAAGAGCCGGGTCTCTTTGGCGCTGACACTTGAGCCTGGCTGGCATGTTTACTGGGTCTACGCCGGAGACTCGGGTGAGCCTCCGGCTGTGGAATGGTCGGCTCCGACCGGGTTTTCCATTGGGCCGATGCAGTATCCCGCGCCCTCGAGACTACCGCTTGGCCCGTTGATGGACTATGGATACGAGGGCGCGGCTGTATTTCCGTTCGATCTTTCTACCTCCCCGCAAACTCCACTCGGGAACGCGGACCTTAAAGCGCACGTGCGATGGCTTGTGTGCAGAGAAGTGTGCCTTCCCGGAAAAGCGTACCTCGGTCTAAACCTCAACGTAATTCCGCAGGCTTCCTCAGAAACCAACAAGCTAATCGACGCCGCTGTCGGCGCGGAACCGGTCCATCCGCCCAATTCAGTTAAGATCGGCGTCACCGCGACTCGTGACAAGCTGACACTTAGCGTAGTCACTGGCAAGAAAGAAACTTCGGCGGAATATTATCCGCTTGATGATGACTCGATTCGGAACGCGGCGGAACAGAGGATAGAGCCC
>DASYBJ010000718.1:0-6310 GCA_036500845.1 Acidobacteriaceae bacterium
CAGGTCAGGAAGAGCTTCGGCAATGGTTTGCTTCAGAGCATAGTTGGTCTGTTCCAAGACCGTCATGCTTTCCTGCCCCTCCAGATTGACTGGATTTCGATAATCGATATCGGCCTTTCCCGTTGTTCCAACAAAGCGGAGACCAGCCTTCTCCACCTTCTGGCGAAATACCTCCGCCGTATGAAACGTAATCGTATGACCAAGCTTTGCCAGATAAACCCCAATAGCCAACATGGGAGTGACATGGCCGGGATTCGAGTGCGCGCAAATAAGAATGTGACTCAAAAGATCTCCTGGATGGTATGAGCGATGGGCCTTTCTAGCTATGCCCAGTCACGAAGGGCCCCAGTTACGCTCAGCAGCGGAGCTGCTCACTTCGTGCCGTCGGTATAAGACACGGTAGGCGCAGATTTATTCCCAAGCCGCTTGTCGCAGGAATGCGCACAGCTGTGAACACATAAACATGTTGGGAAGGTACTCCTTCGTCGTCCCGGGTGCCGTCGCCAGAGGAGAACTGCGGCCTCTACGCAATCCAAAAGAGGACAATACCTGACGCAACGCCCTGAACTGTCTCCACTGTTCCGTCTCTCCCCAGACGCCCTGTACCTGGCATAAAAAGCTGTGGGAGGTGTTTCTCTTGTGATGGTTAGGAATTCTGGAACCGCCCAGGGAGTCAAAAGTAAGCAATTATTGAATGGCAAGCAGGCCATAGTGATTGGTGCGGGAATTAGCGGTCTGTCAACCGCGCGTGCACTGGCGGATACTTTTGAACAAGTGATCGTTCTGGAACGTGACGAGCTTTCAGATAGTCCAATATCCCGACCAGGCGCGCCACAAGGAAAACACCCCCACGGACTGCTTGCAAGTGCCACTGAGGGACTTGTCGAATTATTTCCAGGCTTCGAGCGCGACCTTATTGACGCTGGAGCCGTACGAGTTAACGTGGGACTAGATGGTCTCCTTGAGCTTCCAAACCAGGAGTCCTTTCCGCTGCGTGATTTGGGAATCACCGTCTACGGCTCGTCGCGGCCACTGATTGAACTGCTCATACGACGACGCGTGGAACGGCAGGGCAACATCACCGTGCGTGGAGAGCATCGCGTGCTTGAGTTGGTCGGAAAGTCAGACGGCTCTGTCGTCACCGGTGTTCGGTATACGACCGATTCCGGAAGGATCGAAACGCTTTCAGCAGATCTTGTGATTGATGCTTCGGCTCACGGAAAGCTGACTCTCTCTTTCCTCGAATCTACCGGCCAAGCAGTACCAGATGAAACTACGATCGGTGTCGATATCCGTTACGCTTCCAGCTTCATTTCCGGTGCTGGTCTGAATTTGGGTGATTTCAAAGCAGTGGTAACCTTTCCTAAGGTTCCGGATAGCGTTCGCTTCGGTTATCTGCTACCAGCGGAGAACGGCCTTTGGCAATTGCTCTTGGTCGGGCGAGGCGACGATGTGCCACCAGTAGATGTTGATGCGTTTATGACTTACGTACAGCAACTCGATACGCCCACGATCTACAACGCAATTAAGGATAGTCTCTTTATAGGAGAGATTCAGCGCTACGGGTTTCCGGAGAGCACGTGGCGACATTTTGGTCGGCTCGCGGGCTTTCCGCGCGGGCTGCTTCCAGTCGGAGACGCAATTTGCCACTTCAACCCGGTTTACGGGCAGGGGATGACTGTCGCTATTAAAGAAGCAACTCTTCTCCATCGTTTGCTTCGGATCCAGGCTACGAAGGCCGACCCGCTTGACACGTTGGGCGAGACTTTTCTGGCATCCGCCGAGACTATGATTGAGGATCCGTGGGCGATCTCGTCTCTCACCGACTTTATCTATCCTCAGACCAAAGGGGAACGGCCGCCGGATCTGGAGGAAGCACTCAAATTTCAGAGCGCTCTCCAACGCATCGCGGTTCGCGATCCAGCGGTCCATAAGCTGCTCTTCGAGGTTCGGCACCTTATCAAGCCACGAAGTGTATTGGACGCCCCGGAGCTTGTCAGCCGAGTAGAGGCAGAGATGGCGGCGGCTTGACTGCTGTTTTCAGAGTTATTTGTCGTATTATTTCGGGGTTATTTGTCGTAGCCTAGCGAATTCATTATTTGGCTGTTGGCGACGTAAATGACACACTCACAATTAAATCCAGTCTCAGTTGCTTCGTCTTCGGTAGCGGCTCTCATGAGTCCTTGCGCCAGATATCGACATAAAATCTACGACAAATAATTATCAAAGCTACAAGCCTGGAGGCCCGGGACGAATTCCCCCCCAGGTGTGTGCATTGGTCACCGAAGATCGTCAGTGCGATAACAAGTTACCGTAGGAGTTAATTATGCAATTGATTAGGAAAGACGGAATCGCTCTTGCTTATGAAGATAGTAACTCTAACCGTCCGCCGATGCTTTTGGTTCATGGGTGTGGCTGTGATCATACATCTCTCGCCGCACAGGCAATGTTTTTCAGTAAGTCTCATCGGGTTGTTTCCGTCGATCTACGCGGACACGGAAAGAGCGATGCTCCAGATCAGGATTATACGATGGCAACGTTCGCGGACGATCTCGCATGGCTTTGTGAAAAGCTTCGCTTGATCAAGCCAGTCGTGATTGGTCACAGTATGGGCGGTAGCATCGTCTTGGAGCTTGCTGCTCGTTATCCCGATGTTCCTGCTTCAATCATTCTCCTCAATTCTTTCGTCTTTATGCCGCCAGCGATACTTGACATGGAGAAGATGGTCTTAGACGGAATAAAAGGATCAGATTATGTTGCCTCATATCGTAAATCAATCGCCAGATTATTCATCCCGACAGATGAAAACCCAGTGAAAGAACGCTTCCTTGCTTCTCATCCCAGAGCTCCGCAGCACGTCCTCGTGTCTGCATTCGTGAACCACATTACACAATACGATGGAACCTCGGCCGCGACCGGCTGCCATGTGCCTGTCGCGCATATCGGGGACATGACTACAGCGATCTCACGTTCCGATTTGACTCACTTTCAGGATCTGACTCCACAGCTTAGCGTTGCAGTAACCTTAGGAAGCGGTCACTTCGCGCCGATGATTGTGCCTGATCAGATTAATGCTATGCTAGCGCGGTTCATTGCACTTCACGCTGCAGAGGAAGCTTCGATAGTTCGAGCTCCCTGACTGTGTTACTTCATCATTAAGCAGGCCCTGCTGTGAACTGGGAACACGTGGGAATGACCGTGACGAGATCGGTTGGCATCCTATTGCACATGTCGTACTCGATGCCCGCGGCAGATGCTGGCGGGCCGATCAAACGCTCGCCTCCCTCTGCGATTTCGAACCAAAACTACGAGTGGGGATCCTTTGCTAATGACGACACCAGCTTTGATTACAGTCCTGCGTTGCTGTGCCTGCATACCACTCTTGCTCTGCAGCTCGATTGCAAGTCACTGCCGGAAGGTCTCAAACCCCGAAACTCGACTTGCGCCCTGCCGAAAGCAGATCGACGATACCGATCAACAGCTTGAGCAGGGGCATAGCGAAACAGTGACAGCCTACCTCACCGCTATGAGCCGCTTTTACAACTGCTCTTTCGGCAATACTTCTTCCTCTAGCAAGTATCTGGAGTAAGCTGCAGGCCGGTGAAATCGGGCCTAAAACCCACGTAACTGCCAAAATTTCTATTTATCCTTGAACCAGCTTTCCGGCCTGAACCGTGATCCCATGGAAAGAAGCTGAACAGATGGCCTCCAGCTTTGTACCCTCCAATTTGCAGTATGCTATTCAGCCCCAGATGGAGTTTTTGGTAGGAACAGATAAGCGCCTTCGCAGCGCTTGCTGCCAGGTGCGGCGTTCGGGACGCAATTTCCATTCCAGTTGGAGTTGCCGGCTTCGTGCCCCAGCACTTGTAGCTGGTATAGATCGGCAACCTGGGGAATCGCCGCGCCTGCTGCGAGCGCGGGCAATTCGCTAGCTCCCGCCGCGGACAGAGGAGATCACAAAATCAACTCCACGGTTTCGGTTCAGTTGCACGGTTCTTTCAAGATCAAGCGCCTGAATCGGAAGCAACCCTTCGGACCCATCCAAGGCGTGATATCGAATTCGCTCGCCGCCTTCAAACCAATAATCCCGGACGAGCATGCCTCCGCCGCGCCGCAGAACAAGGGCTGTCCCCCGATCAGCTGCTGCGGTCATCGGCGGCTCAGACGCGGGAGTAGTAGCGCGTGGATTCGTGGTAGCCGCCGTGTCAAGACCAGGCATTGTCCTGGCCGGGTCCGGCCGGAAAGCTCCCGGCTTCAAGAGCCGCCGGTCGGAAGGAAAGCCCGCAGCCTCTTCCGGAATTGGTAGATCCTGCATGAGTTTTAAGCTGATGCGGGCTTCGCCCTTCAGCGCAGGCCGCGGCCCGCGCATTGGAAGAGTGATGATCTTTTCCGGCCACATGACGGGAATCGCCCATTCCACAGCGTCGCGGCCCGCATGGCCGTTCCCGCGGATCTTTCCCTGAGCATCGACTTTCAAGCGGGGGACTTTCTGAACTTTCGTGGAGAGGGGAATCTCCGCGCCGGGCAACAGGATCTTGTCAAAATCAAGCTGCATCCATCCCTTACCCCAAAAGTGTCCGGGGTCCCGAAAATCGGTAAAGCGGCCCTCCAAATACGCGCCGCGCGGCAGAACGGGAACGCCGAACAGGTAAAGCGGCCCGGCATCGCACAGCACCGGGTCTCCCGGTTCGGCTGTTTTAGAAGAAAGATCGGGTTCACTGAGAGTGCACTGGAGAATGGTTCCCGCTGGGACGACGACTTCATCTGCCCGAAGGGTCGCACAAGCGGTAAGAAGGAGCACGGAGAAGACAACTGAGTGGAGCCGAGCCATGATAGATGGCCTCCAGAACAGCCATGCCACGATGAGAAGCCAGGTTGGAAGCAGTGGTCAACTTGGGAACTCGCCGATGGCAGTTTCGGATAACTTACGGCGTGCCTGCTTCTTCAACATCATGGCCCAACACCTTAGGACCGTCAATTTGTTTCGCGAAGGCAAACCACCGCGTTTTGATGGGGCGGGAGGTCATTTTTTTCTTTTGGACCGGTAACCAATACTGCGGTCGATCTGTTTCTCAGAGACTATGAAGCATCCACCCTCTGTTGCAAAATTCATCTGAAGAAGGAGGCGGCGCCTTGGCCAGACCGCGAGCCTCTCGCGAGAAGGTCCAGCGAGACCACAACGCTGCGGGCAATGCCCGCGTCTCTTTTTCGCAGGTAGGACTAGGGCGTATTAGAAACAATAGCGATTGCATTCTATTTTCATACCGTGAACATCGACGCCGCGGGCCTGATAACGAGGGCCTTTCGCCTTACAATGTTCTCAGGCTACGAGGATGAAGAAGGTCGCTGTTCGAAGAAGCAGCCGCTCCAGGGCCCGTGAACAGTATTAGGGCGAACAGCGTTGCGAGCCAAAACCATGCGAGACGAGGCGGAGGCTTTAGTGGTTCCTAAGTCGAGGCGAAGGATGGCCTGGTTTTCGCCGCAATCCTCCGCGACGAGGCCAATTTTCCCGGCCTCGTTGTCGCTCGTCCTCCTCGCTCCGAGACCCCGTGAAAATTGACTACCGTCGCTGTCGCCCTAATAGTGTTAACGGGCCCTAATCTAATTGCTAGAGCATGGACCAGGGAGTCAGTATAAATTCGGCCATAGGGTGCGCCCGCCTCCGACTTAGTAACCAGAAGCGACATCAGCTTATGCAGACCAGCATCCTGAAAAGTCATCATTTCGTGTAATGTCTCAGATGGCCGCCGACCCAGTCCCTCTTCTACCCCAGGGACGGGCTTAATGCGCCCACGATCACTTCTATTTTGGTAAGGCTTCGTGTTGCCGGAAGGATTCCTGGGCCAAACAAACAGATCGAACCGGGGCGTCTTGAGTATGGCAGGAACCGACCGTCGGGATCAGCACATTCCCCATGGCGGGAAAGCACATCCCAGAGGACTATGAAGTGATGCAGCGTGACAAATGCGTGGCAAACGATTGGCCACCGCCAGGAACTGCGGCGTTTCTGGAATAAAGACGCATTTCGCGTGTTCCATCTATCCAGGCCCACCAGATAGTTCGCACTGCCGGCATTCGGTACTGCGCAATTCGTGAGGATCAAATATCAAATCGCCTGGCACGAAAGAGGAATACGAACACAATGAGCGTGACAACCTATGCACTTGGACATTCGCCGGCAGAGATTCCACAAGGAAGGCTGCGATATGACCCAAGAAACGCCGAACTGGCGCGGGTCCGGCGCCAAGACGTGGATGTCTATCACTGCCAGGTTCGCGTTGTGCAGGGGCAAGGGAAGTAAGGACCGAAG
>DASYBJ010000719.1:0-5272 GCA_036500845.1 Acidobacteriaceae bacterium
TCTCATCTGGTACGCCAGGCTAATGTGGAATTCAAAGGTACTGTGGTCTGCTGCGCGATACCGAAAGACATCATCCGCCATCCGATCGCGCAGTGTACGAATCTTAAGCTTCTCGTTCGGGTCTGCAGGCACGAGTTGCAACCCGCTCGGCCGTTGAGGAGCCAATGTCTTCTCTTTGTCTAAGCAGAAGCGTATCGGCAACTCAGTGTGCATCCTGAATCGCGCGATCCTTTCGCCAATGACACGGTTGCAGTCTGCGATCGGGGCGTTGATCGGAATGTCTGACGGCCAGCCATATTTGCGGCGATCCTGGTCATTCGGTCCGCCAAGTATGGTGACGTGATAGCTATCGCTCGGCAGTACCGCGAGTTTGTTGCCAAAGGAACTGGAACGCAGCGCATCCCCGCATGCAACGACCGTGTCGCGGAATCGGGTTTGTTGCAGCAAGTGGCAGATTACGGTGTTTCCCGCAAACGTCCGTGGTCTACCGTCTGGGTTGAATTTCAGCAGCGTGTCCCTCGGTATCGTTGCTAGTTGAGAGTCATCTTTTGAGGGATTCGCAGATTGCATGAGTTGGGCGTTCAACCGAGGTGGAACGAACGCGTTCAAGCTAAGAGCAGATGAGCGCAGTAAGAACTGACGTCGGGTGTGGATTGATCGGGAGAAATACGACATGTTCGTTTTCTTGACTCCGGGAGTGCTTATTGGACCAACAAAAATCGACTCAATACGCCAAGGCTCGAACCGCAATTGCGAATTGCGCAGGCCGAGTGGTGGCGCAATGTTCCCGCGCCGCCCTACGACGTGAATGGTCTCCTGGTGCTAGAACGCCAGTCGCAGTGCTACCTGAACCTGGCGCGAAGGAAACACGCTCGTGCTACCGCTAAACGTTCCAAAACTTCCGTTCGGGCTCAGAATACCTGTAGCCCCCACTGTCCCAATGTTCGTATTAGGACTGATGTAGTTCGTGGCGTTGAGCACATTGAAGGCTTCGATACGAAATTCGAGACTCTGGGCCTCGGTGAAGAGAGGGAACGTCTTGTGGGCGGAGAGATCGAACTGACCGAACGCCGGCCCGCGAAGAATGTTACGTCCTGCATTTCCGAATAGCTGTGATCCGGCAGGTACTGAGAGCGCAGCGCTATTGAGATATCCGTTCACAGCGCTGTTGGTCTTCATGAGGGAATGACCATAGACAGCGTGGGGTGTGCTGATGAGATTCGGACGAAGCGAGTACGCAGAACTGGTCGTTGAAACTACTTGATTCGAATTCGCTGTGTAGGTCAGGTTCAGGGGTACGCCGCTCGTGACGCTATTGATGCCCGTCAACTGCCATCCCCCCAGGATCTGCTGTTCCCACTTCGGCGCCGCTGAACCCCATCTGTGACCAACTCCGAAAGGAAGGTCGACGATGAACGAGGTTGTATCATTCAATGGCTGGTTGTATCCCGAAGGGCCGCGGTCCCCGCGTATATTCGCGATGTTCACGACGGCGCTATCGCCATTGTTAGATTCGAGATCGGCAGAGGAGTTGTTGTATGCCTGCGACCAGGTAAACGAATTGATGAGAAAGAAACCATCCGAGAAGCGATGCTCCAGCTTGGTCTGCAGCGAGTTGTAGGTAAGAAAGTCGGCATTCGTTTCGGTGAGGATGTCAGTAAAATTTGCAATCGGTCTGCGGTTTAGCAGGGATGCGCTACCGCTTGACGTGCAAGCTCCTGAGGATATCTCGGCTGCCGTGCAGAGCCTGGCCTGGTTATAGTCGGCGAGAGCCGCGATATGGACGCCGTGACTGCCCACATACGCGATTTCGAGAGTTGTCTTTCTTGGCAGTTGCTGTTGGACCGATAGATGGAAGGCCTGCACATAGCCGTTCTTGAAGTCCTTTGGGGTATAGCGGGTTTGGGCGCGCACCGTCGAAAAGTTGCCTGGCCCGGCAAAATTGTTTTGGTAGCCATCTTGTGTTCGGCGGAAGCATGTCGTGGGGTCCTGCGTCAGAGAGGTGCAGAGCCCCTGGGAGGGAGTCTGGTTGACAGGCAGCGTCGCAGAGTAGTTGTTCGGTCCATTATATGCCAGCAGGCCTTCTCCGCCGAAGCGGAAAAGGTAGGCGTAGCTGATGCCATAGCCTCCGCGAATCACGGTTCCGGGCAGCGCTTGATAAGAAAAACCAATGCGAGGACCGAAATCCTTATAGTCGGGATCGATCAAGGCGCGGTTAGCGAGTGAAGATCCGCCAACGTAGTGAAGTTTGTAGACGTGACCCGGTGCAGTGCTATTTACATCGGTGCCACTACCGGCATGAAGCAATTGCTGGTTGACCGGATCGAAGTTGAGGATGTTGTTATTCTGCTCATAATAAGGAGACATGAACTCGTAGCGTAGACCGGCATTGATAGTCAGCTTGGGAAGAGCCTTCCAGTCATCCTGGAAATACCCGAAGTGCCAGAAGCGAAGATAGTTCACTTCGTTGGGCGCGTTGAGCGCGTAATTGCTTCTCGCGCCAAACAGGAAGTCGGTCAGGTTAGCGGCTTGTACGGTGGTGACAGAGCCGGCCGAACTGAACTGGCCTGCATAGGTGTCAGACCCGAACTTCGGATGAAAATCCGAGATCGCTTGGGCCAGCCAGCCGTATTCATATCCAACCTTGAGGCTGTGCTTCCCTCTGGCCCACGTGTAGTTCACCTTTGGATTGGCTTGCGTTGGATTCGTGAACTGAAGAGCCGAGGATTGGGTTCCGAACTGTGAGAAGCCGGTAACTGATTGCGTATTGAGTCCGCCTCCAAGCGCCGGGTCTTGCGGGACGTTAGGAATGCCCGCCATGAGGTTAGGCTGACCGATAAGCGCCGGGGTCTTGCCGCTCTCTGTCCAGGTCTGACCAAAGCGAAACTCCAGGATGGAGTTCGGAGAGACGAACCAGTTATAGCCAGCCGCAAGTTGACGGGTGCGCGCGAAGAGCGTTCCGCTGCTGTTGCCACCGGCCAAACCAGGATAGTTGGGTGGCTGGAATGTCTCAGCTGCTCGCTGACTGTACCGAAAGAAGCCGTTCTGAGTTGGAGTTAGGACGAAATCAACTCTCGCATCTCCCTTGTTCTCAACATCAGTGCTAGCCGGCAGGTATTGGAAATTGTTCGCCGTGAGCGCAGCTCCTGGAATATTCGGCAGGGGTAAAAGCTTCATTGTGGTTAACGCGAGAGGATCGATGTTGGGATCCGAAAGCGGGACCTGCCCGTTGGCATATACCATTCCGGTGTAAGGATTCCTGATGGGGATAGGAGTGCCTGAAGATGTGCCATCCTTGGTGAAGAGTCCCGCGTGTTCGGCTTGAGTGGGCAGGTTGGCAGTCGTCAGGATGTGAGCTATGGAACGAAAGCCCTCATAGTCCGTGAAAAAGAACACTCTGTTCTTTAGGACAGGCCCACCAAATGCGCCACCGAATTGATTTTGGACCAGAGTTGGTTTTACTCCAGTGCCATAGAACGGACCAAACGCATTCAGAACGGTGTTCCGAAGATAGTCGTACGCGACTCCGTGAAAGGCGTTGGTCCCGCTGTGCGTTGTCGCGTTAATGATGGCGCCCCCCGCGCGGCCGTACTCGGCTGAGTAGTTATCAGTCTCGACTTTGAATTCTGCGACGGCGTCGGGGGATGGAATGACCGCCTCATTCGAGAAGCCTTGGTTGGCCTCCTGATAGGCGTTGTTGTCGATTCCATCGAGCTCAAAATTGTTATATTGCGAGGTGAGGCCATTGACATTGTAGGAGGCGTCACGTGGAGGATTAGCCACGACAGTTCCGTCCAAAGACTGACGAACTCCTGGGACCAGCTTGGAAAGATCCGCGTATGCACGGCCATTTAAAGGAAGGGTGACAGCCTGGGTTCCTTGAATCGTATCTCCCCGGTCGCTGGTATCGGTTTCCAATTGACTGGCGGCTCCTGAGACGGTCACGTTTTGCGTATCGCCTCCCAGCTTCAGCCCGACATCGACCCTCTGTCTTGCACCGACATTGACTGTAAAACGGTCGGTCACTGAAGTTTCGAAGCCCGGAGCATGTACGTCGAGGGTGTATTCGCCTGCCCGGACGTTTGCGAATTCATAGGTACCGTTCGCATCAGTTTGATGGGACACCTTGATGCCCCTTGCCAAGTCCGTTAGCACAACTGTGGCTTCCGAGATCGAAGATCCACTCGGATCCTTGATGGTCCCAAGAACTTCGGCAGTATCGAACTGGGCATGGGCAAGCGACGCCGGCAGAAAGAGCAGGATGACAAGGATCGCAAATCGGCCCGAGGAGCAGCCGATTCGGGTTGAGAGCGCATTCGCATCTTTGCGCGATTCTGGCAATGCGGGGAACAAAAATCTTCGAATCACAGCGACTCCTATAGAAACGGCGATTGAATTGTTGGTGCACGGGCCAGGGCCGTCACTCCAACCAGAACCTAGCAGCAGTGCAGGCAGGGTCCAAGCGATTTCGCGGCTACGACACCGGTACGCCCTGTAAGTAGTGTTTTTTCAAACATGTATCAGGGAAAGAACAGGGGCTGATACATAACTGCCGGGTTAAATCCGGTTGATCTCTCTTTCATGTAGTTGTGATCTACTCGGAGTCGTACAGTGAGGAAGTGATGGGTGTTGCCAGCACAAGGGATGGTCTCTCATCCCAAGGTGGCGTAATCGAAGCACGGCGTGCATTGGTGCGGCGGGTCGTTGAATCCTCTGCGTTCGCGAAGAGTGAGCGTCTCTCGAGGTTCCTCTGCTGCATCTGTGATTTCTCTCTGAGCGGTCGCGCCAGCGAAATCAACGAACAGAGGATCGGAACTGAGGTCTTCGGACGCGCCCCCGGCTACGACTCGTCCGTCGACGGGATCGTGAGACCCCAAGCCAGCCGCCTCCGGCAGCGCCTCGATCTCTATTTCAAGGGAGAGGGGGTCAACGAACCGGTTCGCATCACCTTGCCCAGAGGAAGCTATGTCCCCGTGTTTGAACCCAATCCGGGGCAAAGCCCAGGTGTCGACCCTCCATCTGTCCCGGCAGTCATCCCTCTCGTATCGTCCCTGCCTGAATCGACTTCAAGGGTTCCTTCGATTCTGCGAAGCGCGCGACTTCCCTGGATACTGGTAATGGTCCTCCTCGTTGCGCTGCTTGTGGTCGGAGTCAGGAGCGCGAAACGATTTACGGCCAATACATCAACCCCATCAACGCTGCATCCTTTGTGGAGCCTTCTCTTTCGTCTCAACCAGCGAACGATCGTTGTTCCCAGCGACACGGGGCTGGT
>DASYBJ010000720.1:0-6971 GCA_036500845.1 Acidobacteriaceae bacterium
CAAGAAACGCCACGCCACGTTGAGCAACCGCTCCGCCCAGTTCGCGAGACCAGCTAGGCGTCACCGTTGAGCTCTCAATCGCGATTGCGTCTTTCTTCATACCGGCGAGCGCCCCATCGGCAGAGAGCCAGACGCCGCGAGAAGCATCGTTATCGCGCAGCATCGAGATGACGAAGTTGGCGTCGGTAACGGCCTCTTTTGGGGTGGCTGCTTTGGTCGCTCCTGCTGCGGCCAGGGCGTCCGAAGCGCCGGGCGTTCTATTCCAGACAGTTACCGAGTGTCCGGCCTTCAGAAGATTTGAGGCCATCCGCGAGCCCATCGCTCTCAGTCCAAGTATCGACATCTTTGACATCACTCACCTCTCATATTCCGTTTGTTGCCTAGTGCCACCTTCGCCAAGTAAAAAGGAAGCGTCGTTCTGTACCTGCATGATGAGTGTCATACCGATACCTCAATAGAGGCGAGCAGCCGAGTGAACGATTCACGAATCATGAAGAGAAGTTGGAAATTATAGCGTTCTGAGGAACTGCCAGGTCTTTGTCAGCGATACCGCTTGCCTGATGAAAGACTTCCACTTACGGAATCCGCTGCCTCACTTCATCGAGTATTTCCTTTGCGAATTTTTCATCGCTCACCGATCTAGAGAGGATCATGGCACCCACAATCGCAGAGTACATATGAATCGCCTCGCCACGGGCAGATCGTCGGGATCGCCACGGGAAATGTGTTGTCAGCTTCTGAATCAGACCCTTGAGCTGCATTGTGAATGGCTCCCGAAGTTCCTCATGTTGACGGACCTCAGAAGAGAGGGCTGCTACGTTACATCCGCTAGCGGCAGCATCTCGATGCTGCATGCTCAGATATTCGCCGACGAACTTTGCCAAGCCTTTATCAGTGGACGGATACCTGTCATAGCTACTGGTATCACGCTGCATATCGCGCGTCAGACATTCGGCCATCAGGGCTTCTTTCGAAGCAAAGTGATTGTAGAAAGGGCCGTGCGTCAGCCCTGCAGCCTTCATCAACTCGCCGACACTGACTCCAGCAAAGCCCCGCTCCCGGAAGAGCTTGATAGACTCGTCGAGAATTTGTTCATGTTTCTGTGCGGTTTCGGCAGCAGTCTGTCCCATTTCTACCTCCCACGAATCCAGTGGCTGATCAAACCATGGTCTACATCATGCCATTACGATCATCATGTCCATGTACCACTGTATCGGATCGTTGACCCTTCCGCATGATGTATGTCATGCCGTTAAGCCAATGATGTGATGCGACACCAAGGTTGAGAGGTGCAAGTGTCCGACGTAATCGAGCCAACAGAAAAGCGGCTTCATTATGCATGGGTGGTAGCCGCCGTGACCTTCTTGGTGCTGCTCGTTACCGCAGGTATCCGGGCCACACCTGGCGTTCTCATGGTGCCGCTCGAAGGCGAGTTTGGCTGGTCGAACGCTTCCATTTCTTTTGCGGTTGCAATCAATATCGCCCTTTTCGGTCTTATTGGGCCGTTTGCTGCTTCCTTGATGGAGCGCGTGGGCTTGCAACGCATCGTGCTTTCCGCACTTGCATTGCTGGCTACCTCAGTTGGGCTCACGACTCAGATGCACTCGCAATGGCAGCTCACCTTCCTGTGGGGCATTTGTGTCGGTTCGGGCACCGGCGTCACCGCCATGGTGTTGGCCGCCGTTGTCGCTAATAGATGGTTTGAGACTCACCGTGGGCTTGTCCTCGGTATCCTCACCGCTGCCAACGCGACAGGGCAACTCCTCTTTCTTCCAGCGCTTGCGCGCCTTGTGGAGCGCCATGGTTGGCGGAGCGTTTCCATACTGGTGGCTTCGTCGGCAGTGGTCGTCTTCTTGATCGTTCTCGTCTTGATGAGGGACAAACCCTCTGACCTTGGGTTGCTGCCATTTGGCCAGACTGAGCCTACCCGGGATGCGCCGATTGCTCCTCTTCTTCCGATCGAGGCGCTCAAAGTCGCCCGGCACTCACCTGCATTCTGGGTAGGCCCAAACCCAACACTGATGTTGCAAGCCGCAAAGTAGCTGATCAAGGACTGCGTAGTAAAGGTGAGGATGTGCATGCTGAAGCACAAAAACGGCCTGGCGAAGGCGGCTTCTGATCTTGGCGGCCCCCAGAAGCCTCTACTTGAACGGCAGTGTCGTGCCTTCCTCACGGATTGTCACCAATTTTGGCCACAAGAGTGATAAATTCGGCTTTTCTTTCTCTGATTGAGCCGTTTTCGTATGCCTACTTTGCGGCTGGCAACAGCAGTGTTGGGTTCACCCCGTAAAGGAGCCGAGCGCGTGTCGTTGTTACCAGAACGAGCGCTACCTTATCAGTCCCGTTCACGATCTTCGCAATGAAATTCGCAGCGATCCGTGTCTTGAGGTGTCCCCTTTGAGTTCCAATAAGAATGAAAGAAGATTAATCCATTACGGAATCAAACTGGCTCGGAAGCGGTGATATGCAGGCGCAGCCGAAGGGCGATATGGCGAACAACAGCATGAAGCGGATAGTCGTTCTGGCGTTTCTTCTCTTTTCGAGCGGAACAATGTTATTCGCCGCCGACCAAGTCACACTCACCGGCAAGGTTACCGAAGCTACTGGCAAGCCGTTGGCGCATGCCACGGTGCTCGTGTACCACGCTGGAGTGAAGAACGGTTATAGCACATTCTGCCCAAGCTGCTACATCGACTGTGGCAAACGGGCGCTCACGAACGCCAGCGGAGCATTTAAAGTCCATAATCTCAGCCGCGACCTTTGGTTCGAACTTTTGGTTGTCCACGACGGATATTCGCCCGAATTCGTGAAGAAAGTTGATCCCGCAGAGAGACCAACATCCACTGTAGTCCTTAAGGTACGTCAGCCGGTCAATGAGGCCACCCGGGTAGTCCGCGGCCATGTGGAAGGCCCACACGGCGATCCGATGCGCGATGCGGTAGTGACGCCATTTGCCATCCTCGCTGGCTCGGTCAGCATCTACGGCACTCCGGAAGGTCTCGATCCAATTGCTGTAACGAACGAAGAAGGCCAGTTCGAGCTTTCATATTCGAAAGCTGTTTCCAAGATGGCGCTCATGATAGAGGCACGGGGAATGGCGCCGAAGTTTGCAGTCCTTCCGACAGGAGCAGAACGTCATACGATAACCGTGTCTAACGGTGCACTCCTTCGGGGCCGTGTGGTCAAGAACGGTAAACCCGTTGGAGGCATCGAGATCGGGTTGAATCCTCGGCGGCCGTGGAGAGGCGGACCCGGACTGACTGTCACAAGAAGCGTCTATGACGAAATCCGGATTGGCACACGAGAGGACGGATCGTTTGCGATCCCCAACGTGCCCGCTCCAGAGGACTGGGAAATCTATGGCAAGATGGAGTCTATTGCTCCGCGCGGCGCCATCAACCCCGTCGCCGTTACAACGAACCACGATGACCAGGAAGTGAATGTGGGTGACATCCAGATCGAGCGCGGTTATCGCTTACAGGGTAAAGTGGTACTCAGTGATCGAAAGCAGATTGCGGATGGAATGCGAATCTTCATCAGCTCCGACACTGCCCGCGATGTTCAATCTGCTTTGCTGTCGACCGACGGAACCTTTGGGTTCCTCGGTTTGGCGGCGGGAAACTACACTCTGTGGGCAAGCGTCAAAGGGTATAAAGTGCCAAAGGATAATGGCGGTCTTCACGTCTCGATCAATCGCGATGTGCGTAGCTTCCACGTTCTGCTTCGACCAGTCAGCATGGATTCGATTCAACATTGACTCCAATGTGATTATGGAGAGCGCTGGCTCCTTGTTTGAATGATCGCTCACGCTAGAAGCTGAAAACTCCTCCGATTCTCGCAACTCTCGGAGAGATGAGACTAGAAATAACGCCGAATGTTGTTGGGCCGGTCTGATAATTGGTGGTAACAGCTCCACTGCTATTCAAGACATTGAAGACTTGAAAGTTTCCCTCGATGTGAAATCTATCGTGGATGGTGAAGGTCTTGGCAACCTTCACGTTCAGGGTTGAGACAACGGGACCCCTGTATTGACCAAAGGGCCCCATCCTGATCTGAGTCGAGCCTTGATTGAGCGCCGAACTATTGAAGACGCTCAAGCGCTGCCCGGGAGTACCTGACTGGGCCCGAAAGAATGAGAAGACCTGAAAACCTTTGGGCAAGTTGTATGTCACGTCGCCGCGCGCTTCCCAGTTCCATGTGTCGTCGACGGGAAATCTATCGTCATTCGGACTTCCCGCAATTCCCGCCAATCCTTGGATCCAGCGATGGTCCTTCGTGGTCCAGAAAGAAGCGAACCCATTCCATCTCCTCGAATAACGCTTGGTTACACCCACGGCGATGCTGTTGTAGGTATCCGGCCTGCCCGATGGAGTATTCAAGACCTGGTTCGCGTTGCTGCCGGAATTCTTAGGATAGGTATAGACAGTGACCGGCGTGTTCACGCCGTGAAAGGAATCGATAAAGACAACCGGTACCGTGTAGCTGCTGTATGGGTGACCTACATTGATGCCGTTGCTGACGAATGTAGCCGTCGGCGCGACAACGCCCGAGATGTTCGTCGCTGAGTCATATAAGTTAAACACTCCGTGATATACATAGGTCGCATTGAGAGCCACATTCGGCATGAGCTCGCGTTCAACCGCAACGGTATACTCGTGAGTCTTGTCTTGTTTGAGCGCGGCATTCAGCAGCTGGCTGGCGCTTCCCGTAGCGGCAACTGGCGTCAATGACGGGAGTGTCGAGAGAAATCCGGGTGTTACATCGCAGGCGTACTGGACGGGCGCCACCGGGTCAGTTGGCGCACAAGGTCCTGACCAGTTGTAGGTGTTGCTTTGCTGCGCATTGGGATTGAAAGTATTTGCAAATAGATCCCCCATGGTATCACCAAAGAGACCGAAGGAACCCTTGATCACGGTCTTGCCATTCCCTTTGACATCCCATGCAGCTCCGACACGCGGAACAACGTCCACCCAAGTGAGAATATCCTGACCCTTATAGGTCTGAGCGGGAAAGATATTGCTGAACTGCCCGGCGACCTTGGTCTGGGTTGGGTAGAACGAATGATAGCGCTCTCCCCTTATGCCAAGATTGACGGTAAGGCGCTTCACTCTCATTGTGTCGGTTACGAACCCGGCCTGGCTATAAAGATGATTGATGGAGTTTGGGAAGGGGTAGTTGTAAACAACTATCCTGTTAGGTTTGCCATTCTGGAATTGAAGCAGGTAGTTGCCACTCGCTTGATTTTGTTGGGAGCGTGTGCCGGCAAGCTCCCAATCGAGATCCGTACCGAATTTGAGCTGATGCATTGCTCCGAAGTGCGGATTGGTGGGGAGAAAGCTGACTGTACCCTTCGCCTGATATCGATTCTGCGGGCGATCTTGAATGAATGGATAGGGTCCACTGTATTGCTTCGTACTCAATTCCTCCTCGCTGGGCGACCCGGCAAACTCGCTGCCCTTGGTGTATCCAAATTGGCCTATATTGCTCGCAGGCTGGGCCAGATAATTTACGTGGTAACCTCCGTGTCCAAAGAGCGCGTCAACGAGAAGGCGAGGCGTTGGTGCGCTCTGGACTTCGCCGTGCCAGGAACTATCCGGTTGATGTTCATATTGGGTGGATGGCAGTGGAACCAGGGGCGTCGCGCCATTTGAGGACAGAAATTTGTTTCCGTAAAGATCAGAGAAGATCACCTTGGTACTTGGTTTGATCTGATATGAGATTTTGTAGTTGTAGTCACTTAGAGCACTGATGACATTTGCGGGCTTTGAATCGGCGCACGTCCAACAGCCGCCCGCATCCGGCGCACCAACGAAATTCACCTGACCCTGCGTGACTCTCTGGTTGCTCAGTCCGCCATAAAACCAAAGCTTATTGGTGATGATGCGGCCACCAAAGTCGGCGGAATAGTCATAGTAGCCACTGTCTTTAAGCTGGTTGGCGACCTTTAGATTGTTGGGAGGAGCCGCGAGCGTAGCGTTGATATTGTTGCCCTGGAAAGAAGGATTTTCATAGTCGCCACGAACATCGCCATGGAAGGTATTTCCGCCGGACTTCATGACTACTTCCTGGTCGACACCAGGAAAGGCAACGTCCGCGTTGTTGCCGCTGGTCTTGAACTCCACCTCGGCCAGCGCGAATGTGTCGAGGTACACGGCTGAATCCGCGTCCTTGGCTGTCGTAGTATTAATCCCCTCTACGTCCAAGGTTGGCTCCAGAACTACGCCATAGGTGATAATCGCCGAGCGTGCCGCGAGATTGCTGTCGCCCACGTCTGGCTTTCCCTGCAGGCTGACCCCGGGTGACATCGGCAATAGCTCCTGCAGGCCAACTCCCTTCGGAGAATCGTGGATCTCCTGTTCTTGAAGAGTCGCGGTTCCGGCAGTGCTCACGGTGTCAACCACCGGATTCTGGCCGGTGACTTCCACCGATTGGCTCACAGAACCGACTTTTAACGAGGCATCAATCTTCGCGGTAAAGCCAACGCCCAGGTTGACACCTTCCTGAACATAGGTCTCGAAACCCTCACGGGTTATCGTTATCCGGTACACGCCGGGTGCGGGTAAATCGAGGAATTTATATTCACCGTTGGCATCGGTAGCTGTGCTGACCTCGGGAACCTGTAGAGCTGGACTGATGACGGTGACTTTGGCCTCGGGAACTACCCCGCCGGATGGATCTGTTACTTTCCCCGTAATGCTTGCGGAGGTAATTGCTTGTCCCAAAGCAGCAGCAGGTATGAACCCAATCGAGAGCACACCCACCCAGACCGCAAGAGCGCGAATCGTACGACATAGTGGACGCATCTGTCACTCCTCCTAAGGCCGGTATCTCCGTAGACTCAGCCAGGCTTCTCTCAAGACTGCTCAGCTTTGGAGCCGAGGAGCGAACAAGCTTGAATCAAGGAGTTTCATTCAACACTTACGTGCGTAGGTGTCGATGACCGTTTTGACCATCTGAGGGAATAGCACCTG
>DASYBJ010000721.1:0-12081 GCA_036500845.1 Acidobacteriaceae bacterium
GGACTTCCAGGCCACGCCCTTCGGCGTGTTTTGGAGCGCATCCATTCCGAGTTCTCTACAGATCTCAGCCTCGCAACACTCGCCGCTGAAAGCGGATATAGTCGAGCCCATTTCTTGCGGATGTTCCGCGCGGCGACGGGGCAGACACCACATCAATATCTGTTAAGTCTGAGATTAGAGAGCGCCGTGCGAATAATGAAGACGAGCTCCACACCGCTCATTGACATCGCCGTTGCTTGCGGATTTTCCTGCGACACGCATTTTACGAAGGCGTTTCGATCGAAGTTCGGAGTTCTACCAAGTCAATATCGCCGACTCTGTAAGTAGTTTAGCTCCGGTTGGGTGCAGACATAATCCTCCTTTAGCTAGTGGATATTCTTTCCATCCTATGCAACTTGAACGTCTATTCCAGCATCGGGCTTTCAGTGATAAGTCGAGCCCATGGGCATGATGGTTACGAATGTAAACGTCGCTGGACGGGGCGTTGTACGTTGAAGAGTATCAATTCCTGATCAAAGGTGCGACATTCCCACCGTACACACTGGTTATCGCTTCGCGGTGAATTGCTCAAATGGAATGCGGCCATCAGCCCTATCTCACAGAGCACATCAATCGGTTCGGGGCTACACCCTCAACCTAGATAGTAAACCCCTCAGCCGGACTACGGTTATGCCCTAAGACAGACCACTTTCCACGTCTGAGGGCCAAATGGCCCATTTTGTATCGAATCGTTGCCATACCCCATCAAGGCCATCTGATAATGGAAAAACAGTTTCCCCGCTTGCGATGCATTTAACCCGCGCAACCTCAGTGATACATTCGAGCCTCCGCCATTCATGGAAGGGATCTTCTCCTCGAGCATCACCCCTTCGCGTGCTCGCCCGCACATGGGACGAAGGTGGACCGTGCGATGAACGCAGACTAAAAAAACAGAAGAACGCACATCACTCTACCCCATATGCCGGGAGAAGAAATTTCGCTTCAAGGCGGGTCAACCACGCTCCTTATCGTGTTCCTAAGTAGCTCCCATGCCCCGTCCATCATTCCGGGTCGCCGCCTGAACAGCAGTAGAGCCACAACAAATAGAAACAGAAGCAAAGTAGGACAATAATCCAGCCAGCGGGGGTTCAGTGGGCCACTGAAGGATATCCAGAGGTGGAATACAGGGGCGACACCAGCTAGCAAAACCCAAACCACAGAACAATTGTGATCGTGAAAAATAAGGCGTGATTCTCCTTAAAACATAGAATCTCGTGTGCACGCTGCAGCTCACTGAGCCGCAACATGCACACGACCATCGACGGCGATGCTAGACAGCTTACTGCGCGCTGCCCTCGACGAGTTCAGCGGAAACCGCGGTGAGACGGCCAAACAGGCCCTTGCCGTTGTTTCGTGCAGAGAAGTACACTTCAGCGGCCGGCGAACCGGCAGGATCCAGGTTATCTGGGGTGATGTTACCGGGACTCAACGCCCAGACACCAGGAATGACAATTGGCTTACCACTCGGATCCTGCAACAAGCCTTCGAACTTGCCCGTGGCAATATCATAAGCGGCGATAACGCCACCACCAAACTGCCCTATCAGCAGATCGTGGCTGAAGAGCCCGAAATCCAGCGGGGCCAGGGTTATTCCCCAAGGCGCGTTTTCGTTATCGTTATGCTCCAGGCGAGTTAGTAACTGACCGGAGGAGCTGAAGATGTCCACAAAGCCGAGGCCCGGGCCACCTTGCGCGATATTCTGTCCGTCCACATGCAGGCCAAAGGCCACGACAATATTTGGCCCGATGGCCTGCACGTTGAATGGCGAATAATGAGCAGGAAGCTCATTATCAATAAAGGGCTGATTCTGACGAATATTGCGAAGATCATCGAAGCCGAACTGGTTGTCAGAATTTTCACTTAGGTCGACGCGGTGAAAGGCACTGTCAAAGATGTCGATGCGTTCTTTTGTAAAATTCGCAGCATACAGGAACGTCTTGCCATTGATTACGCCGCTGGTTAATCCCGTGTAGGCTGAGCCATCCGTGTTCTTAACGACCAGTACGGCATTGGTCGACGGAGCGGACGCACCTTGGGAGATTGCCACATTGGGATTCCATGCGGCGATTCCGCCATCGTGCGTCGCGAAGACAAACTGTGCGGCCTGACCAGACCCAATCAGAAAGTCTGTTGTGCTGCCACTGGAAATAATACCGGTTGGACTGCCCTTCGTGCTCTTCTGCGGATCGACCGGCGGAATTGTAACTACGAGTGGGTTCTTTGCACCGGCACCATTATAGAGGGTACTCACACCTGTGTCATTATCATTCGCCCACCAGCTCTTATTTGATGCCCGAGCGAGCCCCCAATCGTCGACCAGTAGAGGGTCCGTTACTGGAGCTATTCCTGGGGAGCTACCGACTAGATTCGTCTGGTTGTAGTGCTGAGCATGGGCAGCAATTCCCAGGGACAAAGCCGTCAACGTACCGACGGCAAGACTTAGCGGTGACTTCATAGTTTCTCCTTAGTGTTCGCACCCGCTCTCAGCAGCCTTGCAGCTCGTATTTCGATGCATAGCACCGATAGCAAGAGCGGGACTCCGCGATCCACTGGGGCATAGAACACCGCGGTCTGTAACTATATTTCAATTAACTAGATTATTTCTAAGTTACAACTCATCGCGATGGTCATCGCTTTGGAAATCATGTCATTCATCGGCTACAGTCAATTGACTTTCACGCCACGAAAAACACCAGTTCACCTTGCCCCACCGAGCTTCTGACAACAGGCCGCTGCATTAGCGCAATCCTGCTCCCCGCTCTGAGGTCAGCTACACGCAACGCAAAGAGGGGAGGAAGGCAGAATAATCCTCTACGTCGTAATCCAACCACTCCTGTTCCCTTTGCATACTATCACTCGCTTCCAGCGACGAAGAGGTGCTGAAGAAAATCTCAGGATTGCGTGAAGATCTCGGAATATTTTGCTTCGTGACTTGTTCTAGGAGTTGACAGCTTAGCGGCTAGCGCTTTCCGCTTCCGTTAGCTATCAATTTATATACAGCCAGCTAACGCGGGGAACATGCATAACAGGATTCTTAGCACTATCCGGCTACCGGGTTCCTCATCAACTATGACTGATTGCCTGCACTAACACTCAATAAGGTGACCTTTATGACAACTCAACACATGACAGAGCTGCAGCCCTCCTCTATTACGTCAGACGCGTTAAGGGTATCCGTACGCGCTGCCCAGCATCCTCGAGGAAATGTGGCGACCGAAAGTATAACCCAAACCTTTGCAGTCTCATACCGTTATCCTGTTTACTTCACGAACAATCTATTTGCGCCCGACAATAGTACGTTGACCGATGTCGTCCAACTGGATGGGAAGACAGCTGCGAAGTTACTTGTCGTTACCGAGGCACCCGTTCTGACGCATCAGCCGTCACTTGAAGAATCAATAGCTCGATATGCCAGTGTGCACAATCTAAACATGGCGGGCCCGCTCCTTCAGGTGCCTGGAGGCGAGAGCATTAAACAAACGCCAGAAGCAGTGGAGCGTGTACTTGACGCCATTCACACGCGCGGTATCGACCGCCACTCGTATGTTCTCGCTATCGGGGGCGGCGCACTGCTGGATGCGGTCGGCTACGCCGCCGCCATCGCTCACCGCGGTGTTCGCCTAATCCGCATTCCCACTACGGTTCTTTCACAAAACGACTCAGGCGTGGGCGTTAAAAATGCCATAAACGCCTTCGGCAAGAAGAACTTTCTGGGAACGTTCGCACCCCCTTACGCGGTGTTAAACGACCTCAACTTTCTTGATACACTTCCGCTTCGTGAGTGGCGCGCCGGAATTGCAGAAGCCGTTAAGGTTTCCTTGATTAAAGATGAGGCCTTCTTCGCTGATCTCGAACAATCCGCCTCTAGGTTGATTGCTCGAGATCGAGAAGCGATGCGCAGGCTAGTTATCCGTTGCGCCGAGCTACACATCGATCACATTGCAAGCGGAGATCCCTTTGAGATGGGATCAGCACGTCCATTAGATTTTGGCCACTGGGTGGCTCATAAGCTCGAATATCTTTCCGATTATCGCTTGCGTCATGGTGAAGCCGTCGCAATCGGTATCGCCTTGGACACGACCTACAGCAAGCTGATGGGTTACTTGACTGCCGACGAGAGCCAGCGCATTCTGTCGCTACTGAATCGATTAGGCTTCGAGATGTGGGCGCCCGAGTTGGGCCAGCATATCGACGATTCCTCTCATCCGCGATCTATTCTGCGTGGCTTAGAAGAGTTTCGCGAGCACCTTGGAGGATACCTGACCGTGACATTACTTCGCAGTATCGGCACCGGTTTCGAAGTCCACAATATGGAGTTCGATGTCATACGCCAGAGCCTTCAGGAGTTGCAATGCTACGCCAATTCCGACGGCGGCTCTTCGCCAGCAGTATCGGCCGTCACCGAGATGTCTGAGGCAAGAATATGAAGCTAGCGTATAACAGCAACGGTTGGCGATTTAAAAGCCTGGACACAGCAATGAGGCAGCTATCTGAAATGGGCTACGACGGGATTGAACTGTCCTGCCAACCCCATCAACTGTTCCCGATCGATTTCCCGCGGCGCAATGCAAAGGCTATTCGCCAGCTGGCCAACGACCTAGGAATAACCATCAGCGACCTCCACGCCGGCGACAAGAATCTGTTGGGTCCCGGTGCGGAGCCATCCTTGATCAATCCCGACCCGGCCGCAAGAGCAAAGCGATTGGAGCTGAACAAGGCGGCCATTGATCTCGCTGTGGAGCTAGGAACGAAACTCGTGGCGATCACGTCTGGCCCTCTCCATTACAAGATGACTTCCCGAGATAGTTGGCACTATCTGCTCGACGGAGTACATCATTGCGTTAGCTATGCAAATGCTGCGGGTGTGAACGTTATCGTGGAGCCAGAACCCGAACTGTTTATACGGTCGATAACCGACTTTTTGGCTCTGGTCAAAGAGCTCGGAAATCCTGAAGGCTTTGGATTGAACCTTGACATCGGGCATTCCTACTGCATGTACGAAGACATTCGCGCGGTCATTCACGATACCAGAGATCTGCTAATGCATGTGCATCTGGAAGATATCGCGGACCGGCAGCACAAGCATCTTATTCCAGGCGAAGGCGACATCGACTTTGGTCTCGTGCAACAGGCGCTATTGGACGTGAATTATTTGGGATATGTCTCGCTGGAGCTGTTTGAACACTCGGAGAACCCAGGCCATGCAGCCTCGGTTTCCAGACAGAACTTATCGCAGTGGATGTCGTCGGCAGCACTGAAAAGTTAGAGAAACGAGGAACACACTGTTATGGAAGAGTTTCAACTGTGCTTGACATCTCCACGAGTGATCGTGAGGACCCCGCTACATCTCGACACTATGAACGACACAGAGGTCCTTGTTCGTGTCCACTCACTTGGTATATGTGCCACTGATTTGTCGTTGTTTTCAGGAACATATACTGCACCCTATAAACTCCCGATCTGCTTTGGGCATGAATGGTCCGGAGTTGTCGAAGAGGTAGGAGCCGGTGTTAGGGGCCTGCTACCGGGGGACTTGGTAGTTGGTGAATGCTCTCTGTCGTGTGGACATTGTGACCTCTGCCGGCGTAATCCGAATCTGTGCCGTAATATCCAGAAGTTTGGAATCACTACCGACGGAGCGGCGCGGACTCACGTAGTAGTACAGGAACGATTTCTCCACCGGGCGGAGGGCGCCCTTGACATGGGGGTCCTAGCTTTGGCGGAACCTCTTGCGGTGGCTGCGAGAGGTGTCGCCGCGGCACTTCATGGTGATCGCCCGCTCTTCGATGGACAAAGAGTTCTGGTTCTAGGAGGTGGAATGATTGGAGTGGCTTGTGTGGCTGTTCTTCGACTTCTCCATCACTGTGAATCCGTTTTTCTATTTGATCCGATTCCCAGTCGAAGTGCGCGTGCAGGCCTGTTCGGCGCACAGGCCCTCACACGAACTGACGTCCCTCAGGGTGTCGCATCCAATAGCTATTCCGACCTGTACCAGCCGAACGGCTACGACGTGGTATTTGAGACTACCGGTTCGCCGGTGGCGTTCGCGCAATCCTTGCAGCAACTCAACCCGGGCGGAACAGTTGTCCACTTTGGCTTCTTGAAGGAGGTAACTTTTGCGCCAAAGGTCTTGGCAATTAAAGGAGCGCACATGGTTGGCAGTATCGGCGGGAGTGGCATGTTCGAAGCTGTTCTGCCGCTAGTGTTAGAGCATGCCGCTACGTTTCGCGAATTAATTACCAATAGATTTGCTGCGGACGATTTTGATGCCGCGTTTGCGAGCGCATCCGACCGCGACGGCTCCCTCAAAACACAGTTGGTCTTCGGTGCTACGGCTGTATGAAGGAGCTGCTCAAGTGATCGTTCAGTCCGCCGCCACAGGTCAACCTCATTTCGTTATCCAGAGCACTAGCCATGCGAGGATGGCGCATCAGCTATCCTCGCACTTTGGTAATAAGGAGTTCTCCTCGCTGAACCCGCTGGCTCTGATGAACTACGTCGTGCGTAATCATGAGGCAGGCTGGGACAGTCTCGATGAGGATCCGCAATGGAATCCAGATACTGGGCTACCCTATCATCTCAGCGCAATTCCTGAACTGCTTCATCTTCAAAAGGGCAGGTTATCGCCGGTCTTTAACGAAAAACACCATCCGTTCTGTGGTTTGCTTTCGAGCATGCACGAATGGGGTCTCTACAACCGCAGATACGGTCTTTCAGAAGTTGCACTTATCAGCGAGATCAGCAAAGAGAACTTCGACGCAGTCTCGACGTTCTTAGAGGAACAATTAGAGTACCAGGAGCACCTGAAACGACAACTGAGTGCGTGTTCTGAAACTAAGTCGCTCGTCGCACCAGCAGCCTTGTTTAACAGCTACAAGCTGCTCGAATTCTTTGACACGCTCGCGCTGTACTTCAATCGAGTTCATGAAGAGGCTTGGGATACAGATACTTATAATAACGTTCCCATAAATCTGGAGAGCGATACCACAGTAACTATCAGACCGATACGACCCCATACAGTCTCGCTTGAGCCCTGGCCATTCTGTGTGAGGGCTTTCGACATCTCCTGCGAAGGCCGTTATCTCTACCCTGTTCGAGGAGGCAGCGAGGTGCGCGACGTCTTTCGCACGACCGGGGTGCAGACTCAGACCTTCACCGTCGCAATAGAATAAGCAACTTAAGGAGCAACAATGGAATCGACAACATCTGCAGGCGTTCATCACATTCATTTAGTCGTACCTGAACCGGCACTCGAAAAAGCGCGCGAGCTGTACCTGAAGGTACTTGGCTGGCCAGAAGGAACGAAGCCGCCCTCCATGGCAACAAAATCCTTTTGGGTCCGACTTGCAAATCTCGATCTGCACATAGGTCCTGAAGGACAGACCGGAGTCGACTGGACGATGACCAGCGCTCACACCTCGTTTTACGTACCGGATCTGGACACGGTTCGTCAATCGTTGGAGGGGTATGGCATCAAAACCCGCGAGGGGAATATTCCAGGTCGTGATTATCCGAACACTCGCAGATTCATCTGTGACGATCCTTGGGGCAACACCCTGGAATTTTTGCAGTTTATGTCGTGACCCGATGAGCCGCAAAGTTCCACGGCCATGCACAGCGCGCTGAGTTCAGCCAGTTTGGGAATCACACCGGCCGTTATATGGCGGTTGCGACGTTTCTGCTCTGGCGCGGACGGCTGTACGAGACGAGTTGGATTTTATGGGCGATCATGCTCAGCTTCCCGCTTCCGTACGTTGCCAACACTGCGGGATGGCTGACGGCCGAATTGGCCGTCAGCCGTGGCTGGTGTATGGCCTGATGCGGACTTCGTCCGGCTATCCCAGCGGATTCTACCTCCCGCTAATGATTGTGGAGCTCCCTTATGCCAAAGAGCATAAAGGTCTGCCAGGAGCGCGCTCTACTCAGCCTTGCCTACGGAATGCTCCTTGTAAGTTTTCTGAAAGAGATAGAAGGCCTGCTTTTTCTTGCCTTCTTCTGATATGAGCCCTTTGCGATTGAAGCCGTCTTGCAACTTGGGAATGTTACGGACGGGTGAGCGGAAGTCCATAAGAATCCACGGCACAAGGCCCCGCACCTGTGGGATTTTGTTAATCATCACGAACTGATGTTGGTAGACGTTAACCTGCTGTTCCTCGGCCCAGCGCTGATCTTTGCCGCCATGGTCACCCTGCTTGGCTTCAGCGCCAAACTCGGAGATAAGGATTGGCTTCTGCGGAAGCGTCCACTTTACGTTGTCGGCGTCTTCGGGACGCATCACATACCAGCCGATGTACTCGTTCTGACCGACCACGTCGAGAGCGTTCACGAAAGGGTCGTCCTCCACCATCTCGTTACCGTTGGGGTGGGGACCGATGATGGCGGAGGTGATCAGGCGGGTGGAGTCTAGCTTGCGGGCTTCGTTGGCGAGATTGGTGAGGAAGTGTGTGCGGGTTGGGTTGTTGGGGGTCTCGTTGGAGACCGACCACAGAATGACGGAGGCCTTGTTGCGGTCGCGGCGGATCATCTCATTGAGCATGTACGTGGCCTTGGCATAGACCTCCGGCTTGTCAAACGAGATGTGCTGCCATAAGGGGATCTCCGACCAGATCATGATGCCGTCGCGGTCGGCGGTACGTTCCATACGCTCATCGTGTGGATAGTGGGCCAGGCGGACGAAGTTGGCGTTGAGCTCCTGAAGAAAGCCGAAGATGTTCTTGACGTCTTCGTCGGTGCAGGCCCTGCCGGTACGGTAGGGAGCCTCTGCGTGCATATTGGCTCCCTGCAAAAAGACAGGGGTGCCATTCAGCAGGATGCGGGTACCTTCCACGCGAATGTCGCGGAAGCCGATGTCGTCGGTGAGCCGGTCCTGACCAGAGGCGAGTTCGACCTTGTAGAGTCTTGGTGTCTGCGGCGACCACAGTTCGAGCTTGCTTGCCTTCACCTCGAAGGCGGCACGGCCTTGGGTGTCTGTTTCGACAGTCGTATTCACTCCCGCGTCGGCTATACGGAGGGTGACAGCGGTTCCGGCGCTGGCTCCTTCGACATGGATGTAGCCGCTAAGGGTGTTGGTATTCGCGGCAGAGAAGGTGGTTTCGCGCTTCAGGTGGACGTCGTAGTCGTCGATGAACTGCATGGGAAGCGTAACGAGTGAGACATCGCGCGTAAGGCCGCCATAGTTGAACCAATCAATGCCAACGGAAGGAATACCGTCAACCTCGCGGGTCGAGTCCACGGCAATGACGACGAAGTTGCCGCCAGGCTTGAGGGCCGCTGTGACCTCACAGTCGAATGGCGTGAAACCACCTTCGTGATCGCAGATGCGCTTCTGGTTTACCCAGACGAATGATTTGTAGTTCGCGGCACCGATGTGGAGGAACGTGCGCGTGTTGGGCTCGGGCTTAAAGTCGAAGTCGCGCTGATACCAGATAACGCCTTCGAAGCGGAAAAGGGTAGGGTCCTGGGTGTTCCAGTCACTGGGGACCTTGAGAGTAGGGGCTGTAGCGAAGTCGTATTCGTCATTGTGCGGCCCGCTATCGATGTTGGGATGGGTATTGAGCGCGTAGCTGTTGTCACGGACCTTTCCTTCTGGGGAGTAGAGGGCCCTGGCGGGTGGCTGGTCGACGAGGTAATGCCAGTCTCCATCGAGGGAGGTGACGGAGCGGTGGTCGACACCGACGAGAAGTGTCTTCATTGGTTGCTGCGCCGGAGCCGACGCAGCAACGGCGCAGCAGGCGAAGGAGAGAAATGCGTTGAGGCAGCTCATCCGTCCACTTGCAGAGATTTCTGAGAAACGAGTCATGCTACTCCACCCTCTGACTGGATTGAAAGCTCGGGGTTGCTTCGCCGTATCTATCTACACAAGATCCACTCTAGGGATTGCCGGCGGTACCGGGGCTTTCGGCGGGCTGGTCTGCGGGAGCGAGAGTTAGCGGCTCGGCGGATTGTGCATCAGGCCGCTTGATCTCGACCGGATAAATAAATCGTAACGGCGATTGCACGATTTGGTTGAGCACATCCCGCAGGATCGACAGGCGCTCCTGACGGCCCACATCGTAAGCGCGCAAGGCGACAAAGGAGGCGACAGCAAAGCTGACTCCCAGGTTCAGCACGAACATAGTGGCTATGCCCGCGACTGCGGCGTAGAGCCATAGCTGACTAAACGCATGCCACCCAAAGCGAACGGCGGCAAATGCGAACATACCGGTGTTCAAAGTTACGTGGCGGACATCCAGTGGCAGGCCAAAGAAGTGTGCGATCTCTGGCGTGAAGCCCAGAAGATAGCCAAGCGAGATGCTGGTGCTCCAGGCAGCTATGTTGCGGTCAAACCAGGTGGCAACGTTCCGCATTCTTTGCACCCCGATCTTCTGGCCGAGCGGGTGCTGTGCAATGGCGGCGGGAATACGGTTATAAACTGCGAAGTTTTCGCACCATCCCCCGATAAGCGCTGCCAGCCAGAGCAAGATACCGGTGAGTGCTGCGTCGATGATCGTGCCTGACTTCAGCGGATCCAGCGATCCATAAACGCGCTGCGCCTGGTCTACCGGCAAATAGGGTGAGTGGAAGACCGAGCGCCAAATCAGGTCAAAGACGATAGCTCCGGTGGACACAGCGAGCACATTGCCGAGGGCCGCGGCAAGCTGGGTCCGGCTGATGGAAGCGCCGAAGTCGGCGATCTTGTCACGGCGGGCGACGCCGCGATTGCGGCGGATAATATCGGCCAGTGTGGCGCCCGTCATAGATGGCTGCTTGGTGGCGAGCGCCAGACCGAAGATCTGAAGCAGCAGGAAGCTGATGGCGTAATTCGTACCCACCAGAATGCCTTCGATGAAGGGCGGCCATTTGGTGCCTATGATATGGAGTTTCAGTGCGGCGGTGAAGACCGTAAGCAGCCCGCCACCCAGGGCCGCAAACCACATATGCCAATACTCCTGGCGGCTATGGGCAATGTAGTGTTCTCCGCTGTTTCCCGTGCGCTCGACAGTCTTACGAGCCAACAGGTTCAAGTTCTGACGGACAAGCGACGATACGCGGGTGTCCTCGAGCAAGGCGCATACAAGTGTATTGAGCAGCTGACGTGCGGCTACCGAGGACTTGCCGGTGGACTCAACCAGGGTCGCGGCGAGCATTTCCATGCGGTCCAGCGCAGCGTCCATGCTGCTCAGATCGAAGACCATCGCCGTGCTGACTCCGGCGTCTTCCATGTGGAGTCGGATGAGCGCCAGCTCTCCCCGGCAGGCAAAGATGGCCTCGAGCCAGCGCTCGAAGCGGTTGCTTGGAGGATCGGAGGCTTCGGGTTGAAGGAATTTTTCAGTAGCAAAGATCAGGAGATAGAACGGAGACCGCTCCACCTGCTGGGTGGTGCTGCGCGGCCGGACAGCTGCGCTGGTGCCGCGACCCATCACGCGCGCGGCGAGCAGGCGAAGCGCTTGATGGAGACACTCGCGTACATGCGGGAATGCAGCCAAGCCCTGCGCATCCCAAAGAATCGCGGCGAAGCGGGTAAACAGCGCGTCATCCATGTCAAGAAAGCGCTGGACGGCGCGGGGAGAGGCAAACACGGAGGCAAAGAGGCGGCCCGTGTCAGTCTCTTCACGAGCTATGGGTAGAAAACGCCGGAACACGCGACGTATGGTTTCCGTGAGGAGCGCCTGCTGGGCGGGAAGGCCCGCCTCCGCGAAGAGTCCAACGGAATTGAGTGGGGCAATCGTCGACTGCCAGGCCTGCTGAAAGCGGGTGCGGAGGTCCGGATCCTGCTCGAGCATTGCGACCCAACGAGTCAAGGCAAATTGGAACGCGCGGTCGGAGGGAGGCAGCCATATCCCAGCAAAAAGCTCGATGAGGCGGGTCGTTTGATCGCAGAAGGTGGTCGCTACGCAGAAGGCTTCGGTTCGCTGGCGCAGCACGATTTCGGCTGGCGAGACTGTCTGCGCCATCCCGGAGCCGCGATCTGAGAGCCTCGGAACTTTGGAAGCGAAAGCCATCTGTATTAAAGAGGATAGCTTCAATTGGCGCGCATGAGGAGATTGGCGTAGTGGTAAATGC
>DASYBJ010000722.1:0-2725 GCA_036500845.1 Acidobacteriaceae bacterium
ACCGACCCTGTCAGGCTTTCCAGAGGAAATTTAGGACCGGTCGCAAGCTGTGACACGAGGAGTGAGATTTCCGCGCTTTTAAATGCATTCCAGGATCGAAATGGGAAAGTAAACATAATCAGAAGGATCGAACAGTAATACTGCCAGTGCTTGTTGAGTATTTCTGACTCAGTTGCCGTAGTTAATCTAGTGGGTCAATTTCCACGATCGCTTGATATTGGGCAAATTGACTGTTAAAAAGCGCCGCTTAGACATTGATCGTTAAGAATTGACCCACTGATGGAATGAAGGGGGCTGCCATGTTATTGACGAAGAAGGAAAGATCGATGGATCCGGAAAGGGACATTGGTACGTTGTGCTTTGCCCCGAGGATGCACTCGCTCAATTGGAGGCCGACGTCGAAGCAGAGGAAGCAAAACGCAAAGCACTTATTCCTAAAGTGTATTATAGGCGAAATGGGGAGACCGGAACTGACACGTCAGAACTAAAGGAGTAGGCCATAGCAGCCGACCAAAGCCCGCGACCAATCGCTCCCCGCGCCTGTCTGGTTCTGAAGCGGCTGCTATCGTAGTCGCGCAAACAGTAGGGTGATGTAAAGCAAGAACATCAACCCGGCGATGGGTGCCAGTACCCGCCGGCACTCGCATCGCATCTAAAAAGGCTCTAAGTATAAACTCCATCCCGAATCAGACCCTATGAACCCTTCCGCTATCAACCACATTGCCCTGAAATGTCGTAATCTCTCCGCGCAGGAGGCGTTTTTTTCGAAGCATTTCGGCTTTCAACACTCGCGAACCTTCAAAGCCGGCAACGCGGATGAATACATCATGCTGAAGCTTGGTTCGGTTCGGCTGGAACTCTTCTCTGCAGGTCCGGCTCAGACCGTCAATGCAAACGGTGGCGAACAGGTCATCGGCTTTAAGCATCTGGCTTTCGATGTGCCGAGGCTCGAGCCGGCCATCGAGGTCGAGGAGGTCAAGACAATCACGTCATCAATAACTTGCGTTCAGCGGCAAGCTTTCTGGAATCGATCTCTGAACAGGAGATCGCCAAAACCTTTTAAACAGGGGACCACGGGTAACAGAGATTGCCGGTGGCCCGTTTGGCTCCCGATTACCCGCGCTTCACTGCCTATCTGCTATTTGCTTTTTATCGTCCATGCGCTCCGCTGATTCTGTTCCGGTAGAAGAGGTCGCTCACCTGACACTTAGCGTTGGCCGTCTGTTGATCGCAAGCGGTGCGGACACCGCACAGGTCGAAGATTCGATGACGCGCTTCGCCGGGGGATTCGGCTATGAGGCGCATCTCGTGGTAGCTTACGAAGCGCTTCTTTTGACCGTTGTTGCGGGCGAACAGTATCGCACGAAGGTTGGTTCCCGGGTTCCGGCCATGAACGTCAACATGTCCGCAGTAGCTGCAGTCAGTCAGCTCGTCGGAGAAGTGGAAGAAGGCAGGTGTGGGTTGGCAGACGCCCGGAAAGAGCTGGAGGCCATTGAACACCGGTCACCCGCGTACGGACGTTGGGTCGTCGTCATTGCACTGGGCCTGACGGCGGCCAGTTTGGCCCGACTCTTCGGTAGCGATTGGCCGACATTTTGGATCAGTTGGCTGGCCGGATCGCTAGGAACGTGGCTGCGCCAGGTGTTGGGCCGGCGCGAGTTTAACCTGTTTTTTATTCCTTTCGCTGCCGCACTCGTGAGCGGCGTGATCGGTGGTGTCGCCGTGCTCCTGGGAGTCAGTCGGGCGTTGTGCCTGGTAGCGCCAGGGATGATCATCGTGCCCGGAGTTCCTCTCGTCAATGCCGTCCAGGATATGATCAAAAACCATATGACCGTAGGTATCGCGCGCCTGGGGCTCGGCGGCCTGGTCACGGCGGCGATTGCTTTCGGACTGTTCGTCGCTACTACGATAACCGGTGCAAAAATTCCGGTGGACGCTGCTCAGCAGTTGCGTTCCGTACCAGAGGATGCGCTCTTCTCTGCCTTGGCGGCTCTTGGCTATCTCTTCCTGTTTAATGTTCCAGCCCGCATTGCCTGGGCCGGGGTTGTGTGCGGGGTCGCCAGCCATACGCTCCGAACCTTCTGCCTGCATCTGGGCATCGACATCGTGGCCGGTACCTTGCTCGGCGCCCTGGTGGTGGGTTTCCTCGCCCAGGGATTTGCGCGGCAGTTCCGCGCTCCTGCGGTGGCTTTTGCATTTCCCGGCGTGGTCGCCATGGTGCCGGGAGCTTCTGCGTTCCGGGCCGTCATCGGCTTTCTGCAAATCATGCAAGCCGGCGCCGCCGCTGGTACCGCTCTGATGACGGAGACGCTCGCACTGGCGGTCACCTGCGTCCTCATGGTGGCAGCGATCGCAGTTGGGATGGCGGCGCCTCTGATCCTCATCAAAGGAACCGCGCACTAGTGTTTCATTACATTATGCGTGGGATGGTGCGCTAGCGTGACGGCGATGTCGGCGTTCACGGCGGCGTTTCCTGGAGAAGCACAGTGAAGCTAGCTTACCAGCGGTCCGGGACGGACCGCCCTCTCTACCTTGGCGTGAGATTTTTCCGTCTTAGCGTGCGCGCGCGCCGGAACAAAAAAGCCAAGGCCCTTTGCAGTTTCGCACGAATGGATTGGAGAACACTGATTCGTGTACCCTCGTTTGCCAGGAAGCCGCGGTCCAGTTGCGAAGAAGCGGTTCAGTCCACAACTTAGAGATGGCAAAGACGCGGCTGCAGGGAAGC
>DASYBJ010000723.1:0-17461 GCA_036500845.1 Acidobacteriaceae bacterium
AATATATTCATGGAGTTGGGCGATGCTGGTCTCGCTTGAAATTAACAAGCGCCGCCAGATCATCGGGCTGATCCCGGCCAGCACGAGGCGCAATTGGTAGATCGTAGTTGGTGGCTGAAGAAGTTGCGTCATCCCAGGAGCTCAACCAAGTCTGGCTTCTTCCCCAATGTTCCCCCCGGAATCGAATGCTCTCCAAGTAGGGCTTCCCGTCGAATTGCATATGGACTCGCCATGGACTCCTAGACTTGATCTTCATCGGACACACCAGTTAATGCAACAGACAGAGCCCTTTAATGATCGCGAAAGCAATAGCCAAAATAGGCATGCGTGATCAGATATCGGGGATCAGAAGGATGATCCTCAAGCTTCTTGCGCAAACAACTGATAACGACGCGCAGGTGTTCCCGGTTAGCCTTGGACCCCCCCACCCCAAATCGTAGAGATGAGAGCGGAATGGGAGATGGGGATTCCGGGCTGCTGCATCAGCGTCTCAAGCACGCGAAATTCAGTAGGCGTCAGCGACACATCCGATCCCGATTTCTCGACTCGACGTCTGGTTCGATCGAGTGCAATCTCGCCTATAGCGAAGCGCTCAGGTGTTCTAACTGACGAGTCATGAAAGCGTCGGATCGCCGATCGAAGCCGGACGCTGAGCTCGCGTTCCGCAAGTGGCTGAATGATGCAATCATCAGCGCCCGCTTCAAAAGCTGCCAGCTTCTTATTTAGGGAGCTGCTCGAGGTGACGACTAGGATCGGCAGGCGAGGATAGAGTCTGCGCAATTGCTTGCAGACCGCAACACCGTCCACTCCACACCCACGATACTCCAGAAGGATGGCTTCGTAATCTACCATTCGAAGACGTACCAATGCACCCCCACCGTCTGGTGCTTCTCCAGCATCAAAACCCAATGTTTCAAGTGTTCGCCGAAGTTGAGAACGTACGGTCGCTTCTTTAGCGATGACAAGGACTTTTTCAGGACTGCTGCTCATTTCGCTTCGCCCATTTATCGCCGCGCATATGCCTCCTGAACTGAATGGCAAACCACGGGCAGAATGTCTGACCCCACTGGCCGGCCTCTCGTAACGAACGTAACAGGCCAGCCCTGGGATTATGGTTTGCAACGAACGTTAGAAGTCAAGACGCAGTGCGACCTGACCTGTACGGTTACCGGCGCTTTCCGCCGTTTGTGCTGTCGTGAGAGCGCCAAAGGAAGCGGGACTACTGATGTCCGTCGTGGGAGGAGCGAAGTTCGTATGGTTGAGCACATTGGTGAACGTTGCTTCAAAGCGAAGGTGCAAGCTCTCTCGGAGAGGGATGACCTTTGCCAGACCCGCGTTGACTGCCACAGTGCCGGGCCCCTCAAGACTGCCAACTGCTGCATTGCCAACCCGTCCTGCACCCAATGGAGGGGGTGCAAACGCGTTGATGTTGAAGTAATTGGCATGCGTGCGGTGAGCAGGTATCGGATTGCCGACGCGGTCCGGACGAACCACCGTAATGCCGGAGGCAGCAGGGTTTGTGTTGGTCCGGTCATTGCTCACACTCATAGTGGGAGTCAGAAACGGACCCGTTTCCAGCAGTGTGATGGTGTTCACGTTCCAGCCGCCGAGGACGGCGTTCAGCGCAGACGAAGAGCTAGACCACTGCCGGCCAGGGCCAAATGGCAGCTCATACGTTCCCGTCAGCAAGAAGCGATTGCGCCGTGTCCCGATAACGTTGCCGCGGTTGCGATTGATTGCAAAACGGTCCTCATCCGCGAGTCCATAGCGGGTTTCGCCCTGAAAGGCAGTCGGTGCGTCGCCCTGAGCATCGCTGAGGTCATGCGCCCAGGTGTAATTGGCCTGGTAGGTCAGTCCTCTGCCCGTTCGGTGCGTGGCCTGCAGCTCAAGCGCCTGGTAAGTCTGGTGGCCATAATTCCCCGTGGAGAAAATGGTTCCCCAGTTCGGAAACGGGATCGGATTGGGGTTGGGTTGCGGAGCCGGCACCGTCGTCGGCAGTTGCTGATTGAGGTTGACGCTGACATTTAGGCGATAGGAGTTCATACCGACATAACTGACCCGCAGAGCCGTGTTCGAAGTAAGTTCCCGTTCGACCGTGACGTTCCACTGCGCAGTTTGCGCATCGCGATAACGCGGATCGGTAGCCTGTTGGATCGTGCCGCCCCCGACCTGAGCCTGTCCCGCAATCCCCGGGGGAGTGACTTGCGGAAACTGGAACGAAGGAGTTCCACTGGCGTTTTTGTTTGTATAGGTATAGACGGACGACTGCGGATTGCTCTCGTTGTTGTTCTGGAGTTGCCCCAGAGCGGTTACGGTAAAGATACCAAAGCCTGCGCGGATGACCGTCTTATCGTTATGAAACGGACGATAAGCAAAGCTGAGCCGCGGATCGATGTTGCCAAGATATGTCTGCCGGAGACCTTTTGGTAAGCCTTCCTGGCCATTCGATACGACTGCGGTGCAGGGCAAGGAGCTCGAAGGAGCATACCCTGCGTCTGCAGGAGCATAGAACCCCGGAGGCGCTGCATTGCACGCATTGAAGGACTGCAAAAAGGCCAGAACCGGGCCGCCTAACTTGCGGTACAGGTTGTCGTTGACAATGACTGCGTTCGTCTTCGGATCGAAGTTGGCCTGAATTCCATTGACGTCGACGAAGGGAGGAAGCAGTTCCCAGCGCAGGCCGAAGTTCACGGTCAAGCGATCGGTCACCCGCCATTCATCCTGCCCGTAGACGCCGGTCTCAGGACCTCCGGCGTTATTCCTAGGGCCTGTAACCGCAAAGTACGTGGTGTTTGGGGTGCCGAGCAGAAAGTCGCCAAAAGAGCTTCCTGTGAAGATGTTCTGATTGAAGCTAAATAGACCGTAATCATCGGAAGGTGTCTCGATCTCGGGAACGCCGAATCGCACCCAGCGAACATCGATGCCGGCGCGCATGGTGTGCCTGCCGCGGCTGTAGGTGACGTTGTCTGCAAGCTCGTTCGTGCTGGACTGCGTGGGACCGACATGGTCTCTGCCGATTGGCGTGAAGTTCGTGCCATCGGAGAAAACAATGCTGGGGAAACCGCCGTCAATCGGATGATGGGAGACATTTACACCCTGAAGGCCCAGTTGCGCGATGGCCGCAGCGCCCTCGATCGGGAAGTTGGGGGAGAGAATCATATGCGAGAAGCCGAAACGAAACTCATTCAGCCATCTGCTGCTGATGTCATAGTTGTGGGAGATCAGGAAGCTCCGGTCGTGCTCGGTATCCACATCGTTTGGCAGAAGCGGGTTCACAACATTCACCAACAGGTTTTTCCAATTGAATCGGGCATAGACCTGCTGCTTCGACGTAATGACCTGATCGACCCGACCATCGAAACCATTGGTATTCGATGGGGTCGGGACAAGCGTCTGGTAATTCAAGCCACCACCAAGATTGCTCGCATTCGGCAACGGGTAGTATGCGTTCAGCAGCTTGAGCGAAGATTGGCTGAGAGGAGTCGTGATCTGATAGTTCGCGAATGGTCGCCCCGTGGCGAGTGATCCAGTAGCAGGATTGATGAGGCAGCCTGCCGTCGCGGGACAGTTTGGGTTGGAGGAGTTGATAGGAATCGTTGAAGCCAAGTCGCTCAGGTTTCCGGCTCTGTCCTGTGCGGTCGGTACAGCATATTGCTCCGCCTGGGACGTCCTCCTCCGATTGCCCTCGTAGTCGAAGAAGAAGAAGGTTTTGTTGTGGCCGTTGTAAAGATGCGGGATCGACACCGGGCCGCCCAGACTGCCTCCGAAGGTATTGAACCGTTCTGGCGCTTTCTCTGCGAAGTTATACACCTTTGCATTCAGCGCATCATTCTGGAGATATTCGAACAAACTTCCATGAAACTGGTTTGTTCCAGCCTTCGTCGTAAAGGTCACGTCACCGACTTGGGAAAACTCCGCATTGTTGTTAAAGGCTGTGACCTTGAGCTCCGCAATGCCCTCGGAAGAGGGATATGGGTTGGCGCCAGGGGCGTTTACTCCAAGCGCGACACCGCTCTGGAAGACGTTCACAGACGATATGCCGTCGACAGAGAACCCGATCATATTCGACGTTGCCCCGCCAATCGTGAAATTCCCCTGGCTATCCTGCTGCACATTGGCCGATGTTGCCAGGGCCGCCAGAGGACTAGTGGTGGCAGCGCGGAAGTTCAGCGGCAGCTGGCCAATCGCCGCTGTGCCTTTTGAATCGGCGACGGTGGCATTCTCAGTGTTGATCTCAGTCGCAGCATTGGTTACTTCGACCGTAGTTGCCTGGGCGGCAATCTGCATCGATAGCGTGAACCGGAGATCCTGCCGTGCGGCCAATGTGATGCCGTCGAGGACCGCGTCGGCGAATCCGGTCCGCTGAGCGCGAATGCTAAATTTTCCGGCCTTCACATTCTCCAAGACATAACTCCCGGTTCCGTCGGTTGTAACCATGCGGTCGATGTTTTCATCTACGCTGTGCAATGTAACCTGAGCGTCCGGGATGGCAGCACCTGAGGCATCTTGAACTGCGCCCCGAATGCTCCCAAATGTAGACTGGCCAAAACACCTGCCTGAACACAAGAGTATCGCGAGGATCGCAATTGCAATTCCCGCAATACCGAACAGATATCGCACCGCACTGCTGCGTGATATCCGCCGGCTCTGTCCGCGAGAGTTCTCAACATCGAAAAGCCACTGCCGCGTCTGTTGAGCCCGCAAGAGGGCAATCGCGAGGCTGTGGAATTCTTCTGCTGAGGTTCCATAAACATTCATGTCTTTCTCCTAACCAGCATTCATGCCGGCTAGGGCTATGTGAACTCGCAACCCACAAGGGAGGCATAAATGGAAGTACCCAATGTCTTCGTTACAAACTTGTTGCAACTTTCATATGACTTTGTTATGAGATTCCTTTCTATACTTCGTAGAGGTCAAATATGCCGTGCCCCATGCACGCATGCGTTCAGCCGCGCTGGTCCTACTCGCCTCTGGCTTCTTGATTTGCTTCGGCATGGTTGCAAACCAATATCTGAACCTGGCGGCAACAATTTCGGTCTATCTGTTCGTCACGCTGGCCATAGCTGACAAAGCGGGATTTGTGGAGGCAAGCATCGTCTCGATTGTGGCCACGTTATGCCTGGAGTATTACTTCGCGCCTCCTTTATTCAGCTTTCGTGTGGATCGCCCTGAAAACTGGACTGCTCTGGCCACATTCGAAGGTATTTCCCTGATGGTGAGCCGCCTCTCCCAAAAGGCGCGCGGGCATCAACTCATGCTGGAAAGGCAGACTATCGAGCACAAAGCACTCTATGAACTTTGCCGGGATACGCTTCTCCTTGATTGGAAGCAGTCTCCCAACCGGCAGCTTTGCGCTTTGATCAAGAGGATCTTTCCCCTACGGGGCGTCGCTCTCTGGAACGGATATGAAGGTGCGCTCTCGTGCTTTGGTGAAACGCCGAACGCGGAAAACACCGTCAAAGCAGTTTATTTCAACGAGCGTAATTATGACGACACCTCGACTAACACTTCGTTTCGTGTGCTGTTTTTCGGGACCCGCGCGGTAGGCGCATTGATGCTCTATGAGCATTCGATCGATTCATTGAGCATCAACTCAATTGCCTCAGTAACCGCGATGGCGATTGAACGAAGCAGATCGTTGGCAATAGAGATGAATCTGGAGGCAGAACATCACTCTGAACAATTACACTCGGCTCTGCTCGATGGATTAGCCCATGCGTTTAAGACGCCGCTGACTACGATCACGGTCGCAAGCTCCGGATTGTTGGCTGCTGAGGAGCTTAGTGCTCGCCAAACCGGCCTCGTGGACCTCATCAACCGGGAAGCCACTCGCCTCAGCGAATTGACGACACGCCTGCTACGTACATCGAGATTGGAACCCTCTCAGTTCATACTGCACGAGAAGGTGATTGATATACGAGACTTGATTCAAGGGATCTTGGATGAGTGCGCATTTCAACTGAACTCCAGGCAGGTCGATGTCTCGATAGCGCCGGAGATCACTCTGGTTCGATGCGATCCTCAACTGCTCACCCTGGCACTGGTCCAAATTCTCGATAACGCCGCCAAATACGCCCCTCAGGGTTCGCGCGTGCAAATTTCCGCATGCTCCCTGGGATCGCAGACTGTTCTTCAGATACACAATCATGGCTCCTACATACCACCCACGGAGCGGAACAAAGTGTTCACGCGCTTTTATCGCAGTCCATCAGTCGAACATGGCGCTCCTGGCACGGGCCTGGGTCTGTCAGTAGCGAAGGGAGCTATAGAAGCACATGGTGGAAGGATCTCCATCGAAAGTGATATGCAGGCCGGGACTACATTTGTCATCGCAATACCGGCTACCACGGAGGAACTCACATGACGGCATTGGGTTCAGTATTGATCGTCGAAGATGACAGCGCATTGCGCCAGAGTTTGCGAGATACCCTTGAGGCAGCTGGGTTCTGCCCTAGAGAGGCATCATCGGGCGAAGAAGCGATGCTCGCCCTGCACCGCAGCCATTTCGAGACAGTCCTGCTCGATATAAACATGCCTGGCATCGGCGGCATGGAGGCCTGCCGGCGCATACGCCAAACGTATCCGCTCCTCCCGATTCTTGTGCTTACCGTGCGCGACGAGGAAAAAGATAAGATCGAGGCGCTGGATGCGGGAGCGGACGACTACATCACCAAGCCTTTTCAGTTTCTGGAGTTGACCGCACGGCTGCGCTCGGCGATTCGCCGCTTTAGGGCAAGGCCCGATTCCCCCAAGCATCCTGTCACCGTCGGTGAAATCACACTTGATCCCTGCACTCGCCGGGTCACGAAACGTGGTGAGGATATCCGCATGACACCGAAAGAGTTCGAGCTATTGCATACGCTCATGCGTTATGCTGGGCGTCCACTGGCGCATCAGCGGTTATTGGTGCTCGTATGGGGTGCGGGTTATGGCGGAGAGCGGGAATACCTGCGGACGTATATCAGTCAGTTGCGCCGCAAGTTGGAAGACGACCCTGCTCATCCGGTGTATCTCCTTACAGATAGCTATGTTGGCTACCGTTTCCGCGACCTATAGAGAGACACCACTAAAACTCCAGGTTCACTCCTTCGCTTCACGAGTTATCTGCTGAGGAATGCATCTTTTCGCTATTTTCATTTTTATGCCTCCCCGACGGGAGCAAAACAAGTTCATACGAGAGTCATATGAACTGCTCCAAATCGAATGTTTTGCGTTGACTCCTTCGCACGCGATCGGGTGTCATTCCATACAATGAAAATGAGGGAGCCACCGTGTTGAGTGTCTTCAGGTTGTTTAGTCGCGGGAGTATTGCGCGCAGAACCCTGGAGGCGATCGTATTTGTCAGCGTGTTGGTTCTTGTGCTTGCGCCTCTGCAAAAGTTTGTGAATACAACCACGGTCGGCTTCGCGCTTCTTCTCGGAGTTTTGTTCACGGCAATCCATATGGGGAGCAAGCCGGCGCTGGCCGCCTCGGTTGTGGCTATGCTCGGCTACAATTTCTTCTTTCTTCCCCCGATCTTGAAGTTGACCATCTATGATCCCCAGAATTGGGTTGCGCTGGCTGCGTTTTCGGTGACTGCGGTCGTCACCGGACAACTGTCTGCCAAATCTCAGCAGCGGGCAAACGAGGCGGAGGCCTCTAAGCAAGAAGTGGAACGGCTCTATCTCGAATTGCAAGGGGCATTTGAAAAAGCGAGTAACGCGGAGGCCATCAAGCGAAGTGAACTGATGAAATCAGCTTTGCTCGATGCCGTCACGCATGATTTGCGCACCCCCCTGACTTCCATACGTGCTGCAGCGACAACATTGCGCAAGGCTCAACGCGCAGGTCAAACGCTCGATTCAGATCTCGCCCGGGAACTCGTTGAATTGGTGGATGGAGAAAGCTTACATCTTGATCAGATCATCAGCAGTTTCGTGGAGCTTGCCAGAATCGAGGCCGGCGATCTCACGCTCACAACCACATGGAGTTCGTTTCAGGATGTCGCTCAGGCAGCGATCGAGCGAGCCCAAATGCTGATGACGAAGCATCACGTGGCCATTGAGATCCCGGATAATTTGCCGATGATGCATATCGACGTGCGCGCGCTGGCAGAGGTCATATACACACTGCTCGACAACGCCCGAAAATACTCCCCCGAGTCTTCAACCATCACACTCAGCGCGCGCAAAGTAGCCAGCGAGGTGGAAGTATCGGTCTCAGATCAGGGAAATGGTATCAGCGAAACTGATCTGGACCGGGTCTTCGACAAGTTTTACAGGGGCAAAGACAGCCAAAACTCGCGATTGCATAGCCCCGGAGGACTTGGTATTGGGCTTTCTATCGCCAAAGCGATCGTAGAGGCGCACAGGGGCGCCATTTGGGTGGCGGACCAGATGCACTCAAAGGGAGCAACTCTTGTGTTTCGGATACCCATCCGGGAGGAATGAAGGATGATGAATCATCAGACACTTGAATCGATGGAACGCCGAAAGATTCTCATCGTGGACGACGAGCCAACCATCACAAGAGCTTTGCGCGCCAGTTTTCTCGCCAACGGCTATGACATTCGAACGGCTCACGACGGCATTGCGGCACTCAACGTTCTCGAAGATTGGAAGCCGGATCTGGTGATTACCGATCTCGCGATGCCCGATATCGATGGAATCGAGCTTTGCCAGCGGGTTCGATCCGCGTCAAGTCTGCCCATCATTTTGCTATCGGTACGAGGCGATGTCGATTCGAAGATCAAAGCTCTTGATGCTGGAGCAGATGATTACGTGACCAAGCCATTCAGTATTGACGAGCTCTTTGCGCGCGTCCGGACGGCGCTTCGCAGATTGGACCTCGTCCGCAGTGTTGCTTCAAAGGCAGGGACCAATGACACACAATTGCAAGTGGGCGACTTTACTGTGAACACATTAAACCGTCAGGTCATCGTCCGCGGAGAGGAAATCCGACTCACGCCGAGGGAATATGAGCTTTTGCTATTCTTTCTCCGGAATGCTGACCGCGTGTTGACCCACTCGGCAGTAATTAAGTCAATTTGGGGACCGCATAGCACTCACCAGGCAGAATACCTAAGAGTCCTGGTCGCCGCTTTGCGAAAAAAGATAGAGCCCGATCCCATGCACCCTCGCTACCTCGTGACCGATCCATGGGTCGGTTACAGGCTGACCCCGTCGGAAGAAGCGGCCGAATGAATTGCGGTGACCGGCGCCAACAGAATATTTGCGATCATCATCAACTCCTTGAAGTCCCAAGCCGATCGCATCCCGACATATAAGCGAGCGACAGGGGAAAGAACAGCACAATCCCGAGAACACAACCAACATCCCACATAGTCCACGTTTTCTTTTGTTACAAACCACAATCGCAACCTAACCTGCCATAAGACCTGACCTGAGGCAAAACTTACTCCGCACCCGAGCCTTTGGCTCTCCAAGAGAGCAGCACATCATCAACGCAATCAGAATCTTTTCCCGAGTTGTCGGTGCCCCTGGATCCATACCCTGAGCGGCATGCGTCCCTCAACATGGCGATTACATCTCCTGATCGCCTTACAAAACCGAAAAGAGTTCATATGAAAGCCATAAGAGCGATTCAGGCATCGTTACTTTGAGCCATGTTGTTCTTGACGGCACACTTACGTCTTTCCGATCGGCGTGATGAAAAGCCTCAACTGCACCTCTAGCTGCGGTTAGCTGCGGTTTACCGCGTCATTCTGTCGAGCTGAACTATCACACAAGAATCGCTCCTGATCCGTAAAGTGTACGGTCAAACACATTCTTGGTTGCCTTTGTGCCATTTTTATGGGTTGGCTGCTGAGATGTAGCTGTCGGTGTTAGGCACCGACGGAGTTATTCCATGAATACCTATCGCACACGGAGACCCCTGCTGGTAAAGGCGATCCAATGCACACAGACTGTCTCGGCAGTTACCGATCTGGGAAAGCGTCAGGTTCGTCCCGGTGACTGGATCATCGAAGGCGAAAATCACGAGCAGTACGTCGTAGACGATGCCTTTTTCCAGCGCACGTTTGCACCAATTCCCTGGGAGCCCGTTGAGGAAGGACAAGATTACGGCTGCTGAACAAACATCTATGTGGACGCGCAGCGCTCGATTAGAGGATGCCTACAGCATCTACGACTTGGTGGATGAGTTTTCGCACGGCGGAACTCTTCTCCATCGTGCATATGCGGAAATAAGCAGGAACATCCGCACGTTTACTGTCGTCGAGTCGGATGCTGACGAGTTCTTCGATTGTGCAGCGCTTCACATTTATGGTCCGCACCTTGCAGAAATTCGCTCGATCGTTGTCCGCCCAGATACTAGGAGAAACGGGGCTGGCGGTCTACTTGTCGAATCTCTCCTCGCGGAAGCTGAACAAAATGGTATCCGGTGCGTATGTCTTTTCACACGTATCCCTACATTTTTTGAACGAAGTAAAAAACTATGCCTCTAGCTTTGATTCCAATGCTCGTGCCGAGGATGGACTCGGACGGACTCGTCACGATTACTCTGCGTGTCAGGAGATTCTTATTTAGCTAGGAGTTATTGCCGCTATCGGTTTGGGCCGCTTGCTTGTGGCGCTGATACGTTGACCGGCGAGATCCTGCCTTGCCACGAGCATCAACCGCAAAAAGAAAGAGATACCCACAGACACCTAACACCGAAGGAGAGTTCACCATGACGAGACCGAAAGTGCTCGCGGCATGGTTGTTGGCAATGGCATTCTTTGAGACTCCGGCAATCGCGCAAAAGGACGCTTCTCAAATGTCCCGATCCATCCCTTCTCGCGATTGACGATGTGGAAGAGATTCTGCTCCTCATGAACACTGACACAGACGGGAAGATCACCAGGGACGAATGGATCAGATTCATGGCCGCGGAATTCGACAGATTCGACCCGGCGAAGAACGGGTCAATCGATCCAAAGGAGATCACGCGCGTCAAAGAGCAGGCTCGGTCCACCCGCTTCAGCGATCTGGGAAAGTAGCCGGAGGGTCAATGACTTCCGTCAGGATGGCCGTCTCATGCAGCGTTGAAGCCGCGCGGCTTCGGGGCGCAAGCCAACCGGATCACCGCGGCGCGCGTTCACCAGCATTGCGTTGCGTCTGGATCCGCACAGGAGATCCTGCGCGGCCGTTGGCCTGCCGGTGGTGTGGAGAAGAGTTGAATGCCTCCACGCGATTCCAGACCGGACAGTTCAGTGAAAATCCGGTCAACGAAGGAGTCTTACGGGCACCTATCGCACGTCCAGGCCTCTGATTCTGGAAGCAGTGCAGTCTGCTGAAGCAAAGACCATCGCCACCGGTCTCGGATTCATTAATGTGCAGCAAGGGGACTGGGTCATATGCGGAGAAGGGGGAGAGCGCTACATCCTTGACGGCGCAACAACGTGACATATATGTTCCTTATTTTTTTTATGGCTCTTTGATCCGCTCAAAAAACATTCTAATGTTCGCGAGCATTCTTACTAGCCGAGCGTCTGTCTGAGCAGGAGGCGCAACGCAGTCAATTGCCACGATACAGTCTTGCGTAGACTAAGCTTCCCTGATGCTTCGACTTGATCTGCAATGCAAGCGCTGTTGAGCGCAGGGCCGGATGTGTGCCTTGATGCTCATTAAAGTGAGTCACCAGAAGAGCACAGATCAGATGCTTCACAGTAAAACACGCGCTCAAACTGGTAGCGCGATCCCTTCATTAAGCGATACAGGTGCCACGTCCCGCCAAAGACTTCAACGGGTATGGTCTGGAATTGTACTGGTGCTTCTTAGCGTAGCCGTTCTACGGGGAAACCAATTAGCGCGCCAGGATATCGAAGTGAACCGTGACAAGATACGAACGATCGGGCTCCAATTGCCTAGTAGCTTCGGTGTGCAATTACAGCCGCCTAACGCCAGCCGCACGAGTATACCACAGGCACGACAACCACCAGCACCACGACTTCTACGCAAAACCTGACGCTCAACAATCTCGCGAATCTCAATGGAACAAATTTCGCCGTAACTGTCGGATCAGCCACGGCCAATCTGATGCTCCAGAATTCTGACACCAAAATTCTGCAAGGTCCCAGCATCCGGGCGTAAGATGGCCAGAAGGCAGACCTGAAAATAGGGATGCGCATTCCTGTGGCCACTGGTTCATATCAGACCGGAGCGGCTACAGCCGTGGTCAGCTCGTTGGTAAATACTCAGTTCAAGTATCTCGATGTCGGTGTGGAGATAGAGATCACTCCCATTGTATATAGCGACGGCGATATCAACCTAAAGATCAAGATAGTTAACTCAACCGAGGAGAGTCCGGTCAGCATCGTGGGGATTTCGGAGCCTGTCATCCGTCAGCGCACTAGCGAGCAGACCGTTGAGGAAACAGGAGGAGACAGTCACTTCCTATGGCAAGACGTAAAGACGCACCACGCCGCAGAGTCTTTGAGAGCTTAACAGAATGGATCCGCTCGCATGAGAGAATCGCTTTTCTCATCCTTAGTGGAACGTGGGGGCTTTTTCTCTACTGGAGGGTGCTTTTCAACCCATTCTCTTCCTATGATGATTTCTCCCAAGTCGTTAATAACCCTGGGTTGGGCACTTGGCATGAAATCGTTTATCACCTGCGTAGCAATGTGTGGTTTACGGATGACTTCAAATCGACCGCAGGATCCTATTATCGTCCCCTGTATTGGGTCAGTCTTACGCTCGATCGTAAGTTCTGGGGCCTCAATCCAACAGGATTTCATCTGACTAACCTGCTCCTGCACTGGATCAATGGCGTTCTGCTCTTTACAGTTTTGCGACGTTTAGCAATTCCATTTAAAGTCGCGGCGGCCACCCCGCTTATCTGGCTAGCCTTACCGATCAACTCGGAAGTGGTCGCTTGGATCGCGGGCCGCGCTTATTGCATTGCGGGACTATTTATACTTGGGAGTGTCCTGGCGGCGCAACGATTCCTTGAGACGAAACGGACGGTGTTTCTAGCGTTCTACACGTTGGCAGCCGTCTGCGCGCTGTTGTCCCACGAGGCCGGGATCCTCGTTCTACCACTTACTATCCTAGTTGCCTATGCCACTACAAAACCACTCACCCGACTGCCAGTATTCCTCTACCTCACCGCAATCGCGGCAGCCGCGCTCTATTTCGAACTGAAGCACCTGGCTGGTGGCTCTGTTATGTATTACCAGTCTCCCGCGCTTCTTCCTTTAGGAGCTTTCTTCTTTAAGTATCTCGCGTGGCTGGTGGCTCCGGTCCACATGAGCATCGAACGTTCCAGCAATGCACCTGACCACATCCTCAACATTCAATCGCTTCTCGCGTGGGCGGGCGTCCTGGGTTTATTCATCGCTGTTCTGTCAATGCGCAAAAGATGGCCTATCGCCGCGGCAGGTCTCACTTGGATGTCGATTGCCATACTACCCTTCTGTGGAGTGGTGCCGATTTACCAGGGCATGGCCGAACGGTTTCTCTACTTCGCCTCCGCGGGGCTAGCCTTGACAGTAGCGGCTCTCTGTGCCAAGACCCCAATCGAGAGACGCTCCATTGTCCTTGGAATCGTCGCTCTGTGGGTCGTTTGGGGCGTCTCGAGGTTGCACAGTCGCCTAATAGATTGGTCTGACCCGGTGCTTCTCTATCGCTCCTCTCTCGAAGCTAGCCCGAACAGTACCAAGCTGCTCTATAACCTCGGCGCGGTGCAGGAGAAAAGAGGAGCCTTGGTGGAAGCCGAACGCACGTATCAATCCGTTCTCCTCCTCCAGCCGAACTATGAAGAGGCTATTGCCGGACTTGGAAACATTCGCTTGCGGCTCAATGATCCGAAGCATGCAGCGGGGTTCTACAAAAGAGCTCTCTCTATTAGGCCTAACGATGTCGGGGCGGTCACAAATTATGCTGCATCGCTTGCTGAGTTGGGCGATCCCCAAGGTGCGGAGCAGGCGTACAAACGTGCAATTGCATTGTCCCCAATGAAGGATGATGCCTACTGTGGTTTGGGCGTTCTTCTGTTCCAAGAAGGCGATTTCCTTGGGGCAACCGTTGAATTTCTGAAAGCACAGAGAATCGATCCGTTGGATTCGACTCCTTATTACGACCTTGGGTCGGTCTATGCGAAGTTTGGCCGTGCCGAAGCTGCAGCGGATCAATTTAGCAAAGCGCTCCACCTGAAGCCTGGTGACCCGGACACGATTGCGGCCCTACATGCTCTCGGGTCTAGATAAGAGGGCGGCACGAAATAGAATGGAAGCCCGAAAGATCGCTGCATTGAGCCGTCGAGGTAGAGATGCGTGACCTTAAGAGCCACCTAATCGAACCCGCGAGCGGCCACCCCAGAGTGGGAGACGCAGATCAACCCGAACCGCCTTATAGATGCTTCAGAAACGAATTGAAAGTAGCTCTTGCGGTAGTCGAAGGGAAATGGAAGGCGCTCATCATCTGCAAACTAATGACGAGAAACATGCGATACCACGAATTGGAGAAAATCCTCGGCGGATATCGGCCGTCGCATTTGACTTAGAGGGTATTTGAAAAGTATCACGCTACTTTGCAGGTTTGCAGGGAGGTTCCGTCAAACTGGAGAGTGCCGGACAATCACTATGCCATGAACGCGAACGACGCAGCGTGGGCACCTGCTCGCCCCACTTTTGCCTGCAACACGGCCCGGAGGCCGGCTTCGCACCAGCGATATTCTCGGCTCTGCGCATGTCGACCGTACGCTTCAGGACAGAACACCGTTCAACGAAGCATTCCAGGAATTCATCACACGTTACGCCTGAGGGGAAATCTGGTCACGGCCCGGTTTGCCCCGTCACACGCGAAGCCTGCTGACGTTGGCGATGATGGTGGCGCTGAACCGTGAAGAAGAGTTCAAGATGCATATCCGTGCCGCCTTCAACAATGGCGTCTCTCAAAACGAAATTCAAGAAGTGCTGATGCACGCCGCAATCTACTGCGGCTTGCCTGCAGCCAATAACGCGTTTCACTGGGCCCAAACCGCACGCGAAACGCCTGATCGATAACCATAACTGCGCTGTGCGCGCTTGCAGAGCTGGAACGAGGATCCATGATTGAGTCTATTTCACAGCAGCCGGAATTGGGCGCATTGCTCGACTCTGGCCCGTGGACCTCTTACCAGAAAGCTATCCTCGCACTGACTGCGTCGGCCGTTGAGTTTCCGCTACCTCGTGGCCCGATTAAGCAAGTCAGGCCCCGGGGAATGTTGCCGCTCAAGCCGGGCAGAAACCCGCCGCTAATCTCGATTTTCTCAACGAGCCACATACGTCTAGCCCGAGGTTCCCCCTTGAATCACATGTGAGATTCTTTGTTTGCCTGGTTTTGCGTGGGTGTGGAGGTATCTGTGTAGTCATGTAATAAGGCTATTTTAACTTGACTACATTGAGAGAGTCTGGTACCTGTGTCTACATGTATGTAGCCGTTGTTCCCAACCGGAACTCGCCCCCGGCTATCCTGCTCCGCGAGTCCTTTCGCGAACAGGGCAAGGTACACAACCGCACCATCGCCAACCTCTCCCACTGGCCGCCGGGACAGATCGAGGCTCTGCGTCAAGTGCTCAAGGGCAGCTATGGCAGCGAGGGGGTTACGCCTGCTTGCTTCGAGATCACCCGTTCGCGTCCCCACGGCCACGTGGCCGCAGTCTTGGGAACGGTGCGCCGGCTGGGGCTGGAAGGGGTGCTGGCTGGTGAGCCTAGCCGGGAGCGCAACTGTGTGGTGGCCATGATCGCGGCGCGCATCCTGGAGCCAGGCTCGAAGTTGGCCACCAGTCGTGGGCTGCGCGAGGAGACCTGCCACCACACCCTGGGCGAGACGCTGGCTTTGCCAGCGGTGGATGAAGACGATCTGTATGCCGCCATGGACTGGCTGCTGGCGCGCCAAGGAAAGATCGAAGCGGTCTTGGCGAAACGCCATCTGAGCGAAGGCACGCTGGTGCTCTACGACCTGACCTCGACCTACTTTGAAGGGCGGCACTGTCCTCTGGCCAAATTCGGCTACTCGCGCGACGAGCGGCGTGGCAATCCGCAGATTGTCTTTGGCGTGTTGTCGGATGGGGAAGGCTGTCCGGTGGCGGTAGAGGTATTCGCAGGCAACACGGCCGATCCGCAGACGGTAGCAGCGCAGGTGAACAAGCTGCGGGAGCGCTTCGCTCTCCAGCGGCTGGTGCTGGTGGGCGACCGCGGCATGCTGACGGAAAAGCGGATCGAGCAGGACCTGCGGCCGGTGGAAGGACTGGACTGGATCACGGCGCTGCGTGCGCCGCAGATTCACAAGCTGGCCCAGGACGGGGTACTGCAGCTGTCCCTGTTTGATGAACAGGATCTGGCCGAGGTGACCCATCCGGATTATCCCGGAGAGCGACTGATTCTGTGCCGCAACCCGTTGCTCGCCGTGGAGCGGGCACGCAAGCGCAAAGAGTTAATCGCCGTCGCGGAGAAGAAGTTGCAGCAAATCGTTCTGGCCACACAGCGCCAGCACCAACCGGTCAAGAGTGCGGAGCGCATCAGCTTCCTGGTGGGTCGCGCGCTGGCCGGTTCTCATCTGGAAAAATACTTTTGCTGGAAGATTACTCCGCAGGGTCTGGACTGGGAGCTGAACCAGTCACGCATCCAGAGGGATGCAGACTTGGATGGCATCTATGTGCTGCGCACCTCACTGCCCGAGGAGCGTTGCAATGCGGAACAAACCGTGCTGACCTACAAACGGCTGGCCCAGGTGGAGCGCGCCTTCCGCAGCTTGAAGAGCGTGGACCTGGAGGTGCGGCCGATTCATCATCGCTTGCCGGATCGCGTGCGCGCCCATGTGCTGCTCGCCTTGCTCGCTTACTACGTGGAATGGCACATGCGCCAAGCCTTGGCCCCAGTGCTCTTCGACGATGAGCTCCACGGAGCCCCACGGACTTCGCCAGTAGCCCCGGCACAACGCTCGGACCTCGCTCGGGCTAAGGCACAAAGCAAACGCACCCAGGATGATCTGCCGGTGCAAAGCTTTCAGGACTGGCTTAAGGATCTAGCCACCATCGTGCGCAACCGCATCCAGCCCAAGCTCGCTTCCATCCCTGCTTTCGACGTCACCACCCGGCCTACTCCGCATCAGCACCATGCCTTGCAGTTACTCGCGGTCTCTCTCTGAAACCGCGCTGTACTCAGTAACTATCTCTGTCCGGTTCCTCAAACCGCTGATAACACAATTATTCCTGTAAATCTTCGGGGGGAACTTCGGGCTAAAGAGAACGGCGTCTGAGGACTAGCTAGTCCGCGTGCCAACCGGATGGGAATCTGATTCTGCTGACAGGCGGTCACGTTCACAGGACGAGCCTGGAAGCCGGTGCGCTACGCAGCAGAGGCTGTCCGAACCAGGTGGTTAGCGCGTCAGCGAGGCCCGACTTGGTTAAGTCTCCCACCCAAGCCACGTATCCGTCGGGCCGAACCAGGACGGCGGTGGGAGCAGTCACCGCCCCGATCGCCGGAAGCTCCCACGTA
>DASYBJ010000724.1:0-7106 GCA_036500845.1 Acidobacteriaceae bacterium
TGGACGTCAGATATGTTGGGCGTCAACACGCTCTCGCGGGAGCTGGCGCACCACGTCCTCCATGGCCGGGGATCCTGGATCCCCGTGCCCCACTGGTACCGCGCGGTGACCGCTGCTTGGATGCCGGAACGGCTCCGAGAAGAATTTGCGCTGGCGTACGGAAAGCGAGAAGAAGCTGCGGTAGTTCAGGCGCAACGTTGGCTTCCGCGGATCTATACAAAAATCCCTGCTGCATTTCGGTTTGTGGGGCCATACCACGAGGCGAGCACCAGGCTGCTTGGACGACAGCCCGGACTGGTGACGCGCGCAAACAATCGCTTTTGGATGGGACAATCGCGAATGATGTTCGCGGAGGGCGACAGCTAGCATCGGCCATTGCCGTTACGCTTGGGATCTCGCTGATGCAATCAGGCGGTTCGATTCAGACGCGGTCGCGGGTATTCGAGCGACGAGCGACAACGAGGCGGGGAAATTGGCCCCGTCCCCCTAGCTTCGCGGCGAAAGACGAAGCCTTGCGGCGAACAACCAAGCCATTCTTCTTATCAGCCTAGACCTTGTAGCCACCAAAGTCTTCGGCCCCGCCTCGCCGGGCTTGGTTTTCGCTCGCAACGCTGTTCGCCCTAATAGTGTTAACAGGCCCTGGTTTCCTGCAAATGCTATCTCGCCACCCGTTCGGAAAGAATCCTTAAGATTGTCGCCAAGCGATCGTGTCCAAAATCAAAACCGCATGTCCACAAGTGAACACACACGCGCCAGATGCTACTGTGTCTTACGAAGCATGCGGGCGTTTCGGAGTGGGGGACAGAGCGAACGATGAGCGGTAGATTGTCTGGAAAGAACGCCTTGGTTACGGCCGCGGGACAAGGAATCGGGCGAGCCACAGCGCTGGCCTTCGCCAGAGAGAACGCAACCGTTTGGGCTACGGACATCAACGTAGAAGCACTCGCGGCTCTTAAGGAATCGAGTCCTGGCATCGAGACGCGCCGCCTCGATGTTCGCGATTCGCAAGCTGTGGCTGCCATTGCAGAGGAGTTCCCAGACGCGGATGTGCTTTTCAATTGCGCCGGCTTCGTACATGCAGGGACAATCCTCCAGTGCAGCGAGAGCGATTGGGATTTCTCCTTCGATCTCAACGTGAAATCGATGTACCGCACCATTCGCGCCGTTCTTCCTGGAATGCTGAAGAAGGGCCGCGGTAGCATCGTCAACATGTCTTCTGTGGCATCCAGTGTGATCGGTGTCCCCGAGCGGTGTGCGTACGGAGCAACGAAGGCCGCCGTCATCGGGCTGACAAAGTCGATTGCGAAGGATTTTGTCACGCAAGGCGTCCGCTGCAATGCAATCTGTCCCGGGACGGTAGACTCTCCGTCGCTCGGCGAAAGGATCGCAGCGCGCGGGGATGTCGAGAAAGTACGCGCAGAGTTTATCGCCCGCCAGCCAATGGGGCGCTTTGGCAAGCCGGAAGAGATTGCCGCCCTCGCAGTGTACCTGGCCTCCGATGAGGCTGCCTTCACCACTGGCCAAATCCACGTCATCGATGGCGGATGGAGTTAGGCCTAAGTTCCTATCACCCAGAAAAGGAGCATTTCCGAGTGGGACTCAGCGAGGATCTCGAGAAAATTGCCATCCAGGAAGAAACCCTTGTTCTTCAGCGCTTCGATTATGAGGTGGCTTGGCATATCGGCACAAGGCTGCGTGAACTGGCCGTTGCGCGCAATTATGGCCTGGTCATCGATCTACGCCGCTTTGGCCAGCCTCTCTTCTATAGCGCTCTCGCCGGCACTACTCCGAACAATCCGGATTGGGTACGCCGCAAAAGCAATGTCGTTGCTCATTTCTTCCGCAGCTCCTATGCCGTGGGATTGGAGTTACATCACAAGAACACGGACCTGGTGCAGAGATACGGATTGCCCTTTTCGGAGTATGCGGCGCATGGAGGAAGCTTCCCCATCCATGTAGCGGGCGCGGGAGTTGTCGGCTCGGTAACCGTCTCTGGCCTCCCTCAACGCGCAGACCATGAGCTTGTCGTCGAGGTTCTTTGTCTCGAGACCGGGCTCAGCTATTCCGGCCTTAAATTGTCCGAAGGTCAGTAATCCCCGGAACAGGATGTGGTATAAGCTCCTTCGGTGAGGCCACATTCTGAAGAACCTAAAATGGAAGTGTGGAGCGAAGAAATGACGCATCAGTTCACAACCTCATACACGGATGATTCCATCCTTCTTTTCCAGTACTACAAAAAGCTCGCTGAGGGTGCGATGGCGCAGGTGGCCGACGACCAGTTATTTCTAGTGCTCGACGAGGAGTCGAACTCAATTGCCCTGCTGATCAAGCACATGGTAGGGAATATGTTTTCGCGCTGGACTGACTTCTTGACCACGGATGGTGAGAAGCCGAACAGGAATCGCGATTGTGAGTTCGTTGATCCGCCGCCGACCCGAGTGGCGTTGCTGGATCTCTGGGAACGCGGCTGGCAATGTCTTTTTCGCGCTTTGAGATCTCTTACAGATGCCGACCTGGAACGGACCGTCACGATCCGTGGGGAGCCACACTCCGTAATGCAGGCGATCAACCGGCAAGTGGCACATTACTCCTACCACTGCGGCCAAATCGTCCTGCTCTCCAAGCATCTGCGGCAAGATGACTGGAAGTGCCTGACTGTACCGCGGAACAAGTCTGAGGAATTCAACCGCAGGGTGCAGAGTGGCGAGGCAAGCCAACGTTAAGCTGATTCGCGCCAGCATCCGTTAGCCGGGATTTCTCTCGAGAGCACCTTATGGGCAAGTGCGCGGCTGCAGCACCAGCGGGACTTGCGGCGCCTGAGCAAAATTAAAGCTGTCCAACATATTGCTTGCCGCTGCGTCGCGCGAAGTCAGCGCTTGCAAGCCATAACGCGTCTCAATAAACTTCAATACCGACGAGTGTTCGTAGAGGGTATGCGAGATATACCCCGGCTTAGCGTAGGGAGAGATGATCAGCAGCGGCACACGCGGGCCCAGACCGAATTGATCGATTTGCGGCGGGGGCACGTGGTCGTAGAAGCCTCCGAAATCGTCCCACGTCATAAAGACCACCGTGGAATTCCAGTCGGGTCCCTGCATCACCGCGTTCAACACGTTCACTGTCCAATTTTCTCCTTCGCACATGCTGGAGGGCGGGTGTTGACTGTATTCCTGCGGCGGCACAAGCCAACTCACGGCAGGCAAATGACCGCTCTTCGCGTCCGCTATGAATTGCGTGGATGGCATCACGTCTTCGTTCCACAAAACGCTGTTGCGAATCTTCCCGATAATGACCAGAAAGCCGCCATGGTCGGCGTAGTACTTCCAGGGAATGCCGGCTTCCTCAAGGGCATCCGGCAGCGTCTTGAAATAAAAGCAGAATGATTGCTGAGAACGGTTACCGTACTCGTCGATCACCGTGACCGTGCCCCCCGAGGTCCCATCGCAATCGGGTTTTCCTCCATTATCGATGGCGCCACCCGATTGCGCGGCAAGCGCAAAAAGATGGTTGGGAACGCTGGGACCGTGTACCGAAGTGAAGTAACGGTCGGCGAGAGTAAATCGACGAGCGTAGGCCCATTCGTTGGGAATCTGCTGTTGCGTCACCTGGGTGTAGGCGCTCCGAGTGCCACCGTTGATCAAATCGAACTTATCCATCTTTCCTGCGTCCATCGCCTGCAGGCTGCAATCCCAGTTGTTGCAAAGAATGCCATCATCGCTATCAGGCATCGCACTCAGCGGCATCGATTGGCCACTCGAAAGGAGGCCGGTGGTTGTGCCGTCCGCGCCGGGAAACGTACCGAAAAAGTTGTCGAAGGTATGATTCTCATTGATGATGAAAACCGTGTGGCGAATGGCAGTGATGTTTTCGGGATGAGGTATTTTACCGCCTATCCCACATGCGGTAACAAGAGAAGCCAAGCAAGTTACTAGGGCGAGCACAAGTGCCGGTCTTCTGTTATCTGCCGTGGCGTGACGTCGATGTGGATTTAGCTTTCGCCGAAAACAAAGCTGAATGCTTTGCACGCTATTGGCTCTGGAACCAATTTGCTTCCACGGGGCCCAAACTCTCGGTGATCCAATACAAAACTTTCTCTTCCCGTATCAAGAAGGGCAGCCCGCTTCCCTTAAATCACTTGTTCACGCGCTGAAGTTGAAGATCGGATCGGCCTTCCCATACTAAACCAGCCTGCGAATGATCACGCCGATAAGCCGCGTAGAATCCATGGATCATATGAAACTCAGGTTCAGCTGAGTGAGTTTGTTCTCCCACGATTTGCGCCAGGAAGCAGGTATGGCTTCCTAACGGCCGTTCCTGGAGAACTTGAAGTTCCTGAACGCGGATCGCAAAATCTGGCACGGGAATGCTGAGTCCAGAGGATCTTTTCGTCGAGAAAGGAAGCTGATCCCAGCAAATCGATTCACGATAGTGGTTCTCACCCAATTGCCGAACGACTGACGCCCTCGTGAGAGGAACGCTGCTTATCGCGAGGCGTCCGAGGCGACGAACATTGGGAGCAGCTTGTCTTTTGCTATTGAGTGCAAATGCGAAGTAGCCGCCGCCTATGCTCCCTAGCAAGTTCATAGGAAAGACATTGCCGCAAGCACCGTCGACGAGGCACACAAGCACCACGGGTCGCGGACAGATGAAAGTTACCTCGTTGCAGCGCACATCCAAAGCCGATACTCGTACATCGTTCTTCTTTCTCTTCTTCCACTCGCTGTACCTGTTGAAAGACCAGTGAGCATAAAGTTGGTGTCTCGAAATGCAATAGTTCTCACATTTCACTGCTCGAAAGAGGCAAATGAGTCGATCTTCGATTGGCAGTGTGGTCGAGAGCCTCAACTCGACCTTGCCGAGCAAATTGTGTAATCCTTGGTTCTCTCGAAATGCCAACCAGATTCGTTTTCCCTGAACGCGTTGAGACTCTTCCGAACGATCCAATCCAATGCAGTAAGTGAAAGGCACAGCGCAGGCAACAGCGTGGAGTCCGGTAACGTCCCGAGGCGCTCCCATTCCTTCAAGCAGAACACAGACTTCCTTCTGCGGATATTCAAGGGAAACATCGCAAGCTTGCGGGAGGTCAGTCTCACCTAGCAATAGTCCACGAAGATATCGATTAAGTCTTTGTTTAGCGGACATCGCTCTCCGATCCGTCAGAGTCTCTCGAACTCCAGAATCACGCAGTCCGCCATCGACCGAATAAATGGGAGATGACCGACTCGCTGGTCTATTTTGGCGAATGCGTCTATCGCTTTTGGGAAACGCGCTGCCAGGCTTTCGGCATAGGAAGGCGGAACTGTAATTCCAGCCCCTCTTCTCCGCACCAATCGAAAATGGGGCAACATCTGAAGGGCGATGCGGGATACGCTAGGTTGGTGCACCGTCAGATGAGTATTTCCCGCACAAGTCGACCGGCTGTTAAGAAGCCTGGAGAAGGCCCGTTTAGGCCTACCGTGAGCAAGAAACCAGATTATCTCTATCGGTACGAACCGCCCCCTCATGCAGATGAGAAAATGAGCCCCGCGTTTCAGCAGGCGGGCAAGATTACTCCCTACCTCGGATAGATTCTCCACACAATTGAGGCCAGAGAAGTTCGAAAACGCTCCATCAAACGGGCCCTCGTCCAATGTGTCGAGATTTTCGGTGGCGAGAACGCGGAAACGCGGAGGGTGGAATGGCTTAACATTGTTCGAGTGGCTTTGAGCTAGCTCAATCATTCGCGGAGACAAATCGAACGCCGCGACGTTTACCCCCCTGGTTCCGAGAAATACCGCATCGAGTCCGGTGCCGCAATTTATCTCGAGAACATCATCTCCCGGCTTGAAGATCCGTTCGAGTTCTCGCCATACTACCTTTCGCCGGATCTGCCCCACAATTGTGTCGGTAAATACTTGTCCATATGTTTCTGCCGCCGCATTCCAATAGCTCTCCGCTGGTCTCAGGAGTTCAGAATTCAAAGACATCGTAGGCCTCATTCCTTCGCGGAATTACGGATGGCCCCTTAAAATTGGCGAATCGGGCGGAGTCCCACGGTCTCTAGCGAGGACTTCGGCTAATTGGCTCGAGCGCTAAACGCAAACGTCCCGTACACAGCGTTTCTCTCAACACCCCTCCGAACTGAACACGGCACAGAGCTTCCGTGTGACTTTTCGGAGCAGTTTCAACCGTGCCCCTTGTAAATCCCACGTTCTTCTATGGAGCTCCAAGCGCAGGATATTGTCTCTCTTGTCAGATGGGTTTGTCACGTTGTCGACATCGAGCGACGAGCGACAACGAGGCCGGGAATTGGCCCCCGTCCCCCCTAGCTTCGCGGCGAAAGACGAAGCCTTGCGGCGAACAACCAAGCCATTCTTCTTATCAGCCTAGACTTCTAGCCACCAAAGCCTTCGGCCCCCGCCTCGCCGGGCTTGGTTTCCCGATCAGTTGATACCGTGGCAAAACGCAAGGAGAAACCCTCGGGGCCATAGACCAGGCCGGTCTCAATGGAGGCCGGCTTGCATTGCATGCTGATTCGAGATTGAGGTCGACATAACTCACAATTAGCGGCGAAGTATGGGAGATCCCCAGGGAGCACCCGTGGCCCCTCCATCAACCATTAGCTCGACAGCGTTGACGTACGATGAGTCGTCTGAGGCCAGGAAGAGCACAGCTCTGGCTAATTCTTCTGGCTCGCCCCAACGCCCTAATGGAACCGCAGAGGAGACGAAGTCAGCCAGCTTAGCAGACGCCTCTGCGGGCATATTGGCGAAGTCCCCCTTCTTCCAGATAGGAGTCTTCGTCGCTCCGGGTGCGACGACATTAACGCGAATGTTGCGCGGTGCAAGGTCGGCAGCTATGGCGCGCGCCATAGAGACGAGGCCGCCCTTCGTGGCGGCGTATGCAGCGTAGCCTGGCCGACCGACGTAGTTGTGCACGGATCCGTTGAAGATGATGCTACCGTTATCGTTCAACTGAGGAGCGGCGGAATTCACGGTAAAGAAAGCGCCATTGAGGTTGGTGTGGATGATCTTCTCAAAGGTGGCTTCGTCGGTGGAGCCGGTGGGTGTCTTGCCGCCGATGCCCGCGTTCGCGAAGACGATGTCTAGTTTGCCGAAGTCTTTGGC
>DASYBJ010000725.1:0-2814 GCA_036500845.1 Acidobacteriaceae bacterium
TTTAGTAGCTCACTTTGAGCCCCTTGAGCGAAGGCAGAAACGCTGGATACACTTCGACGTTCAAGCGGCCGCACTCCACTCCAGGGTCGGCTGCGGCAATGCCACGCGCCTCGTCTGCGCTTTTAGCGGCGATAATCAACAGGCCAACCAGCGACTCGTCGTCCGTGATCGGTCCCGCCAATAGATACCGCCCCGCTTCTACCTGCTCGCGAAGAAAGGCCAAATGGCGCGGTAAAAGGCTAGACGCCTCTTCGCCCTGTTCGTCGTTCCATCGGTCGCCCTTGCGAAGCAATCCGACAAAATAGGGTTCCAGATCGCGTGGAACATCTTTCATTCGCGGCTTCGCACTCGAGCGCGCTTCCTGGGGTCGCATTTCTTCAGTCATTCTGTTTGTGCTCAGTTCGGTTTGCGCGGCGGCGTCTCCGCCCGCTTGCGGTCAGCGACGACTCTAATTGCGGAGAGTAGATTGTGACATGCCTGAAACAGTGAAGACAGCGGATGCTTTTGACTTCCGAGAACTTCCGTCGACTCCTCTGCGGAAAAGATTCCGTTGCGGGCGATCAGGTAAAAGCGAGTGTAACCTTCCCGCGGAAGAGGGTATCCGCTCACCGGCTCACAGTAGGTTAGAAACGCCGGCGCCATTTGAAGCAGTTCCTCGGATGCCTCCTGCGGTTCGCGATGGGTTCCCATCCCGATGTATCCACCGCCGCTGCTGGTGTACAAGTTAACCGCGCCCTCGTCCAGAGCCACCAGAGTCATTTCCCCCTTGCTCAGGCCCATTTCCATCAGCACGCCGCAAACCTCGGCACTGGACTTGTACTGAAGGGCAATCTTGCGCAACCCAAGATAGACTTCGCGTTGCTTATCGGCTTGCACGAGCACTCCGGGACGGACGTCTTATCGGATGTCCCGCTTTCACACGACAATCCGTGCTCATTTCGAAGCCTCGGCAAGAAGCTTCTCGGATGCCTCCGTCTTCCCTGCCTTCTGAAGAAGCGCAGCATGCTGGCGGAGAACAGTCCTCATCTTTTTCTCCGGATGCTCGGCACCTTGCTCCTTCTGGTGTCGCCGAAAGCTTTCCTCCGCAGCCCGGTAGTCGTGGTCCGCGCTCTCCGTCTCACCGAGTTGTGCGTAGATCATAGCGCGGTGCCAATATGCGGTGCTCCACTCCACAGCGCCCTGCTTCGAGGCCTTGGGCAGCAGCACAATTTCCTGATTGAACTCCGTCAACGCCTCCGGTTTGTGATCGAAGGCGGCTAAAGCGATGCCGTACTCATCGTGCGCGAGCATCTTATCGATCACACGCTGGCCCTGGGGATATTGGTCCGCCAGATCGCGCTGCTGCTTGCAAAAGTCGAGTGAAAGCGGATCCTGGGCGGTCAACAGGTTGACGCATTTGACCATCAGCTTTCCAACCTGATCGCTGAGTTCGTTTGCCTTGTCTTGATCGGTCATTGGTTGTTGAGGGACCTGCGCAGGAGGATGCGCCGTGTTCGAACTCACTGGGTCAGAAGCGTTTGCTCCTGGAGCATTTGTTTGTTCGCTGGCCCAGCCCCGGGCAGCCACCATCACTGCAAGCACTGCCATGCAGCAAAAGATCCAAACACGCATAACACCCCCAACAGACTGGTCATAATATTATGCTGGACCAAATGCCACGCCTGCTCGCCCCTTCCCTAGCATTATCGGGTACTGTGGCGTTTTGCAGGATACCGGAGCGCTGCCCGGCCGCCATTAGAATGGGGTCAAGATGTCTGAGCGACTCTACTACGCGGAACCCTTTCTGGCCTCCTTCGAAGCGCATGTCGTAGACATTCGCGAGGTCTCACGGAACCAGGGGCAAACCCTGTGGCAGATTTCCCTCGATCGCACGGCATTTTACCCAACGAGCGGCGGCCAGCCACACGATACAGGAACGCTGGTTGCCACCGCGCCTAGCGGAACAATGCTCCGAGCTCCGATCCTGATGGTCGATGAAGACGACGCCGGCGAAGTCTGGCACACTACGGCGAAGCCTCTTCTCGCTGGAACAGCAATCTTTGGCGAGATCGATTGGGAACGCCGCCGGGACCACATGCAGCAGCACTCCGGTCAGCATCTGCTCTCCGCGGCGTTCCTCCGCGAGATCGGTGCGCCAACAGTTTCATTTCACCTAGGCGAGAGTACATCAACGATCGATCTGGCGATTGAAAGCATCTCCGCGGATCAATTGAGGCATGTCGAAGACACTGCGAACCGGGTGATTGCGGAGAACCGGGCGGTCACGACGCGCAGTCTCTCCCGCAGTGAGGCAGAGGCCCTTCTGGCGAACGGGACTCTGCGCAAATTGCCCGAGCGCGAGGGCGACATTCGAGTGATTGATATCGAGAACTTCGATCTTAACGCGTGCGGGGGCACTCACGTCCGTTCCACCGGCCAGATCGGCGGCTTGCTGCTTCGCGGAACCGAACGTGTAAAACAAGGTGTTCGCGTGGAGTTTGTTTGCGGACTGCGCGCGGTTGACATCGCACGACGGGACTGGATGACTCTTACGCGCGCGGCGTCTGCGTTATCAGTGGGGCTCACAGTTGTCCCAGAAGCCGTCGATCGTCTGATTGCAGAAAATAAGAGCGGCAACAAGGAACGGCAGAAGCTACGCGAGGAGCTTGCGGATTATTATGCCGTGCGACTGCTTGTGGAATTTCCTATCGAGAACGGATTGCGTATCGTGCGACGCATCTTCCTCGATCACGACGCCGGCTACATCAAGCTGTTGGCTTCGCGACTCACTGCGTCCGCACCACAAACCTGCGTGATGCTCGGCTCGACTGCTGA
>DASYBJ010000726.1:0-17986 GCA_036500845.1 Acidobacteriaceae bacterium
CCCGCCGAACAGCTGGCTGATTACTTCGATGCGTGCCGTCGCAAGCGGAACGAGATCGATTACACCGGAGCAACTATTGCCACAGGCACCGAAGCCGACGAGCTCCTGTTACACGCCAGATCTTTCCTCGACCTCGTCGAACGATGGATTGACTCAGCTCACCCGGCATTCAAGCGCTAAAATCTACGAAAAATCATTTATGAGGTTGTTTGGTTTCAACTGAGAGCCAGTTAGGAAGAGTACTGACGCAGGAGGACTATGCAACAGGAGCTATACTTCGAAGACTTTTATCCGGGCCAGAAATTTAATTCCTTACGAAGCTACCGCGTCACGGCAAAAGAGATCATAAGTTTCGGCGAGAGATACGACCCCCAGCCCTTCCACATCGATGAGGCCGCAGGCAATAATTCCTTCTTTAGCGGTCTTTGCGCATCCGGTTGGCTGACCGCGGCTATCGTCATGCGTCTTCGGGTGGAATCGATCAGAGTTAAGGGCGGAATGATCGGTGCCGGTGTCGAAGAGATGCGCTGGACCCACGCCGTACATCCAGAGGACAAACTCCGCACGGAGTCCGAGATTCTGCATGTTCGCCGTTCGGTCAGCCGTCCGGACTTCGGTATCATTCGCTCGCGCACTACGGTGTTCAACCAGCGCGATGAGATTGTCATGAAATCCATCGTGAACTGGTTAGCTCCCGTCAAAAGCGAATAATCGCGCGCTAGCAGGCTTTCCGGTGCTGGTGAACGAGCGCGCGGCTATAACTTCCGTGTGGACCTGCGAACTGTGTTGTACAGGAGTAGAGCGCTCACAGGAATTGAAGTAAGCGGAGCCGTAAGTCTTTGAAGGTTTGGTGGACCTGGATAGATTCGAACCGTCGACCTCTCGCGTGACCCTCGACACCTACACACAAGCAATTACTGAACAGAAGCGCATGGCGCAGAGCGCCGTGGTCAAGTTGCTGGTTCAAGCCGAGAGTTCTCCGAACTGATTTGCACGAGGCACTTGTGCCCATTTGTGCCCAAGGCAATCGGGCCGAGAGTGTTCAACCTACTGATTCTAAATGGCGTCCCCGACGGGATTTGAACCCGTGTTATCGCCTAGGCAGGAATCTTGCTTGCGCGACAACATCGCCCTTTGTCACCCTTGGATTCGCCGTTCGCGGATCATGCTCATCGTTTCGATACCCTCGAGCGCCAAGCACTTGATGTCGCGCGGAATGGGGTTAGAGGATGAGTTAAATGCTTTCTCAGAGGAGCGTTTAGCCCCGCCGGCGTCGCGCTTCGCCGACAGCAGAAAAGCGATGATCTGCCCGGTCGAATCCCCAGCCGTACAGATACTTGTCTTGCCCCTTAACCTTGTATATAGATCTCGTCGACACGGTAGCTCTTTTGTCAGCAAGTGCTTCTCCTCCATCGCTATTTCCACCATCAGGCATCTGGGTCTCCCGGCGGCGGCACACGCAACTTCTCCTTAGGGACGCGGGAAAGAGCAAGCGCCAAGTCCACGAATCCCATCGCGGCGCGGCGCATCATGGCAAAATCCACGCAACGAACAGTAGGATAACCGCCGTTGAAGAGATAATTCGGGCCGCAGATATAGTTCGCGGCTGGCAGCCCGCCATTATTCCACATATACTCCCCTTCGCCGGGCCAAGCTGAATCGGTATCCATGCTCTTCGGCTTGGGGTTGGTAGGTCCGGCAAGCACCGTGCCCCCCATCCCTCCGGAAGCCAGTCCGCGCATCACCTCACCACCAAGCACACTCGCATGAGGCGGCATAAAGACGATCGCCGGCTCGAGCAGCCCCGTCGGATGCAGGGAGCCGTCAGGCGCGAGCGCCAGGTCCATGGCGCCCACATGTTCCACCGTTACAGACGCCGCAACCCAGGGCAGCAGGTCCTCGCGGTGCTTGCGAATGAAGGCCCTCGACCCCGCCCCGCCGACAAAATGCCCAGTGGTAAGCACGATGTGGATGCTGCGCGGCAGCAGCTCGCGCGGAATACGGGCTAGGTATTGCGCCATCGCTATGATGAGGTCGGGACCGTTGTCTTCAATCCCATTGGGGCCGTCGGTGTGGCTATGCAGGATCACAGCCTCCGAGCTTCGTCCCGGTATGATGCCCACCAGGTTGCGGCCAGTGAAGTTGTCGACCTGAGCCGAAAGCCTGAGGTTTACCGTACCCCCGGCGGCTGCAATTTGTTTCAGGCGTGCTCCGGCGGCGCGCGCCACATAGAGGCCGGGCGTGGAGCGGACAACTCCGTCATAGGGCGTATACATCCCCGCCGCAGCCGCGTCTTCGAGCGGCAATATCGCGATGACCGCAAGCGGCCCAGCTACACGGACGGCGGCGAACCGGACCAGCATATTGCCCAACCAGACACGGATGTAATCCCGCTCCGGCGTGAGCAAATGGGACGGATCATAACTGCCGTAGCCAAGCCCTAAGAATGTTTGCAGTTTGCTCGGCGGAATATCAATATCGATCAGCGCAACTTTGTCCTTCAATGAGCCGGGAGGCACCAACTCCGGCTTGATGTGGATAAGGGGCGCGGTAACACCCTCCGCAGGCAGTTGGCCGGAATAAGGAACGTAGCTCGCTGCTGGGACCGACCCGGTATCCGAGCCGCTGACGATGTCGATTCCCCAACTCGAGGGTGTCCAGCGCTCAAACGGCACAGACTCCGCGCGTACCTGCTGGATACCCACGTGATCCATGCGGTCCTGCAATATATCGACGTACTGCTCCTGCTGGCGCGACCCAGTAGCGCGCAGGCCGCGATCATCAAGCTCTTCATACCAGCCGCGCATCTGAGTAAGGTCGAGAAACTGCCTTTCATCCACCTCCTGCGCAGCAGTGCCTTTCAGCACTTCTCGGGGCCAGCGATTACTGCCGGAAGCGGCCCATGCTGGAGAAAATGAAGTGAGAGTTCTGCATGCCACCGCGGTTGTGCCAAGTCGCATAATGCGGCGTCGCGTCCATCTACCTAGTATGTCTTGCGCTTGCATTCGGCCTCCTTCACGTTGCCGACGATCGAGCGTTTGTTCGTGGCGGATATCCATCTGTCAAAAAAAGTCTGCCTATGGGAATCTCTTTGTTTGACTGCGGAGTAAATTACATCATCCAACCGATCCCTGTAAGACCTATCCCTTGCAACCCAATGTTCTCCTCTTCTAACTCGCGAATACTCGTGGATCGCCCCTTGAAACCTGGATTTGTCGCCGCTCAAGATTTCTCTGGACGGAAAGTATATCCGTTCGCTATAGTTCGTCCCGTTTGACGACTTACTCTGGAGTATAGAAATAATTCCAAGAGGAAAACAGCCATGAGCACGGCATCCAACCTCAGGTTTGTCCAGGCCACAAACAGCGTAATGGGCGGTTTAAAAAAAGCTTCCATCCGGTCTCTTGTGTTTTCGTCTGCCACGTCGCTTGTGTCGCCACATACTGCGAAGGCTCAAATCACCACTCCAGATGTAGTCGGCCCGCGTCACCGACGCGTCTACGTGCCGGTCGTTAAGCAGATACCGATTTACGAGCGAGCCTGCAAGTCCGTGCAGAGTGCTTCAACGTGATGAATACCGTTAACTGGGGTTCCGCAAACGTCAACTGGCAAACAACACAAGCTGGCTAGATTGGCTATACGGCGCTTAACGAAACGCCGCGGCAGTTCCAGTTCGCCGCTGAAGGTGCTCTTTTAAGGAGTCCGGCAGATCGATGGAGAGCTCCGCCCAATTGGAGAAGAAATACTGACGATGATCCCCCCTTGTAGTGCTGGAGAAGGTCGTTCGGACACGAAACCGCAATTTTTGTGGATTATGCTTTTTCTCCTGTTGTCTCCCGCGGCCGCCCAGCACAACACAGCGGATAATCGCCCAGTTGTGCGCCTTGCCAATGGTCGATTGCGCGGCATTCAGGAAGGTAATATCGCAGTCTTTAGAGGTATCCCTTACGCGCGTCCGCCTATTGGCGACCTTCGTTGGCGCGAGCCGCAGGCTCCAGCGGCATGGTCCGGTGTGCGCGATGCCTCGCTGCCCCCGAAGGCCTGCTCGCAGAACCCGACCGCGCTCGGGGCCTTTCTGGGCCCTCTTGCTAGACGTTACGGCGCCGCTTACACACCGGAGCCCATTGAGTCCTCGGAGGATTGCCTCTATCTGAACATCTGGACACCTGTGTGGCCCCCAAAAGCGCCTGCGCCCATCATGGTTTGGCTGCACGGCGGAAGCAACAGCTTCGGCAGCGGGATGCAGAAGACATATGATGGAACGACGCTTGTCAGACATGGCGTGCTGGTCGTCACCATCAACTACCGACTCGGAGTGCTCGGCTTCTTCTCGCATCCGCAGCTCACGGCCGAATCTCCCCACCACAGCTCGGGCAACTACGGGCTGCTCGATCAACTGGCGGCGCTCCGATGGGTGCAGGCGAACCTCGGGCAGTTCGGGGGAGACCCGAAGAACGTCACCCTCTTCGGAGAATCGGCTGGAGCGATCGATGCGGGCCTGCTCATGAGCTCTCCGCTTTCAGCCGGTCTCTTCCGGCGCGTTATTTCCGAGAGCGGGCCCGCATTTGGGCTTGGTCCGGCGCGCACACTGAGCGAAGCCGAAAACTTCGGCTCCGCGATTGGCCATAGAGCGGCGGCAGGCTCTTCTAGCGATCAACTCTCCGCGCTGCGTCGTTTGTCTCCAGAAGCGCTTACACAGCTCGCCCTTGACGTCTCGAAGAATGAATTCAAGGGCGACACCTCAAGCGGAGTTGTCGACGGATGGGTTCTTCCCGAAACTCCCGCCAGGGCTTTCGCCTCCGGCAGGCAGCAGAAAGTCGGCCTTCTCATCGGCAACAACGGCCGCGAACTCAGCGCCTTCCGCATCGGAGCAGGCGATAAGAAAAACAGCGGCGGGGCCGGAGGCGGCGACGCGATCAAGAAGCTCTCTATTACCGTCCGTCCGCTCTATGGGAACTGGACAAATGTCGCGATAGCCATGTATCTGGGCAAGGCCATCTTCAATAAGGACGCCGCGATCGATCAGGCCAGCAACGACATGCTAATGGCTTGTCCGGTTGGCGCGATGGCATCCCTTACCCATGGCGCGGGCCGGCAGACGTTCGTTTACCAGTTCATGCGTTCCATTCCTGGAAGAGGAGAAGCCGATCTCGGGGCCTTTCACAGTATCGAGGTGCCGTATGTCTTCGATGCCTTCGAAGAACAGACCTGGAGCTGGCTTCCGGTGGCAGATGTGGACCGTGCTCTCTCCAGTACGATTCAGGCCTACTGGACGAATTTCGCCAAAAACGGTGACCCAAATGCGCCTGGCCTGCCACCATGGCCGTCCTGGGACCAGAACACTCAGGGTTACGTCGAATTTGGCAAGGATGGAAGCGTTGTCGCGCGCAAGGATTTCCCTCCTCTGTTCTGCCATCTGGCGCCCAACCGCCTGAAACAACAGCTCGGAGCTTATTGAAAGAAACAGGAATCTATCTCATGCATATGCCGCTTACGCCAATCCGTTGCCTTTTACGCGCGCGCGATCTCTATCCTTGTAAAACGGGCATTGTCTCCGGAACGCAGAGTTACACCTATGCGGAGTTTTCCGACCATTGTCACCGCATGGCCGCCGGTCTTCTCACCACCGGCGTGAAGAAGGGCGATCGGGTCGCGCTGCTCAGCTTCAACAACAACGTCCTTCTGGAAAGTTACTTTGGCATACCGCTCGCGGGTGGCGTCGTGATGCCGCTCAATGTGCGTCTTCACCCCTCTGAGATGGTGTCCATCGCCGCTCACGCCGCCCCTAAGGTTCTGCTCTATGAGCAGGACTTTTCTCCGCAAGCTCACTACTTGCGCGAAGCCGGGCTCTCCGCATGCAAATTCGTCTCGATCGACGGGCCTCCCCTTCCGGGGGAGTTGACCTTGGAAGATCTGATGATGACACCGCCCCTGCCCGACCCAGACCTGCTCACGATCGACGAGAACGATATCGCAGAACTGTTCTACACCAGTGGAAGTACAGGCCGTCCGAAGGGCGTCGCGTTATCGCATCGCACCCTCTATCTGCACGCCCTCTCGCTTGCCGGCAGCCTCGACCATAGCGACCGGCAGGTCGTACTCCATACCATCCCTCTCTTTCACGCGAATGGTTGGGGCTTCCCTCAGTTCGCCACTATGTGCGGCATGCGGCAAGTCACGGTGTGCCGCTTCGAGCCAAGATCTATCCTCCGGCTCATTCAGAGCGAACGAGCCACTATCATGATTTTAGTTCCCACCATGGCCACTGCTCTGCTTGCCTGCCCGGACCGCAGCAGCTTTGATGTCTCGAGTTTGCAGCAGATTCTGATCGGAGGCGCAGCTTCTTCTCCGGAGCTGATTGCCGGTCTCGAAGCCGCGTTTTCGGGGTGCAGCGTCCTCGCCGGTTATGGCCTGACGGAGGCGAGCCCAGTCATCGCCACCGCCCGGCCAAAAAGCACTTTCACGTTTAGCGACGACACTCTGCGGCTGCGTTATGCAGCCTCGGCAGGCTGGCCGTTCCTCGGCGTAGAGGCGAGAGTGGTCGATTCTGCGATGCACGACGTCCCAAAAGACATGGAGACTATGGGCGAGATCGTCGTGCGCGGAGACAACATCATGGATGGCTACTACCGTGATCCCAGGCTGACCCAGGATGCCATCACCCAAGGATGGCTCCACACCGGCGATATAGCTGTCTGGAATGAAGAGAGGTGCCTTTACATTGTCGATCGCAAGAAGGACATCATTATCAGCGGCGGAGAAAATATAGCTTCGATCGAAGTGGAGCACGCCATTCTCGCGCATCCTGCTGTCGCGGAGTGCGCTGTTGTTTCCGCACCCCACGCTCGCTGGGGAGAAGTTCCAGCGGCTGTGGTTGTTTTGAAAGAGGGTTACGCGGAGACTGAGGAGAACCTTCTCACCTTCGTCGCATCACGGATAGCCAAGTTTAAGATCCCGCAGTTAGTCAGATTTGCAACGTCGCCGTTGCCCAAGACCGGGACTGGCAAGATCATGAAGCACGCCATTCGTGAAGAGTTCTGGTCCGGTAAGGAGAAAAGAGTTCAGGGCTGAGCGCTTGCCCGATCCGCACCGTTCGAGGCTCTCACCTTAGTCTGCGAATGGCAGTTGGACTATGCCGTTTCTTCGATCCGACATCTTGGATCAGTATCTGCGAGAACTGAGCAATAACTTCGCCAGCGCTGAGCGGCCCGCTAGGATCAAACCAGCGAGCGATCCAGTTTAGCGCTCCCGTGACGGCGAAAGTGGTCAGCCTCAAATCACGCCGGCAAATCGAGCCATCTTACATGCCCTCAAGAAAACCTCCCGCAGACAATTGTCTATCTTTCGTTTGCGTACCAGGATTGATCACAAGGGAGATTGCAAGGCGTTTCGCACCTTCTCCACTGCAGATACGTCTTCGAGTCCGCTGACGTCGCCCTGCACCTGTCCAGTGGTCATCAGATCGCGAAGCAGTCGCCGCATGATTTTTCCGCTGGCGGTCTTCGGCAGTGCATCGACGACGTAGATGAGCTCGGGAAGTGCGATCTTGCTAATCTCGGTCTCCACCGCGTGAAGGATTTTCCTCTTCAGCGTACAGCGATCCGCGTTCCTGTATTTGGGAAGAACGAAGGTGGCGGGCACGAGTCCCCTGATAGGATTGGGGCAGCCGACTACGGCAGCTTCTGAGATATCGTCGCAGGTCAGGATGGCATTCTCGATCTCCATCGTGCTTAGTCTATGGCCGGCGACGTTGATGACATCATCAAGGCGACCAAGGACCCAAAAATAACCATCCTCGTCGCGCACGGCCGCATCGTAGCTGAAATAGCAACCAGGGACTTGGCGGAAGTACTCCTTAAGGTAGCGTTCGTGATCTTTCCAAAGCGTGCGGATCATCGCCGGGAAAGGCTTTCTGAGAACCAGATTGCCTTTGACCCCATTGCCGACGGGATTGCCATCGTCGTCTACGATGTCCACAGAGTTTCCTAGGAACTCTATGCCACAAGAGCCGGGTTTCATCGGTGTCAACCATGCTGCTCCGGCGAGCGGACAACCGGCGAGTTCAGTCTGTCCCCAAGTGTTATTGATGTAGATCTTCTTGTTGCCGAGCGTAGAATGCATCCACTCCCAGGCTTCGGGGTTGAGCGGTTCGCCGACTAGTCCTATGACGTCGAGGCTTGAAACATCGAACTGACGCCGCCATCCGTCATCGCAACGCATGAGCATGCGGATGGCGCTGGGAGAGGTGAATACTTTGGTTACGCGATGCTTATTCAGAAGGCAGAAGAAGCGGTGTGGCTCAGGAAAGTCGAGTGCTCCCTCAGCAAAGATAGTTGTCGCGCCGTTGGTCAGAGCGCCAGCGATTCCCCAGATGTGCATTGTGAGCCATCCGATGTCTGCGGTGCACCACAGAACGTCGTCGGGATGGTGGTCCATCTGATACTTTGCATGAATATAGTTATTAATAATGAAGCCAGCGCCGCTGTGGACTACGCCTTTCGGCTTGCCTGAGGTGCCGCTGGTATAGAAAACAAGGCCGGGTTCATTGGCTTCCAGAGGCTCAGCAGGACAATCTGTGGAAGCAGAAGCCATTGCATCGTGCCACCACAGGTCGCGGCCCGGAACCATCGTGACATCATCTCCGGTGCGGTGAACGACAATTATCTTGCAGCCGTTTTGTAGTGTCTTCAGGCAATCATCCACTTTCGCTTTGAGCGGCACTTTCTTCCCGCGCCGTAAGGCAGAATCTGCCGTGATAACGACCTTGGGATCGAAGGCGACAAGGCGATCGGTGAGTGCCGGGATCGAAAAGCCGGAGAACACTGTATTGTAAATGGCTCCCAGGCGGTAACAGGCCAGGATCGCGATGAGACACTCTGCGACGTTGGGTAGGAAGATTGCGACGGCATCTCCGCGGTTAACGCCGAGGGATTTGAGCACGTTGCCAAACCGGCAGACCTCATCCAGCAACATCTTGTACGTGAGAGAAATCGAAGCTCCGTCTTCGCCTTCCCAGATAAGGGCCCAACGCCTTCCTCTGCCGCTGCGAACGTGGCGATCCAAAAGATTGGTGCAAGGGTTCATGATGCCGCCACTGAAGAATTCAAAGGAGGGCATTTCGCCTTTCTGTACCGTGTCCCAAGCTTTTATCCACTCGAACTCTGAAGCTACTTGCGCCCAGAACTCATCCGAGTGATCTTTTGAGAACTGCAGCTGCTGCTGGAATGCACCCGCGCCTCGGGCAAGGGTGCGAGCCGCCCTCTCTCGATCGAGCGGGTAGGCTGATATCCCTTCGACTCGATGAGCATCCGGTGTGCTGTCGTCAAACATTGAACCTATTACCTCGCGAGTCTTTCGATACTACCTGCTCTGACATCGCATTGGTGACCCGAGATCAATGGCGCGTAGGCTGCACAAAGGATTTCAGCCTTGCACGGATCGCTCTTTGCCTGCCCAGAATCACTTGCGATGACCGTTTTCCTGATCTTCCCCGGGGCCGACTCGAACAGAGGCGAGTCTTCGAACTGCATGGCTTGCGGGAGCTCGAACCCTCGCCAGTTTGCTGCCCGCGAAGGCGAGCAGTTTTTCCTGACTGACTTTGCTGCCAGTTCCAATAGGAACCTCTCCCAACTTCGTATCGGCAGCGGATACGACGACGCATTGAGCGACCGCAGGGTGCGCCAGCATCGCCGCTTCTATTTCGAGAGAGGCGATGTTCTCGCCGCCGGTAATGATGTCCCTCTTGCGGCGACGATTCTGGATGCAGCCATCAGCGTCCCCCACTGCCATGTCATCAATGTGTCTCCGCGGCCGCTGACCTCGCCTACAGGGGAGGTGCGGGTGCGTTGCTGTTACGGCCAGCATCGGAACAGCCAAAATGGAGGTCAGCTTCGTCGTACGTTACAGCATCGCGGAAAAAATTATTCCCGATTCGAAGGCGGGAAGAAATATAGCGTAGTGATCATCCTCATGTCCATGGACGCTCTTTGTGACGGGCGAGACGCTGATGGTTCACTTGGAATTTGTGCCGAGTGGCTGTGATCTAGCAACGGCCGTTCCATTCAAGATCGAGATATCAAGATCCTGGTCGACCATTTGAACCAATATAGAAATAAAATAATACTTGACAGGTATAAACATCACCTAGTATGTTCGCGGGTCGAGTTCAGAGAGCAAGCACAGACCTAACGGCCTGTAGGACAGTCGACAGGAACGCAAGAAGCTTTAATCCACAGGCGTCCCTCATTCGCCAATGTGGTAGCGGGTGGTCAAAAGTGAGCACTCCGGCCTGTCAATCTTTTCGTGATCTGATACATGGCGCTGACTGGAATTCCTATGTTTCAGGAGGCTGATTCATGTCTGAATTCATGCATGCTGTGATCGTACGGGCAACAGCCGCACCACTTAAAAGTGGCCATGCACCTTCTGGTATCTGCGCAATGGAAGAGCCCAAACATAGAAAATTGCTGCCGCTTTTCATCCTTGGCGCGATGCTGTGCAGCCTCCCATGTTTTTGCCAAAATGCTTCGGTCTCTGGATCAGTGAACGATAGTACCGGCGCAGCGATTCAAAGAGCGACGGTTGCGTATACAAACTCGAATACAAGCGCGGTCTACCAAGCGGCAACCGATGACGACGGAGTTTATCGGGTCTCGGGTCTAGTGCCCGGAATTTACAGCGCGACCGTAACTAAGCCAGGATTTAAAAGTATTGTGAAGCCAAACATCGAGGTACATGTACAGGATGCAATCTCCATCGCTTTCACGCTGCCTGCCGGCGCAGTGAGTGAAACTGTCACCGTAGAGGGCGGCGCTCCTCTGCTCGTGACCGAATCCACATCGCTTGGGCAGGTTATTGGAGGCCAGCAAGTACAGGAGACTCCGCTGAACGGTAGGAACGTGATGAACCTGATTGCGCTGGTACCAGGGGTTATTCCTCAGGGCGGCACGCAGGGAAGTGCGACGGGTAACCAAGCCGCCGCCGGCGACTTTACCAATGCGTTTGGCTGGGGGAACTATCAAATAGGAGGCGGGATCGCCGGGCAGAGTCAGATTCTTTATGATGGGGCCACCTTAAACTCCAGTTATGGCAACACCAGCAATATCGTGCCGACCCAGGACACAATTCAGGAGTTTCGCGTCTCCACGAACACTTTAAGTCCGGAGTTCGGAGCAACAGCAGGTGGGGTTGTGGAACTTAGTTCCAAGTCCGGCACCAGCGTCTTCCATGGCAGTGCCTACGAGTATCTTCGCAATACACTTCTGGACGCGAACAATTATTTCAACAATGCCGGTGGCATTCCACGAAGCAAGCTAGTCCAAAACCAGTTTGGGGGTACGATCGGTGGCCCAATCGTCAGGAACAAGGCATTTTTCTTCTTCAGCTATGAAGGCTACAGGCGGCGCAACGGTGTGCCTTTTGAAGCCCTGGTCCCTACACCCGCCCAGCTCTCTGGTAACTTTACCGCTAACTCTCCCATCTACGACCCGCTCACGAAACACCAATTCCAATGCAATGGTGTTCTGAATGTCATCTGTCCGGACCGGATCGATCCGACAGCGAATGAAATGGCCAATGTGCTGCATTATTGGCCGACCCCCAATGCGAACCTTGGAGGTGGCGCCATTAATTATGTCGTCAATGCCGCCGCCGGGGCCGATTCATCCCAATATAACGGGCGCATCGATTACGCAGTCAGTGAAAAGCAGAAAATTTTCGCTCGGTACACTTACTACAATATCAATACTTTCCCCACTACCTACATTCTCGAAAACACTCAGGGTCCGCGTTCTCTGCCCCGCGGGTTGGATGTGGCTCATCAGGTTGTGATCGGGGACACGTATACCATTAATCCAACCACGGTAGCAGACGTCCGTCTGGCTTATCTGCGGGCCTACACCCCAGTCACACCTCCTCTGAACAATGTCGACCTGTCGGAATTCGGGCCATTCTGGGCGAACATCCAAAGCAGTCTGACCTATCGGCAGCTTCCCATTCCATACATCCTGAGTACAGCCTCAGCTCCTTACGTTGCCGCAGACCTGTCCAACAATGGATTGTCAAACAACTATACGATCGGCGCCTCGATAGTAAAAGTTATCCGCAAACATAGCCTTAAGGCGGGGATCGATCTCCGTCGTTATGATTTTCGCTTTTCGCAGATAAGCGCTGCAGCGGGACTGTTTGTGTTTGCTGGCCTCTTCACGGGTGGGCCGCTGACTCCGGCAGGCTCTGGGGCTACACCAATCGCGGACTTCGATCTGGGACTGATCACGCCGGCCCCTGGAACATCCGCTTTTCAAACCGTAAAGAATACCTACTCAATCGACTATTATCAGAGCTATTATCTAAACGACACTTATCAAGTTAACCAACGACTTACGTTGAACTATGGCGTACGTTGGGAACTGCCGGGCTCTTATAAAGAGCGTCACGATCTGAATACAGTGCTGCTCCCGCAATTGCAGAATCCCCTTGTTCTTGTGGCATCGCCGCAATACCCCAGCGACCATGATCTTGAACCGCACGACCACCTGTTCGCGCCACGGATAGGACTTTCTTATCAGGCGTTAAGGACGACTGTAGTGCGGGCCGGGTACGGAATCAACTTCCTTCCTCAGTGGACTACGAGTGCAGCTCCTTACTCCTCTCCAATCAACGCTGCTATTACGAACGTTCCCTTTGGCGGGACCCTGAGCAATCCACTGCTGGGAAAGCCTCTCCTACAGCCGATCGGCCGTACGCCTGGTGGTCTCACGCAATTTCAGGGACAGTCGATTGCAAGCAGGATTCCGAATCAGACCTACTCCTATGTTCAGCAATGGAATTTAGATATTCAGCAGGCTCTCGGCCAGCGGGCCTCTCTGGAGTTTTCCTATGGAGGAGCGCGTGGAGAGCACCTACCACTGCCTAGGCTCGATATCAATCAGCTTCCCGATAGCGCGTTCTCTTTAGGTTCTGCCCTTTTGGTTCCGAACGCGCAGAGAGTATTAGCCGGTCAACTTCTTCGTCCGTATCCAGAATATCAGCAGGTCAATGCTACCGGCAGCTTCTCTGGCGACTCCTATTACAACTCGTTCCTCGCAACATTTCAGCAGCGGTTTTCCTTTGGAGGAACAGTATTGGCGGACTATACATGGTCTAAGTTCATGTCGAACACAGAAGCCTACACCAGTTTTCTCGAATCAAATACCGTGGGAGCCCTTCAGGACAATACGAACTTGGCTGCGGAGAGGTCGCTCTTGACGTTCGATGTGCCCCATCGGGCTATTTTCAGTTATGTGATGGAGTTGCCCTTTGGACATGGCAAACATTTTCTGGCCAATACCTCCGGAGCGGCGGGCAAACTAGTTTCAGGCTGGAGTGTGGCCGGTATCACTACCTTTGCGAGCGGATTTCCACTCGCCATTACAAGCGCTGCGCCGAATGATCTGGCGATCTACTTCGGAGCTGGCACAATTCGCCCTAACGTCCTACCAGGCTGCAACAAATCCATAAGTGGCGTCCACCCAGGCAGTGGGCTGCCGGTCATCAATGCGGCATGCTTTACTGCTCCCGGTCTGTTTAGCTTTGGCAATGAGTCCCGCGTGGATTCGAGCTTGAGAGCACAAGGAATCAACAATTGGGACTTCTCGGCTTCCAAGCTCACGCACCTTACGGAGAAAGTTTCCCTGGACTTCCGTGGCGAATTCTTTAACATCTTCAACCGTGTACAGTTCGGCGAGCCAAATACCTCTGCCGGCGGGGCTTTTTTCGGTGTAGTTACCAGCCAATATAATTTGCCACGGCAGATCCAGCTGTCGTTGAGAGTGGCGTTTTAACAGAGAGAGCGATAGAGACTACGGAACGCGTGACCAGCTGGACTCAACAATCATTTATGTAAATTTGGCGTCGGAATTACGGAGATTGTTTTGATTCTATCGAAGGATTCCCTTCGAAAACGGGATGGAGAGACACCGAGTTCTTCACTGTCCCACATATCCGAAGGCGTCCAGGAGTTTCGCGGGTGTTGTGAGACTACATCCTACTGTGGATTTCAGCATTGCTCTGAAAAAGGAATACCGAGTAGCCGAAAAGATGATGCTTATTAAGGTGGTGAGAAGACTGACCGATAAATCGAGGCAGCGATCGAAGATACTGATTGGAATAATGCTGGCCGTCTCATTGCCCTGCCTTGGACAACAATGCTCGAAATCGATTACGCAGAAAATCTCCTGCATCGACAAAGATGGGACCGCCCGGATTACACGCATTATTCCTATTCCGGATACCGTCAGCGCGGAAGCACAAGAGTGGCTCAGGATGCCTTCTCCGGATCTTCCGAGACACCTCACCTTAGAGGTCATTCAGCAATTTAGGGTGCATGCGGATGCAGCCCAGAAGATATCAGCGGAAGAGAAACGCAAGGCCTACCCGGTCAATATGGCTGACGGAAATCTGGCTGGTGTTCCCGTTGAGATCTTCACTCCCATGGAGGCGCCAAAAGAAAGGAAAAACCTGGTACTCATCAACCTTCACGGCGGCGGATTCGTTCTGGACGCGGGTTCGCTGACTGAAGGCGTACCGATCGCGAACCTTACAAGGACGAAGGTCATCGCGGTAAAATACCGGCTGGCGCCGGAGTCTCCATTTCCCGCCGCGGTAGACGATTCGATTGCGGTGTATCGCGAAGTACTGAAAAAATACAGAGCCCAGGACATCGGAGTGTTCGGAACTTCGGCCGGCGCGATCCTGACAGCCGAGTTTGCCGTGAGGGCGCGGCAGCTTGGCCTTCCACTTCCTTCCCTACTGGGGTTCTTTTCAGGGACGGCTGACTTGAGCAAGTCCGGTGATTCAGAATCCATGTACACCCTGGCCGGGTTGAACGGAGACCCCCAATCTATACCCGGCATCCTGGAGTCTTACATCGGTAACCACGATCGCAAAGACCCTGTGCTATCGCCCCTCTACGCCGACTTAAGAGGCTTTCCGCCCACACTCTGCATGGCGGGAACGCGAGACAGTCTGTTGAGCGAAACGACGATCTTCCATCGGGCATTGTTGAAGGCTGGTGTAGACGCGCGCCTCGTCGTGTTTGAGGCGATGCCGCACGCATTTTGGGGCCGAACCCGTTTACCTGAGGCTGAGGAAGCACTGCAGATCATGGCCGAGTTTATCGACGACAATTTGGGGAAGCAGGGCCGATAATTGCGGCTTTTTGCGGAACAGGAGGTTGCGAGTACGGATGAGACATGTGCGTCAGGACCGAGATGACACCCCTTTTGAGATGGGCCCTCTCCTGTATGGAAGGAATCTAAGGGGCCGGAACATGCTTCCGCTAATTCCGTGTCTGCGACCGGCGTGCTTGCTGGTGATCACCTCTAGCCCAGCAAAAGAAAAGCCTCTTTAAAAAATGGTGGTATATCACCCTATCTTCCCTCTGACGTTTCGTTATCAGTCGCCGCGCCCGATCGTGCTAGGTGCATCCATTTATCAGCATTTCAAACCGTAGGAGCACTGAGAATGAGACTTTTCGTTTGCCGCCTCTTGAGGTTTGACCTCCCTATAGCGGGGATACTCGCCAGCACACTCCTACCCTCAATTGCATTGACTCAGAAATTGGAGTTGCGTGCGCTCTCTAGTCCTCCGGAGATGGTGACTGGAGGCGACGTCCTGATCGACGCAGTCCTTCCGTCGAAGGGCGCGGCAAAGCACGCCATCATCTATCTCAATGGCACAGACGTCACCTCGGTCTTCCGCCCCACAGATGCCGTCGGTATCCTGCGCGGACTGGTCACTGGGCTTCACCCAGAGCGCAACCTCATCGAGATCAAAGCTCAGAGGAGATCGGCGAAGCTATGGGTTATCAATCATCCGCCGACGGGCCCTGTTTTCTCCGGCCCGCATCAAAAGCCCTTTGTCTGCCAGACCGAGGAGAACAAACTCGGGCCGGCATTGGATACAGATTGCAGCGCCAAGACCATCGTCACTTACATCTACCACTCCACAGATCCTCTTCCCGCGAACGCCACGCCGGTCGTGCGTCCAGGCGGGCTGCCTGCAGGATTCAAACCATTCGATCCCACCACTCCCAGGCCAAAAGATCTTTCGAGAACAACCACGAGCCTGGGGCAGACCGTGGACTACATCGTGCGCGTCGAACGAGGAACCATCAATCGCGCCGTCTACGAGATCGCGTTTCTCCACGAGCCAGGGCAGCCTCTTCCCACGCCGTGGACCCGCACCTCTGGCTGGAATGGACGTCTAATCTACAGCTTCGGCGGAGACTGCAAGGCGGGGTACCGGCAGGGCATTCTGGCTTCCGCGATGAACGACATGAAGCTGTCGCAAGGGTATGCAACGGCGGCATCCTCTCTCAATGTATTTGGCAACAATTGCGATGACGTGATATCCGCCGAGACCATGATGATGGTCAAGGAGCACTTCATCAAAGAATTCGGAGTTCCCGTACACACCATCGGCGAAGGTGGCTCTGGCGGCTCGATGCAGCAGTACTTAATCGCGCAGAACTATCCGGGCCTGCTGAACGGAATCATGCCTTCGGCGAGTTTCCCCGATGTCACTAGCTTAGCAGCGCCCGTCGAAGATTGTTCGCTGCTGGCTCGTGTCTTCATGACAGCCAAAGGACCCTGGACAGAAGATCAGAAGAAAGGAATATCCGGTTTTTACTCTTGGGCTTCGTGCGAGCGTTGGATGACAGCCGGCTACGCCGTCGATCCAACCAAACCCATGCACGCCGATGGGCACGGCTTTTTGCAGGCCACGCCGTGCGATCCGATCGTGCCTGCGAATCTGGCCTATGACCCCATCAAAAATCCGCATGGCGTTCGTTGCGATATCTACGATAACGAAGTGAATGTATATGGACGCGATCCAAAGACAGGATGTGCGCCCAGACCATTGGACAATGTCGGCGTACAGTACGGCCTGTTGGCTTTCAACGGAGGCATGCTCACCGCCGAACAGTTCCTGGACCTCAACGAAAGAGTTGGCGGATACGACAACGATGGCCGCCTTGTCTCGAGCCGTACCATGGCAGATCCCGAGGCCTTGCGAACTGCGTCTGAGACAGGCCGCGTGAACTCAGGAGGCGGCGGTCTGCGCGATATTCCCATCATCGACATTCGCCCTTATATGGATGCAGTACCTGACATACACGACGAGGTCCGCTCCTTCGCAATTCGCGAGCGACTCAAGTCCGCACAGGGCAATGCCAACAATCAGGTGATGATCACGCTACCCCCACCTGTGGGGCCCATGCCAGCGGCGCTCTATAAGCTCTTCGATCCCAAATCAGTCTATTCGATTCAGACGAAAGAGGCGCTGCGCCTGATGGACGTCTGGCTGGATAGGATTGCCGCGGACAAATCAGCCGGGAGCGCTGCATCCAAGGTAGCTCGCAACAAGCCGGCGGAGCTCGTTGACGCCTGCTTCACGGAGACGGGCGGGAAGATTGCCGAGCCTCGCGTATACGGTACACCAGGGCGATGCAATCAACTCTATCCAGTACATTCCGATCCCAGGATTGCCAGCGGCGGACCTCTCGCCGGAAGTATCTTGAAATGCCAGCTGAAGACCGTCGATAACAAGGATTACGTTCGCCCATTCGACACTAGCCAGCTTGCAAGGCTCAAGACTATCTTTCCGCAAGGAGTCTGCGACTACAGCAAGCCAGGCGTTGGACAGCAGGTTGTCAGCAAGGTATGGCAGAGCTACTGAAGCAGCAAATATGTGAACCGTGGATTATGCATGGGAACGATACGGCTGAAGCAGCCGAAAACGTCGTTGCTGTTAGACCGAGTATTGGACACCGTCCACCCTTCACGATTCTCCAGTAATCGGCGCGAAGCCTTGACCCTTCGCTGAAAATGAGTTGGACAGAGGCCGTTCCTGGTTCGGGGTATGCACCGGAGTTCGAGATCGTAGCAGTTGCACATCGAAGGGATGACAGTGATCTATCGAAATTGGCGACGGTCATGCAAGCATT
>DASYBJ010000727.1:0-2597 GCA_036500845.1 Acidobacteriaceae bacterium
ATCTGAGACGACGCGAGAGCAAGAACGGTTCCTCCCGGCGGAGCGACCTGGTTGCCCGTGCCGATAAACCAATGGAAGGAAAGATTGTTCTTGTCGTTGATTTTGAAATCAAACTTTGCGAGGCCGTTATAGCTGAACCCAAACTCCGGAATGTTACTTGTGTAATTGTTTGGCTGAGCCGGGCCAGACAGGATACTGCTGGGCCACAGATTCGCCAGCAGCTTCTGACTGATAGAGCTTTGCGACACCCCGTAGCTGTTCATAAGCTGCAGCGCTAGGGTCTGGTAGGCAGTGGATGGCTCGGTTCCTTCACCTGGGAGGCCGATAGAGAATCTTTGTTTTTCGAAGTTGGTGAAGAAGAAAAGCCGATCCTTGAGAATCGGCCCCCCGAGCGAAGAGCCATAGTTGTAGTTTCGGTTCTGCTTCTTGGCAGGGACAAACGGGGACTTCGCGGCGAAGGCTTCATTGCGGTGGTAATCGTACACGGTCCCGTGAAAATCGTTCCCGCCGGATTTCAGTGCGAGGTCCACAGTGCCGCCGGGGTTTCTCCCGCTTTCCGGAGACGCCTGGGTCTGAACTGAGAACTGGTCAATAGCATCGGTAGGCAAGATGATTCCAGCTATGCCGCTGACTCCGCCCTGGTTAACCGAGGGGATGTTCCACCACAAGTCGTTGTTGTCCACGCCGTCCATCTGCCAGTTGACCTGGTCCCAGCGTGTGCCGTTTATCCCTCCGCCGCCCGATCCGGTTCCTCCAGCGGCGTACCCACCAAATCCTGGAACCAGTGCGATCATCTGCGAGAAATCGCGACCATTCTGCGGTAAGGACTGCAAGTCGTCACCGCTTACCAGAGTGGTCTGCGTTTCAGTCGTGGTATCTAGCGTGAGAGCAGCGGCAGAAACCTCTACCTGGGTTGTTGCCCCCTGCGCCAGGGAAAGTTTGACAGGCAACGTGTAAATCACACCCTGCGCGACCTGAATGTTATCGACGGTCAATGCGGCAAATCCCGAGGCCGTCACGATGACTCTGTAGGTTCCCACTGGCAAATCCTGGAAGGCGAACAGCCCGTCGCTGGTGGTGACTGTGCTGTGATCGATGCGAGTGGCTTTCTCCGTCGCTTTCACCGTAGCGTTGGGCACCATGGCTCCGGACGGGTCAGTAACGGTGCCGTTGATGGCGCCGCGATAGGTCTGGGCGTTTGCGGCAACCGCGAGCGATAAAACCACAAGGATTGCTAGAACCAGGCGCTTCATAAAATCAACACCCCCTTATCGAAGTCAAAAGCAAAGCTGACGGCACCTTCGTTCCGCCTTACGCGGGACGATAAAAACGGGCCACTCAAAACAGCACTGAGCACCGTTGGATTGCGATGTTTGGATCTACAGCCGCCAGCGAATTCAGGACCAGCCCCCGGGACCAACTCGCCCTGAATCGGTTCGCAAAAACGCGACAACTCTAAAAGCCAAAATGGCTGTTGGCAAGAGATTTAACGCGCGCGGGCGGATGGTGTCAAGCAGAATGAATTGCATTCACAGGACGCAAAAGTTTGATGGTAATCCAAAATGTAGCCGCGGGTTTACCCCGCGGACAGATATGGCGAAGACAGCGGCGTAAAGCCGCTGCTACAATCCCAGCGGAAGGTTGGGAGACGCCGATGGCGACATTTGGACTGATCGAATATAAGGATGCGAGCCCGGAAGTGCGCGCGATCTATGACGACATCATGACCACGCGCAAGGCCGACTGGATCAATAATTTCTGGAAAGCGATTGCGCACGATCCCGCCTTGCTCAAGCGCACCTGGGAAGACATCAAGCAGATCATGGCGCCGGGCGCGCTCGACCCGCTGACAAAGGAGATGATCTACATCGCCGTCAGCGTTACCAATAACTGCACGTATTGCATCGCTTCGCACACCGCTTCGGCCTTCGGCAAAGGAATGACGGACGCCATGTTCAAGGAACTGCAGGCGGTGGTCGGCATGGCCAACGAAACTAATAAACTCGTCACTGGGTATCAAGTGGAAGTGGACGAGCGGTTCAGGCCGCCGCTGGCGAGATAGTTGTAAGTTATAAGATTTCAGTTTTCAGTAAGAGCTAAGAAGCGCGTCGGAATCTCGCGCATTGTTGGTCTCCAAAACCTGTCCGGAAGGGCAGGTGTTTCCATCGTAGTACGTGCGTACTATGGTTGGCCCTTTCCGCTGAGGAACAACATATAAAGGTAGAAGTCTGCGGGGAGCCTGTCTGATCAGGCCGCAGCAAAATCTTGGTTCGCGAGTGTGCATCCATGCCTCCCATCAGCAAAGAAACCGACACATTGACGGCGACGCCGGAAGCGAAGGCGCGTCCCAGTCAAATGCCCGCTCTGTCAGGCGATGCCGGGGCCAAGCAACAGCCCGTGGCGCTGGAAGTAGCGGTCAGCGTCAATGGAGCACGCACGATTGATGGCAACGCCAAGCGCGAACCTTTCTCGGAGACGACCAAGACCGTTCTCGTGCACGGCAATGGCGCCGTGATTCGGCTGACCTCCTCGGTTGCTCCGGGACAATTGCTCTTTCTGACGAACGAAAGAACCAAGAAGGAAGTTGTCTGCCAGGT
>DASYBJ010000728.1:0-4585 GCA_036500845.1 Acidobacteriaceae bacterium
GTTGCCACATCTGAGATGCGCAGGCCGGTGTAAATGGAGAGATAAATGAAGTCCTTCACATCTTCACCTCCCCATGTGCGGTATCCGGGTCCCTGTTTCAGTTGCGGTCCGATCTTGTCACAGGCGGCGTAAAGCCGCTCGAGTTCCTCGTCAGTAAAAGGCGATTTGGGAACTGTGACCGATGAGCCCTCTGGCGCCTGCAGGTCATCGACAATATCTTTGGCAAGCCATTCGCGCTTGAGGCAGAATTTGACAAACGCCTTCAATCGCTCAAGCTTCTTGGCTTTCGCCCGGATGCCGTCTTTCCAGCTCGCATAGAAGCGGTCCATGTCACTGACCGTGAGGTGGTCGATATAAACGTAACCGCGATCCTGGCAATACGCCGACAACTGATTAGTGAACGTGCGGTACTTGGCTAGCGTGTTCGGAGCGATATTGCGGTTCTTGCATTTGGCAAGAAAGGCTTCACTGGCATCCTCGATGGTGGTTCGTGCGGTCTGAGGCTCTTCAGGCGGAGGAGGTGGTTGGACGGCCGCCCTCCATGATCCGGCCCGCTCAAGGGCTGCTGCAACGGCCCGCGCAGCTTCGAATTTCCCATTGCCCTGTGTTATGGCGCTTGAACGTTTTGCGGAGCGTTCCTGACGCGAAGATCGGACACTCGCAGCGTCTCCAGGCTTTCTTGCGTTCCTCGTATTCGGAGGTGCGGGAATTGTGCTCGTGGCCGCCCTTGCATTCTTGGCGGTGACGTCGATATAGGGCCAGCGGCATATCGGAGATTATGCCACATTGGCCCATATTGGCCCATGCGGAAATAACTGAAGTGCTTAGTTGCTCAATCTAGACTGGATATCCATTGGGGCGGCTAGTGGGGTTCGAACCCACGACATCCGGAGCCACAGTCCGGCGTTCTGCCGCTGAACTATAGCCGCCATATAGAATTAAATTGTAGCATTCTGGTGCCACTGAGCCCGGCTTAGCCGCTCCAGCCGCGTGCTCTCCGGCAACGCCTCCGCAGAGCGTTCTCGGAGGGCTTCAAGCAGATCCCGCGCGCCATGGCTCCATCCCGCCAACCCGAAGTGTTGCCGCCTGACGCTCCTACCATCACGCCACGCATGCAGCAGGCACGCAAGCTATTCGCCGACGAAAACCTCGACCTGCTCGCTCACGTGCTCGACGATTGGTTTCGCATTCCCGGCACTTCCATCCGTTTCGGATTAGACGGGCTGATCGGCTTGGTGCCCGGCCTCGGCGATATCCTGGCAGGCCTGGCATCCTGCATTATCGTCTTCGCGGCCTGGGTGCGCGGCGTACCGTATATCACACTAATAAGGATGCTGGTGAACCTTGGGCTCGATGTGGTGATTGGAGCTGTGCCGTTCCTGGGAGACGCGTTCGACATCGCCTGGAAAGCCAATCGGCGCAACTATGCGTTGCTCGTAGAGCGGCTCGAGCAACCGCGCGCTCAGACCTGGAGAGACTGGGTCTTTCTGGCTTTTATGGCCCTAGTGTTGATTACGATCTTGCTGGCGCCGCTGGTTACGATCGTCTTGGTATTGGAGTGGGTCCGCAGGCACGGCCACATCTAAGAACCTAGAGCGGATTCACAGCAGGAGAAGAGACTTGATGTGGTCTGAAAAGCACCGCATTGATAGTGGGCGGGTCGCACACATGCCTGAATGGACCCGCTATTCATAGGATTTCTTCTACGGCTTCTGCGCGTCTGGCTGGGGCTTCTCAAACTGAATCTTCTTTAAGCTGTCAGCGTCAGTTGGCAGGTCGGACTTGCCCGCCGGGAACTTGTTCGCACTCAAAATGTAAGCAACAAGATCCGCGGTCTGTTCGCGCGTGAGACTACCGGGTTTGGTGGCCGGCATCGTGGTCTGGATCTTATTGAACAGATCCGCCACTGTCTGACCGGACCAATTCCCGATGAAGTCGTCCCCAGAAAGGGCGGGCGTCGGTCCGGAGCCGCCCAAATCATCACCATGGCACGAAGCGCAAAGTGTGCCATAGGAAGTCTTGCCTCGCTGCTGCTGCTCCGCGGAGTAAACACCGTCGCGCGTCGAAGACGCAGCCTGGGCGAAAAGCATCTGTTGAGCCAAGCCCATCGCCAGCAAGGAAACACAAAAAACAGAAATCTTTTTCACTCGAACTCTGTCTCCATCATTCACGATTGTAATCGATTAAATCCCAGCGTTCCTGAGCTCATGTATAAAGTACTGGGGGATTTCCCATGGTTTCTGTGATGAAACGCTCGCCCATCCGGTTTGTCGTAGCAGTGGGTATCCTGTCCTTCGCCGGACTCGCATCCCGCGCCTCGGCCGCGCCGATGTGCGACACCGACAACGGCGGCATTACGCTGCCGAGCGGATTCTGCGCCATGGTGGTGGCCGATAATCTGGGAGCTGCGAGGCATGCAGTCGTAGCAGCGAATGGCGACCTCTATGTTGCACTGCAGGGAGGCCATGGTCAGAAAGGGGGCATAGTCGCACTCCATGATTCGAAAGGCGACGGCCACTTCGACATCGAGGAACAGTTCGGCGATGACAGCAGCACTGGCATCGTTCTTCACAATGGCTATCTTTACATCGCGAGACCCGAATCGGTGATCCGCTACAAAATGACGCCAGGCCAATTGAAGCCAACCGGCGAAGCGGAAGTTGTGGTCTCAGGATTTCCCAGCGAGCGGGAACATAGAGACAAAGGGCTCACCTTCGATAACAAAGGATCGTTCTACGTCAATGTAGGGGCACCATCCAATGCGTGCCAATCACGCGACCGGCAGGCAGGAGTTCCTGGAATGGACCCCTGCCCCATCCTCGAAAAGCATGGTGGTGTCTGGCAGTTCGACGAGAACAAGTTGGGCCAAAAACAGGAAGATGGCGTGCGCTTCGCGACCGGCCTACGCCAGTTTCCCGCTCTCACATGGCATGACGGAGCCGTTTACATCGTGATGAACAACCGGGACCAGCTGGACACGCTTTGGCCCGAGAAATTCAACGCGGAAGACAACGCAACGCGGCCCGCTGAGCCGATGTATCGGGCAGTGCTGGGTTCCAATTTCGGATGGCCCTATTGCGTGTTCGATTACACACAGCAAAAACTTGTACTCAATCCGGAATACGGAGGAGACGGCAAGGCCGTCGGCCGCTGCACGCAATACACGCTTCCGATCGCGAGCTATCCCGCGCACTGGGCCCCCGTCGATGTCGCATTTTATAGCGGAAGCCAATTTCCTGCGCATTACCGAGGCGGGGCCTTCATCGCTTTCCACGGCTCCTGGAATCGTGCTCCGATGCCACAAGCTGGTTATAACGTGACATTCCAGCCATTCGCCAACGGCAAGCCATCGGGCAAGTTCGAGGTCTTCGCCAGTGGCTTTCCTGGAAAAACGCCTCTCATGGTTCCGAACGATGCAGCAGCCCGTCCCGATGGCATCGCACAGGCTCCGGATGGCTCCATTTACATCACGGATAGTCAGAAGGGTAAAATCTGGCGTGTCTTTTACCGCGGCGGAGAATAGATCTGCGGAAGCAGAGAGGCGAAATGAGAAAGTTCCTAGGTTCCGTCGTATTGTTGTGGACGCTCTCCATCACTCAAGGCGTTCAGGGGCAAGCCGCTCATCCGGCGGTTCGCCCTACCGGGCTTACGTTGACGACTACCGCTTTTGAAGATGGCGGCATCATTCCCGACAAGTACACCGTGAACGCCGAGGCTACGCCGGTTTCTCCGGCGCTTGAATGGTCGCACGTGCCGCCAGGTACGGTCAGCTTTGCATTGGTCATGCATGACCCGGACACCTCGCCTCGCAAGACATCCGAAGAAGTTCTGCATTGGATGATCTTCAATATCCCAGGAACAACAACTCAACTTCCGGAAAACGTACCAACGACTGCACAATTACCCGACGGTTCCGTACAGGCACAAAATACCGGACACAAGTTGGGATTTATGGGGCCTGGTGCTGCTTCCTCAGGTCCGTACCACCATTACACTTTTGAGCTGTTTGCATTGGATACGAAACTGAACTTGACTTCGGACGCCACACGCGCCGACCTCTTAAATGCGGTCAACGGACATGTTCTTGGCAAGGGTGTGCTGGTTGGCCGCTTCCATCGCTAGCAGGTAGAAGTTTGTCCCTTCCCAACCTATCGGATAGGGGGGGTCAACCCACCCAGCTAGAGCCGCTCGGGCCATCTGGCCTGCGATACAATCTTGGAAGTCGGGGCGTAGCGCAGTCTGGTAGCGCATCTGCTTTGGGAGCAGAGGGTCGGGGGTTCGAATCCCTCCGCCCCGACCAGTGAATCAATCACTTAGCGCGTCCGCGCATCTCCTAAAAGAGCAACTGTAGCGAAAACCGTAGCGGGTGGAGGTCTTTTCACACGTCTTTGCCGGTCATAATCTCATTTGAGCAGGCTTGCGCAGATGAAGTGATGAGGTCCCACCATAAGAGGTGGGAAATTCCAGCCTATAAGGACGCCCCATACTCGCTCTGGCCCGGAAAGTCGGAGAGACCATAGGTGTTCCTGAAGTGGAAGAATGGCTTTTAAACGTCTGCGCGCCTCCGGACAGGTGATTTTATCTA
>DASYBJ010000729.1:0-14513 GCA_036500845.1 Acidobacteriaceae bacterium
GGAACTACAGCGCGTCTCGGAGACCGTTGCTCAGACCCTTCGCTTCCACCAGTCCACGAAGCCTCGTGCCATCACGCCTTAGGAACTTCTTGGGCCAACGTTAGCTCTGTACCAGGGGCGCCTCACAAATTCACGCATACATCTGGAATTTAACTTATGAGTGGACGACCTCGAACCGGTCTACGTCGACCAGCCCAAAGTCGGTGATCTTCAGATGTGGAATCACCGGGAGCGGGAGAAAAGCTAAATGAAGGAATGGCTCCGGCAATGGACAGCCCATCGCCTTGACTGTTGCGCGTAACGAATAGAGATCGCGGCGCACTGTTTCGAAGGGGGCAAGGCTCATGAGACCGGCAAAGGGCAACGCGACCTCCGCGAGCACACGCCCGGCCTGCACCGCCACGAATCCTCCACCCAGTACGATCAGGCGATTGACCGCGATCGCCATGTCTTCGTCGCTCGCGCCGACGACACATAGATTATGACTGTCGTGACCGACCGAGGAGGCGAGTGCACCCTGTTGAAAGCCAAATCCCTTCACGAAGCCCCTGCCAACATTGCCATTGCGGCCATGGCGCTCGAGCACGCAGACTTTCAGAAGATCATGCTCTGGATCGGCATGGCGCTTTCCGTCACGATACGGCAGTTTCGCCTGTAAATGCTCGGTCAAGATCTTGCCGGGAATGATCCCAATCACCGCGGTCGAGGGGCCTGCAGCGGGCGTGGCAAAGGTTTCTCCCCTTACCGGGCTAAGATAGATGGAGTTACCAATTGGCGGGTGCGGCAGGACGCGCTGTTCGAAAGTATCAGCGGTAACTCTGCGGCCGCATCGGAATACCATATGGATCGCGCAGCTCTCTAGATCGTCGAGCAGCAAGAAATCCGCAAGATACCCTGGGGCGATCAGCCCTCGGTCCACCAGGCCAAAGCCGCGCGCAACCGACCAACTTGCTGCGCGGTAGACCGCTGGCAGCGGCGCACCGAATGCGATTGCGCGTCGAACAAGGTAGTCCATGTGACCTTGCTCATGGATGTCCAACGGGTTGCGGTCGTCAGTGCAGAGTCCTAGAAAAGGCGAGGTGAACTCATTGATAAGTGGGGCAAGCGCTTCCAAATCCTTAGAAACCGACCCTTCACGGATAAGCACCTGCATGCCCTTGGTAAGCTTTTCGCGTCCTTCGAGCAGGTTTGTGCTCTCGTGACAGTTCCGAATACCGCAGGAGAGATACGCGTTCAAAGAATGGCCGGAGAGCAAGGGTGCATGGCCGTCAATATGTTGGCCATGAAAGGCAGCTAACTTCTCCATAGCCGCCGGATCCTTGTTCAACACACCGGGAACGTTCATGAACTCTGCAAGACCAATCACCTTTGGGTGGTCTCGATGCACCACGAGATCAGCGGCAGAAAGCGTTGCGCCTGAGGTCTCCAGCTGCGTTGCAGGAACACAAGAAGAGAGCTGCACCCTAAGATCCATCGTCGTGTGCTGCGCACTCTCGAGGAAATACTCAAGTCCCTGCAAGCCCAAAACATTACAGATCTCATGAGGATCACAGATTGCTGTCGTGACACCGTGCGGAAGCACACAGCGGTCGAATTCTCCGGGCGTAACTAACGTACTTTCGCAATGCACATGGCTGTCGATGAACCCGGGAACGGCGAACCGCCCGTTGGCATCGATCTCATTCAAGCCCCGATAGCTGTCGAGAATCCCCACAATGATGTTTCCGCAAACGGCAATGTCGCCAGCGTGAAGTTCACCTGTGACGACATCTAAGATGCGGGCATTGCGAACAACCAAGTCGGCAGGCTCGCGGCCGAGGGCCTGATCAATCTGTCGCGCCAGAACATCTCTCATCATCTCAGCCTACCGGAAAGGCGCTCTCGGTCGCCGCTCCTAACGTTGATATAGTTCTGTATTATAGGCGGGCATTCTGATGGAAGATCGCGCCTCGACTGAGGTCAGGGCCTTTGCATCCAGGGCTTACGGGGTCTCGCACGAGGCATCGATTCCAGCCGCTCAGAACGCGGGAGATCCGGTCGCCCGTAAGAGCTGCAGGGATGTGAAACGGCGCGCGAGCATCTCGGCCAGACGTGAGAGCGCCCACAACCAGGCGGTTTGCGCTAAAGTGAGGATGCATTCAATCAGAGACAATGACGGAAACCGCAAGAGAAGTTATCGTGCTCGGAGCCGGTATCGCAGGTTTGGCGGCCGCAAGGGTCTTGGCTGAATCTGGTCAACGGGTAATGGTACTCGAAGCTAGGGAGCGGGTTGGGGGGCGGATCCTTTCGCAGGATACTGAGAACGGAACTTTAGAGCTTGGGGCAGAATTCGTGCATGGCAAGCCCCCGGAGTTGTGGCGCCTGATCCACGAGGCTCAGTTGGAGACATACGAACTGAACGGTAAGCAATTCTGCTATGAAGGACGGGCTCTTTCGGAATGTGATCAGTTCGAGGAAGACTTTCGATGGCTCGGAAAGCTCACCGATTGGGATGGCGGAGATTGCTCGTTTGCGGAGTATCTCGTTCGGGCTGGTGTACCGAAGAGTCTCTGGAATCGCCTTATTTGTTACGTGGAGGGCTTTAACGCAGCAGATCATCGTGTCATCGGAGTGGCATCCCTTGCAATGCAACAGAAGGCTGAGGATGCAATCGAAGGCGACTCCTTATTCGGTATACGAGGGCGCTATGCGCAATTGCCGGAATTCCTGGCACAAAAGCTTCAGCAGGCAGGGGCTGAGATCTCACTCCTCACCCGCGTTGAATCCGTGCACTGGAAACGCGGCAGGGTAGAAGTCAATTGCCAGACGGCAGGACAGTATCGAGTGCTTCAGGCAAACACCGCAGTCATCACATTGCCACTGGGAGTGCTCCAGCACGGTGATGTCCAGTTTTCTCCAGAACCCCTGGAAACGATGCGGGCGATCAAAAGGATGCGAATGGGCAATGCATCGCGCTGGGTTTACGTGTTTCGTGATCGCTTTTGGGCTAGTCTGAAGGACCATCCCCTCCGCCAGCAGCTTCGCGAATTAAGCTTCCTTTTCGCCTTCTCTTCTGAGCCTCCAACTTGGTGGACTCAGTTCCCGGAAGAGACTCGAAGCTTGACGGGATGGGCTGGTGGACCTGTCGCAGAGTCGATGGCGCAGAAACCATCAATTACCTTGCAGCTTGAGGCATGCAAAACCTTGGCGGACGCTTTTGGCCTTGATGTAAACGCAATCCGTAGCCTGTTGATCGATTCAAGATCGCACGACTGGCAAAACGACCCATACGCAAGAGGTGCTTATAGCTACGTGCCTGCTGGCGCACTGGACGCTCCGGCACGAATGAGCGAACCGGTTCAAGGCACGCTGTTCTTCGCTGGAGAACACACAGACACTGCAGGACATTGGGGAACCGCCCATGCAGCGCTAACGAGTGGTCTGCGAGCTGCCGCCCAGGTATTGAACTCAGGGGAACCGATCGCAGGATGATTCTGGTTCGCCGATGCATCTCATCCTTTCCTCGGAAATAGAAACTTCAACATCGGAGCGACGCGCTGGGCCCAGGCGGATTCAGTGTGCTCAGCAGCCTTCGCTTCGCAATAAGCCAGATTTTCGCCGAGCTGCCAGCCCTTTTTGGCAAGCGCGTCGCGCAGGGCTCGCGTATCTGATACGGCTCGCGTCGATTCTTTCGTGCCAACGTCCACCCAGATTCGCAGCTCAGGTCTCTCTCGAAGCGCCGCAACCATCTTGAGAATCGCCCGGTCACGCCACCAGACCGACGGAGACATCACGGCCAGCTTGGCGAATATGGACGAATACCGCAAGCCTAAATACAGAGTGACCAAGCCGCCGAGTGAGGAGCCAACCATTCCGCAATTCTCCGCTCCGGGTAACGTGCGGTACCGCCTTCAGCTCGCTAACCAGCATTTTGCCGTACCTGTGCGCTTGGCCGCCCCCCAGGCGGCTGTCTTCGACAGGCGTGTACTCACGGATCCGCGCGTCCCCCGTGTTGTAGACGCCAACGATGACAAGCGGCTCAATCGCGTCAGACTCGGTTAACGTGTCCGCGTTTCCCCCATCCGCCAATAATTTCCCTTGATGAACGAGATCGCGGGATCAAACAGGTTCTGACCATCCTGCATATAAAGGACGGGGAACCGGCGCCCTGGTTCTGCCTCGTACATCGGCGGCAGATAGACAATCACATCGTGATTCTGCTCCACCAGATTTGACGCGAGTTGCTCGTGCTTATGCAGGCGCGCCGCTAGGCCGCTAGAGCTGAGTGGAGCTTGGGCTGTGCCTGGCGAATTGGTGGGTTGTTGGTTGGCTACGGCAGGTTCCGTCCGCGTTCTGTAGAATGATGCGACCATCTTTAACTAGGGCTACGAACTAAGGCTACGTCGTGACGAAAGCTCTTGTCATTCGGTTCGTGCTCTTTGGGATCGTGACTCCATGAGCCTGAATCAGTTCGTTGATGGTCGGCCGGTGGCGGTTATCGGGGCGGGTCTGGTTGGCGCCGGCTGGGCGATCGTTCTTGCATCCGCGGGGCTGGACGTTCGCATCTACGATGCAAACGCGAGTGCAATCGATAGCGCTCTTAACTTCATACGCGAGCAATTGAGAGAATTGAGCTCGTTCGCCCTAATCGACGATGTCGATGAAGTGGGCAAGCATTTAAAGACGGCACGCAGCGCGGCTGAAGCAGTGGATGGGGCGGCCTATGTGCAGGAGTCGGTGCTCGAGCTTGTAGATGTGAAGCGCCAACTGATGGAAGATCTCGAGAAAGTTGGGCCGCCTGATCTAGTGATCGGAAGTTCAAGCTCCGGAATTCCATCATCAGCGTTTACCCATGGATTGGACATCGCATGTCGCACGCTGATCGTACATCCTGTGAATCCGCCTTATCTGGTCCCGGTCGTCGAAATTGTGCCGTCGCCCCAAACATCTCGTGAAACGATCGAGTTCACCGACGCCCTCATGCGAGGGCTAAAACGAAGCGTCGTCCATGTTCGCAAAGAGATTCAAGGTTTTGTGTTGAATCGACTCCAAGCTGTGCTTCTGCGGGAAGCCTGGGCGCTCGTGGAAGATGGTGTGGCCAGCTGCGAGGACATCGATAGAACTGTGCGCGATGGCCTCGGTTGGCGCTGGTCCTTTATGGGTCCCTTCGAGACCATCGATCTCAATGCAGCCGGCGGGGTTGCGGACTATGCGGTACGTTTAGGAACTCTCTTTCAAGAAATTGCAAGATCTCGCAATCACGAAGAACCTTGGGGGCCGGAGTTAATCCATAAGGTCGAGGCGGAACGGAGATTGTTGCTGGCCCAGGAAGCTTTGGCCATCCGCCGTGCGTGGCGGGATCGTCGTTTGATGGAGGTCGCCGCCAAGCGCCAAACCGAATCTGGACAATGATCCAAGTGAATACAACTGATCTCATATATGCGCTTGCCGCTTCGATCGAGTGCATGAGCCCCGCTTCGATGGCTGGTCTCACACGTGGTTACAACGAGCGGGTCAGGTCTATGAGATCCGTTGTAGTCTTCACGCAATCCATTGGATTCCAACCCGACGGCCACGGCAAATCGGTGTAGAAGATCAATGACCCAAACCCAGGCTGAACCGGATCGCTAGCGATGAGGAAGACTCACCGCATATAGATACCATGCCGCATGCGGTAACCATTCTTCAGTCCACCGCCAGTCTTCATCCTGCCCCGTAACCGCATATCCTTCGTTGAAAGCTATACCGTCTTCATCTTTGCTCGCCGCGGTGATGCCATTTATGATGGCACCTGGCGCACTTGTGTACTTGTAAGAAACAAAGAAGAGATATGGCGCGTTGCCATGCCCGCTGCCCATGAGCATGCTTGCATCGAAGGGATTGCGTCCAAGTATCCAATGCAACTGATTCCAGGCATACTCCTCAAGCTGTGCTTGAAAAACTGGATTGTCCTTGAAGAACGGCACCGCCAACCTGGCAGCGCTGGCCAGCGACGCGAGCCGCGCGTTTTCACCCTGCCACCAAGGGGCCGCCTCGGTATCATGGGGAAAGAAGAACGCAGTACGCACAGAACCATCGCCCATGCGGACAATTTGACGGGCATAGCCGAAGGGGTTATTCACCTCGGCAGTTACCTTCAATTCGGATCGCAGCGAATGCTCGACCACAGCGCGTACTTCTTTCTGTTGTTCCACTGTAGAGATTTCCGTATAACGCAGGAGACTAATCACAGGAAGGCCCGCGTCGGAAGGGTGGAAATACGGCCGCACAGCATCGTCCGCCCTCCAGAAGTCACCAAATCTGCCTCCTGGCGTCAGGCGCTCCATCAGATGCTTTGCTCGGCGATCCGCCACAACCCGATATTTCTCGCGCTGCGTTGCGCGATACAGCTCAGTCGCTGCCATCAGTGCGCAATAGTCATCCAAAATATTTTCTTTACCATCGTTCAGGAGCTCAGCATTGTGACCCTCCAAAAATTCGAAAGCGCTCTCGGCCGCATTGAGATAGTCTGCACGGGTCAACTCACCGTCCTGGTTCATGGTGCTGGCCAGTGCTAATGCGGCAATGGCCATTCCTCCACCCGCACGATAACTTGCTTCATAGGCGTGCGCCCCTAATACCTCGCCTTCTTTTTGAGTTGTGTCAGCGACGTTCTTCTTGATTTGTGTGCGCCAGTTTGGATTGCCGATCACCCGATCCCGGGCGAGTTTCTGCTTGCCGGGCGCTGAGATGCTCTCAAAGAATGAGCCGTTCGGCCGATGCATACGAGTCAGAAAGTCTGCGCCAAACAATCCTTCGTCAAGCAGCCTACGCTCATATTCGGTAAAGTTATCGTTCTGCCTGGCCTGAAGCAGCCGGTAACTGGACAGCAGGGTCCAGGCCACAAGGGGCACCTGTTGCGGATTGAAGAACGACGTCGGATTCTGGTGCGAGAGGTGAATTCCATAGTCGCCCGTGGCGTCATACCATCCACCGTGCAGGTCGACGAAGGCGCCCGCCTGGCCGGGTACTGCCAGATGACCGTCGGCGCGATCTATATCTCCGCTGGCTCTCTGTCCCTTAAAATAGAAGAGCACGTTGGAGAGGGTGTTGCGTTCCAGCAAATCCTGCTCGATCGCGAATTCGCAGGAACTCACGTCGCCTGATCGGCTGCGGACAGCCAGCGTATAATGGCCGACCTTCCGCCAACTGGAAAAGTCAGCCGTCCAGAATCTGCGTCCAACCCAGTGATCGACAGTACCAGCTTGCCTCAATGTGCCACTCAAAACGGTCCTGCCCGTCGACGTGTCGATTAAAGCGAAGGTGGTGGGAGCCGGATCCGCACCCGTTATCGCTACGAATGCGGTCTTGGGCGAATCGGCCTCGTAGCCGACGTGGTCGACAACCACCTTCAGTTGCCCAAACGAGAGCGGCGCGACCAGGCCAAGCCAGCAGAGTGTCCAAAAGCGAGTTAAATTCCTTATGATCGTCGTGGTCCTTTCGCGAAGGATGTGTTTTTGCGACTATAAACCATCTGGCTAGGCCGATTGTGACAGGTGGTTTTTCGCCATACAGGGCACGTATTGAAATTTTCATTCCGCTCGAACCACGCGCCAAGGAGTCGAATGCCGCGTCTCCGACTTTCCATGCGAACGTTACTCGCCGTTCTTTTCCTCGCGGCCCTGCCGTTAGCAGGCACCACGATAGCAGCGCCCCAGCCTATCGTTGTTGCATATGTTTTCCCGCGAGCGAGCATTCTCTCTCCCGATCAGGTAGACGCCAAGAAGCTGACGCGCATTAACTTTGCTTTTGCAAACATCGTGGACGGACGCATCGTGGAGGGAACATCGAATGATGCACAGAACCTTGCCGTTCTGAACGGACTGAAGCGCGACAATCCGGCGCTGACACTGTTAGTCTCGGTCGGCGGTTGGCTTTGGTCGGGTAGATTCTCTGATATGGCCCGGACACGCGCCAGCCGTTCAGAATTCGTCGACAGCGTGGTGGTGTTTCTTACCCGTCACAACCTCGACGGCCTCGACCTTGATTGGGAATATCCCGGCCAAGTCGGTGCAGGCAATGTCTTTCGGTCTGAAGACAAACAAAATTACACTCTATTGATCAGGGATTTGCGCTCTCGGTTTCATCTCCAAGAGAAGGTTTTGCATCGACGGCTCTATATCACGGTCGCCGCCGGCGCATCGAGCGAGTTTCTTGAGCATACTGAGATGCGGAAGGTCCAACGCTATGTCGACACTGTGAACCTGATGTCCTACGATTACTATGAACCCGTAGACGACAAGATCACCGGTAACCACGCCCCACTCTATAGCGATCCCGCCGACCCGAAGAGAGTGTCCGCCGACCGGTCAGTGCGCGAATTTCAGAAGGCCGGTGTGCCCGCAAGGAAGCTCGTTCTGGGGGTGCCCTTCTACGGGCACGTTTGGGGACAGGTGGCACCAACAAACGAAGGACTCTTTCAACCCGGCAAGCCGGTGCCGAACGCTCATGCACCCTATGGCGAACTCACCAGCACGATGCTCGGGCATGGCTTCGCGCGTTACTGGGACAGGGCCGCGGCGGTTCCCTACCTTTTCAACCCGGAATCTCAGACATTCGTAACTTATGAAGATCCCGAATCGCTCACTCTCAAGTGCCGTTATATCCTGCGTCACCACCTCGCAGGCATCATGTTCTGGGAATACACAAATGATCCTTCGGGGACGCTGCTCCGCACGATTCACAACGAGCTTCGTACAACAGTATCTCAAGGCGGCGCCCGATGACCACGCAGACCGCAAAGGCGGAGAGCCTCTCGAGCACTAATATTCCTGCGCACCGGATTGCCTCCATCGACATCTTCCGCGGCCTGACCATGCTGGTCATGATCTTTGTCAACGACCTTGCGAGCGTCCATGGTTTGCCGTGGTGGACCTATCATGCGCATGCCGAGCAGGACGCCATGACCTACGTGGATATGGTGTTTCCCTTCTTCCTTTTTATTGTCGGCATGTCATTGCCGCTCGCGGTCAGGCAACGGCTCAAAAGGAATCCATCTCTTCCTCTGCTCTTCTGGCACATGTGGTCTCGTTCTGCGGGCCTTGTCGTGCTTGGTCTTATCCTCGCGAACGCAGAGAAAGGCGATGCTTCGCGTATGGCAATTAACCCGAACGCGTGGGCGCTGCTCGGCCTATCGGGCGCGGTCCTCTTCTGGCACGTGCCCAGCCGAAATCCGCGCAAGGCTCGGATCTCGCTAGGCCTGCGCGTTGCGGGACTTGCACTGCTGATTGTTACTTTCGCAATGTTTCGCCGCACCACGCAAGACGGCAACGCTACGTGGATCGACGGCTCCTATCCAGAGATCCTCGGCCTCATAGGGTACACGTACCTGGCTGTCGCGATCCTCTACATATCGACTCGGCGATGGGCGTGGGCGCCGCTCGGATGGACAGCAGGCCTCCTTACCTTGTGTACAGTTCTTAGCCGGCAGCAAGTCCAGCTTCGCCTACCCATTTATATGTGGCCGATTGGATCAGGTGCCCTGGCGTCCATCGTGATGGCAGGCGTTGTCACCTCCATTCTCTTTTTCGGCGAACACCGATGGCAGTCACTGCCGCAACGCATGTTTCTGGCTGCCGGTTTCGCGGGTACGTCGCTACTTGCTGCCTGGCTACTCACGCCTCTCGGTATTTCAAAGATTCGAGCAACTCCCACCTGGTGCCTCTATAGCATCGGCGCAAGTGTCCTCTGGTTTGCGGTGCTCTATTGGATCTGCGATGTAAGGCACAAAACGGAATGGGCCGAGTTTGTGCATTCGTCCGGCGCGAATACCCTGCTCACTTACCTGCTGCCGGATTTCTACTACTTTATAACGGCGCTCGCGGGCTTTACTTTCGTAGACAGGCATTTCAGCTCGGGTGCGACAGGTGTCGCTCGTGCTGCCATATTCACGCTGCTGATGCTGGCACTCTCGAGCGGACTCACCCGAGCGCGACTCCGTTTGCAGCTATAGGAATAGCGACTGCTGGCTGGCAGAGGATGCGGCTATCGCACATTGATTTGGATGTGTCTCGCACATTGATTTGGATGTGTCTATTGATGAGGGTTGAAGTGGTCACCATCGGCCATATTCTGGTGGCATATCAGGCAGGATTGCCGTCCAGAACCAGGTAGCGACGAGACTAGGGCATACGTGAGTCCATGATTGCTCCACGTGATGACATTAAAGCTCCCTCGCTTGCTGTAGTGAAATAGGATCCCGCCGGAAGGGATCTCCTCTGCGCCGGCGGCCGCAGCAGAGCTGCCTGAAGAGACCAGAAGGCTGATCTTTTGCTGTTGTATCTCATAAGCAACCAGCGCAGCATACCCGTCTTTGTAGTTCACCAGGCGGCCGCCCGTGAGCCGGTAGACTTGTTCATGTCCCGACTCTGGGGAACTGGGAAGGCGAAAATTGAAGGCCACTTTGTTGGCAAACCATGCGGTGACTACGCTGGGCGATCCCGACTGGATTTCAAGGGGAAGACTGCCGTTCAGAAAACTGCGGTGAGCCGCGACCGCGGTCTCGATATAGCTATTCGCGCTCGCCCGCCTCAGCATTCCAGGCATGAGAAGAAAGCTCGAAACGACGAGAAGAATCGTGGCAACGAACGCACCCCAGTTGCGAACTCGACGATTGGCAACCAGCAATGGCTGCGTCAAAACAGTCGTGATAGGTTTTCTGGGGCGGCCAAGTGCATAGGTGACGGTTCCAGGGAACGACTCTGCAGCTTGCATGACTCGTTCGCGCAGGGCGTCCGGGGCGGAGTACAACGGCCGTGTTCGATGCAATAGAGCGGATAACATCTCTTCCGCCTCAAGCTCCGTCTGGCAGGCTTGGCATTCTTCCTCTGATAGATGATCGTGAAACTCTGCGAGGTCTTGGCCCCAAAGTTCATTGTCGAGATAGATGTGGATTGTCGTTCTATAATCACCGCAATCCTTCATTTTGTGTCTCTCCCGGGGGAATCGGATCCCGTCCATTTAAGCAATCGACGAACTAGGCAATGGACGAACTAGGCTATGGACGAACTAGCCGCAGGCATCCCATTCGAGCGGCCCTGTGCAGTGGAATCGAGGACCTGGTCATCCCTGTCGCCGCACAATCAAACATTGTCGCGAGGCGTCGGCCTCGGAAAGCAATGGACGAAGCCTTGCGCGTGCCCTTCCCAAGCGAGACATGACTGTTCCGACAGGGCAGTCTAAGACGCTCGCAATCTGCTGATACGAGAGATCTTCAAATTCTCGCAACAGGATGATCTCGCGAAATTGTAATGGTAGCTCCTGAATCGCCGCTCGCACCCGCTCTGCCTCCAGCTTACTCACGTAAAGATCATAAGAGTCTTTGGATGGCTCAACGACGCTGTGAGCAACGCCATCCCCAAGCTCAATTTCAACCATTTGAGGAGTGTTTCTCCACTTTCTCAACTGGTTCCGCCAGATATTCCTGAGGATAGTGAAGAGCCAACCCTTTATGTTGCTGTCCGGTCGCAGCCTTCCCATCGCTTGGAGGGCGCGAACGTATGTTTCCTGTACCAGGTCCTCTGCTTCTGCTTGGTTGCGGGTCAAGACCAGCGCGTAGCTATACAATCCATTGAGATACTCGACACCTATCGCGTCGGCTCGGCTTCCTCCGTCGTCGTTCCGTGACATATTTTGCTCACTCCCTAAAGAACACACCACTGTGGGATATATTCCCCGGCTGGAGAATGTTTTTCGTCAGCGTCACACGCAAATTGAAGTGCGTGGACCGCGCTGAATCTTCGAGTACACCAAATAAGTGACAAAAACACGCGGTTGATGCACTGAAATGGCCTTCACCCGCGAGTTGTAGGAAACACCGCACTCTCTACTTCGGTTTGTTAGAATTGCTTGTCGAAGGCGCGGCGAGCGCCCTAGCTTTTTGGAATCACAGCAATTACCCGGTGAACGTCGAATAGAATATTTTTGGTTTCGACTGCACTCAACACTGCCCCTGTAGGAGCTTCCGTTAGCAATAACCTCATGGCGTCTGGGCCAGTGAATCTTGGCTCTGTTTCGGGTGCGTATCCCGCCGAAATCTGCAGCGCCGCCGTCAATAACAGATTTGGAATAGAACGGTCTCTCTATGGTTCTCGTCTGAAGTTGCCTCAGGTGAGAGCCAAGATGGCGAAGCTTCGCACATCGTGTAGCGAGAATATGAGAGAGAGAGACTTCAGGTGTGAATGCTTCGTGGGGTTCCCGTTGAATTTCTGTGCTATGCGGGGTCACACATGTGGGGTACAGATCGCACGCTGACCGATAGTGACACGCAACTAACAGATAACGGGGGGTTTACCGGTTTTCCTGGATCCTCGTCCGAGACTTGAGCGTCAAATCCGAGGGGTGCGTTCCAGGCATACCAGCGTAAGGGCTAGAGCAGGGCTGTGCGATGAAATTATTCAAGGGGTTCCGTCTGGACATAGAGAACCACATCCTGTGGCGCGACGGGGAGCGTGTGCCCATAGCTCCCAAGAGCTTTGACTTTTTGGCTTACCTGGTCGAGCATGCCGGAAGTGTGGTGACGCAGGACGAGATTCTTGGCGCGTTGTGGTCAGAGACTTACGTGAATCCAGAGGTCCTCAGAAAGTACATTCTCGAAATCAGGAAAACTCTCGGCGACCGGCCCGACGAACCGGAATTCATTGAAACGTTGCCCAAGCGGGGATACCGGTTCATTGCTCCGGTCATAGATGAGAACGTGGCGGAGCTGCCAGACCTGCCCATACCACGTGCAACAGAAGAGCATGCAACAGAGGAGCAGGTTGAACACCAAACGACTCCCTCAGAGCAGGAAAATAGTAAACATAGATTGCCGAGGTTTGTGGTCATAGTGGTGTTGGCCGTGCTTGCGGTCGCAGGGCTATGCGCCTACTTCCTGCTCGTACGAACTGAGCGACGTGCCCGCTCGTTGAGCCATGCGTTGTTAACCGATACTTCCATCGCGGTGCTGCCCTTCGCAGACATGAACCCGGCCAAAGATCAGGAGTACTTTGCAGATGGACTCGCCGAACAACTGATTAACGACCTCGCCAAAGTATCAGGTCTGAAGGTCGTCGGACGGACCTCAGCCTTTCAGTTCAGGGACAAAAATCAGGACCTGCGCGACGTAGGACGCAAGCTCGGAGTGGCCAATGTTCTTGAGGGAAGTGTGAGCCATGAGGGCAATCATGTCCGCATCACCGCGGAACTGATCAAAACGGACGATGGTTTTCAGCTTTGGTCGCAGACCTACGATCGAGAGATCAAGGACATCTTCGCGGTACAGGACGAAATCGCACTGCGCGCGACCGAGGCGTTGCAACTGAAACTGCTGGGGGCAACGGACAGCCGGTTGCTTCGAATGCACGCAGCGCGAATCCGGAGGCATATCAGGCTTACCTCCAGGCGAATTAGTTTTTTGGGCGGGGACCGAGCAAGGAAGACCTCCGCAAGGCGCTCGCCTATACCGATACGGCGATCAAGCTGGATGAAAGATATGCGCCAGCCTGGGCGCTCCGATCATCGGTGGAGAAGGAGATGGCGGAGGCTTTGCTGACCGATCTTCCAGAAGGCTTTCGAAAGGCTCGCGACGACGCGGAGCGGGCAATTGCGCTCGATCCTAATTTGGCATCAGCCTACCTGTCCCTGGCGCACACGCAAATCAGCCGCGACTGGAACTGGGACGCTGCCAACACTTCCATTACCAAAGCAGCAGCCTTACAACCGGGTAGCGTCGAAGTACTCCGTATGCGCGCGTATCGATCCAGGATATTGGGCGATCTCGACCAGGCCATCAAACTCGATGAACAGGTGGTCGCGCTCGACCCTCTTAGTGCCAATTCTTACTGGCACTTGGGATACCTGCTATATGCGGCGGGTCGATACGAGGAAGCCCAGTCCGAGATGCAAAAAGCTCTTGACCTGAACCCGCAGGCTGCCTATATCCATCTCACCCTGGACAAAATTCTCATCGCCCAGGGAAAACCCCAGCAGGCGCTCGCACAAATTGAGAACGAACCAAGCGAGTGGGCGAAACTCACGGGTCGGGCACTGGCTTATCATGCGCTCGGCCGTGAACAGGATTCGAATGCTGCTTTGGCCGCCCTTATCGCGAAGTATGGCACTAATTCGGCCTATCAGATCGCGGAGGTATATGCGTATCGCGGGGAGCCCGACAAATCGTTCGAATGGCTCGACCATGCCTACGAACAGCGAGACGCCGGACTGCCTGAGATCAAAAGCAATCCGCTATTCAAAAATCTGAACCACGATCCGAGATACACCGAACTTCTCAGGAAAATGCGCCTGCCGACGGTTGCGGCTCGGGGGAGCAGTTGTAAGGGCTGCAGTAGTCAATGAAGTCATTCAAGACGTTCCGTCTGGATACGGCGAACCACCGTCTGTGGCGCAATGGAGATCGTGTCCCCATAACTCCCAGGGCTTTTGACGTACTCACCTACCTCGTCGAACACGCCGGACAGCTAGTCACGCCAGACGAAATTCTTGAGGCGTTGTGGTCA
>DASYBJ010000730.1:0-3077 GCA_036500845.1 Acidobacteriaceae bacterium
CAATCGAATCTTGCGCTCTATGACGGCTGGCATGAATTCTTTCGGAACAAGCAGCCGAAGACTCTGATCCTGTGGGGAAAGAACGATCCCTTCTTCACCGTCGAGGGTGCGCAAGCATACCTGCGTGATATCCCAAAGGCGGAGCTTCACCTGCTCGATACTGGCCACTTTGCGCTTGAGGATTCGTCCGAATTCATTGCGCAGCAAATCGTAAAGTTCTTTGCCTGACGGGAGACCTCAGTCTCCTCGTATCTCCCCACGTTGAATTGCCAGAAAGGATGAGCACTATGGGTTTTTCAGAAAACGCCACAGTAATAGTGGTCCACGGAGCGTGGGCCGATGGTTCGAGCTGGCAGGCAATCGTGCGCCCGCTCGAGGATCGCGGCTTGAAGGTGATTGCCGCGCCGATTCCTCTTACATCTTTGAGCGACGATGCGGCAGCTTTGAAGCGAACGATTGCACGAACTCAAGGCCCATTGATCGTCGCCGGGCACGCTTATGCTGGCGCGGTCATTGCTACGGCTAACGATGAGCGCGTGAAGGCTTTGGTTTATGTCGCAGCGTTGGCGCCTGACAAAGGAGAGACTGTCGCTCAGGTGTTTTATCGAGATGATCCCCACCCGGATGCTCCACAACTTGCCCCGGATGCGGATGGCTTTATCTGGATGCCCGACGAAGGTTTCGCGAGCGCCTTCGCCCAGAACGCCACGGCTGAGCAGATTGCATTGTCCAAAGCCGTGCAGCGACCGATCTCGGGTAAGTGTATACAGGAACCAGCCCCTGCACCGGCCTGGAAGTCAAAGCCAACGTGGTACCTCGTCGCGGAGGAGGACCGAATGATCAATCCCAAAACCCAGCACTTCATGGCGGAACGGATGAAGGCGACGGTCAGGTCTTTCGCAGTCGATCACACTCCCTTGCTCACCGCACCAGACAAGGTTGTAGACATCATCCTTGAAGCTGCTAAAGCGTTTTCACAATTGGTGTAGTCCAGGAATTGGAGTCCGAACGCGGCTTTTCATCAAGAAAAGCTGCACATAACCAACTCTGGCCAGATCACAGTAATTGTGAAAACGCAATAAAGCGACGCTTTCGTAACCCAGAATACGAATTTCAAAAAAGGAGAAGTTGTAATGCGCGCCATCGTACTCGATCACTTCGGAGGTCTGGACAGCCTGGTTATGAAGGAAATTCCTGAACCAGAGCCGGAACCAGGCAAGGTCGTTATTCAGGTCAAAGCATTTGGAATCAATCACGCTGAGATGCATATGCGCCGCGGAGAGTGGGCAGAGGCGGCACCAGTCAGCGGCATTGAATGTGTCGGCATTGTGAAGTCGTGCCCCAGCGGTGAGTTTGCGGTCGGCAGCAAGGTTGCTGCTTTGATGGGCGGTCTTGGAAGAACCATAAATGGCAGCTACGCCGAGTACACGCGTGCCAACGTTAGCGGGGTAGTCCAGATGGAGTCCGACCTGCCCTGGGAGGAACTTGCAGCCCTTCCTGAGTCTTATGCGACAGCATGGACGTGTCTCTTCCGAAATCTGCAGCTTGTGAAAGACCAGACATTATTGATTCGCGGGGCTACATCATCGTTTGGCCTCGCCGCGCTCAACCTGGCCGTGGAAGCAGGGGCATGGGTGATTGCCACGACTCGGAACCGAGATCGCTTCAAGAAGCTTGAGGATCTTGGCGCACACCGGGTGGAGTTGGAAGGATCGGAATTGTCTGCTCGCATTGCCGAAGCCAAACAGATTGATGCAATTCTCGACCTGGTTGGCAACAGCGCAATTCTCGATTCGCTTCGGATACTGCGTCGGGGCGGGCGAGCCTGTCTTGCCGGATGGCTGGGGGGACTGGCTCCCATCGCGGACTTTAACCCGTTATTGCAAATGCCCAGCGGTGTCTATCTGACCTTCTTTGCTTCCTTTGTGTTTGGGACACCCGGCTTTCCTCTTTCCGATGTTCCGCTTCAGGAGATTGCGAAGAAGGTCGAACAAGGCAAGTTCCAGGCGAAGCCGTCACGAGTATTTCGCTTCGAAGAGATCCGGGAGGCGCATCGTGTGATGGAAGCCAACCAGGCGAACGGAAAGATGGTTGTGAAGCTCTAAGAGCTATCAAGTGCTACATCGAGGAGCCATGTCCAACAAGAAGACCACGGGTTTGTGTGCAGTTCCTCTGCAAGGCCATTGCAGGATAGCGGCGAACATTCGGGACGATTTCCTGCGAAGAAAGTGACTACGCCGAATCCATCCGATTGGGCGCAGTCACGTTCGAGGAAAGAGACGGCTCAGGTGCAAAGGGAACCCATTTCGCTCCATCGAACTGAACGCTGTAAACCTCGTAGAAGAAGAGCAGAGAGCCGTGAAGGTCAAACGGTCCTATCAAACAATTCAGACACGGCCCGCATTCCCTCTCTGGGCACTCCGATAGGAACCTAACGTGCCCGACCTAAACTTAATAACAGGCTCTGGCGAAGCGATTGACGCAGAGTCGCGAGCAGTAAGTGTGAGATGCACGGGCGCCGTTCTGTGCGGCGCAATCCGTAAGGGTATTGTCGTTATCTTCGCAAAGTCTAATCTGTGTCTACCCACAGAGACGCGACCCCATTCAAACTCGGCAGGGATTTGCGAGTGGGAGTGTGGTCTGGCATCAGACGAATCTTCGGAAATCTTGTAAAGAGCAATGGAATCGCGATCTGAGCCTCGGCGCGCGCCAGGGGCGCTCCGACACAGAAATGAATACCGCCGCCGAACGATGAATGGCGCTTATCGGGGCGTTCGATATCGAATTTTGCGGGGCAGGAATGAGCCGCTGGATCGTGATTAGCACCAAACAGAAGCGCTGAAATCGATTGGCCCGCTTCTATATCGACTCCGCCGATCTGCACTGGCTTTGTTGCTATGCGACTAGCAACTGTGACGGGAGAGTCGTAGCGGAGCACCTCCTCAACCGCGTTACGGATAAGTTCTGGCTGTGCACGCAACTTAGCAAGTTCTGTGGGATTCCTGAGCAGCGCCAACACACCATTTCCAATCAGGTCGGTCGTCGTGACGTTGCCTGCGACAAGCAACAATTGGCAC
>DASYBJ010000731.1:0-1686 GCA_036500845.1 Acidobacteriaceae bacterium
GCCTGGCTGGAGTTGGCGCAGAGGATCTCGATGTTGAGCTCCGCCAGAGCGCGTCCAAACTGGGTCATGCCCTGGCCGCCTTTTGCGCCCGGCTTGTTGACGCGGAAGACAGTGTGCTTGTCCGAGTAAAACGCAACGGGGCAGCCATGGGTTTTTAGATAGCCGTCAAGCGCTTCGAAGTAGGAGTCCGTGCTCTCGCTCAAAACAAACCGCAGCTGCATCAGCCGGCTCGTGGCGTCGTCGATGAACACGAGCAGTGTGCAAGGCTCGCCTCGTTGCTCGAACCACCGGTGATCGCTGCCATCGATCTGGATCAGCTCACCGTAACTCTCGCGCCGCAATCGAGGTTGATGGAACGTTCGCCGCTGTGTACGCGACAGCCATAGACCATCCGCAACCATCCATCGCCGGAGGGTCTCTCGACCAACGCGCAGTTCGTGCTTCTCGAGGAGAACCTCGGTCGCCAGCGTCGGCCCAAAATCAGCGTACCTCGTTCGGACGAGCTCGACCGCATACTTGCGAATGCCTTCGTTCTTGCTCCGGTTCGAGCTGCGGCCGCGAGCCTTGTGAATCAACCCGCTGCCGCCATCCGTCTCATACCTGGCGAGAAGTCTGTATGCCTGCCGCTCGCTGACAGCCAGCACGGCTGCTGCCGCAGCTACCGTCCTTCGACCTGCCCGTACGTCGTTCAGTACTTCAATCCGCTTCAGATCGCGTTCGCTCATCGAAATCCAGCCCATCCTTTGAACCTGACAGTTCTAAGGGGCGGGAACATGACATTTCTAAAGAACGCCTACATTGCTACTTAACAGAATATCTGTTATCGGACACGATTCATCCCAGTCACACACAACACCAACACACTCGGTGGCTTACCGCACCCACAATGCGAGGCCGTCAGGCTCACGTCCCGCGTCGATCTTCCCGATCATTTCGAGCCGGTTAAGATCTACGACTGCTACATAGTGATCACGGGGACACGCTACGAATGCACGCTTGCCGTCCGGCCGGTCTCAGCCCTCTCCCTATTGATTTCCCTTTCAAGCGGCGGCGAGATCCTCATGAAGATCGCGTATGCTCACGAAATTTCCGGCGTGCGCGCAAGATTGCAATCATGGTGCTCCGCCGACCCCCGCGGCCTCATTGAGGGAAAGCGATCCCTCGGCTACGCTCGGAGCGTGTGACTTTTTTGATTTAGCACAAAAACTGATACTGAAAATAAAGAGCTTAGACGCCCAAAAGGCGCAGAAATCGAATAAAGTCACATCCTCTCGGGATGACTGCTACTTTTTCTGAGGATTGAGGACTGCTTTTCCGACCCCTAAACCTGACCACCGTTTTATCCAGCCTCTGACACAGAGTACGCGTCAGAAATGGGGAACCCCTTGTCGTGAAAGAACGCGCTAAGCCACAGTTCGAGTAAGCCGCTCTTTGAGCTCTTCCGGGATGCGGTCTTGCAGCACGCGGGCCTGGGCCAGAGCTACGCCCGTGAGGTATACGGGCACAGGTGTAGCCACGGCCACTAAGACCCAAACCACTAACGAGAACAGAAGACCGGCAATGGCAGCCGCCTGCAAGCTGAGAACAAAAGACATTTGCCACACGTGAAGAGGGAGGCTCCAGTGGCGGAGAGCATGCATTCGATGGATGACAGCCAAGGCGAAGAGGAACGCCGCGATCGATAGA
>DASYBJ010000732.1:0-24905 GCA_036500845.1 Acidobacteriaceae bacterium
TGTCCAAGACAGGTCGAGACAAGGTGAGCCGAGGGAACCGTCATGCTGGCCGAACTGCCAAGCTTTTGCCGCTGGCCCTGATAATCTCCGAAGCCAAACATTTTGTCCTTCTTGAATGGACCGCCGATCGAGCCGCCAAACTGGCTGTACAGCCCGGGGGGGATGAAACGGCCAGTTGTAGCATTCGGCGCAAACTGCGTATAAGGGTCGCGCGCCAGATTGAAGTTGCTCTTGCGGTAATCGAACGCACTGCCGTGAAAGCTGTTGGAGCCTGAATGGGTCTGCGCCGTTACTACAGCGGAGACGGCTTTGCCGAATTCGGCATCGAAGTTTTGCGTCGCGATCTTGGACTCCGAAACTGCGTCAATCGGCGGGTTGACGACGATGATTCCCAGAATCGGGTCCTGATTGTCGGTTCCGTCCAACTCGTAGGCAACGCCGCCGAAGGCTTGGCCATCGATCTGAATCTGCTGGCTGGCCTGAGGATTTTCGTCGGCGGCATGGGACCAGCCGAGCGGCTGCGCGCCGGGCAGCAAAAGCTGCAAGCTGGTGAAGTTTCGATTTGATAATGGAAGGTCGGATACGGTCTTTTCCGTAAATGTCGTCGCTACATCCGCGCGATCGGCCTTCAGGACAGGAATCGCGTCTGCATTCACCGTCACCGTTTGTCCCGCCGCACCCACAGTTAATTTCGCGTCGACCTTTGGGGAAGTATCCGCGAGCACCTGGATGTGAGTCGCAACAAACGTCTCGAAGCCGGAGGCCTCCACTTTTACGGAGTAAAGATCCGGAATGAGATGTTCGACTCTGTAGTCTCCAGAGGCATTGCTCTGCACAGTCACGGACGTTCCCTTAGACTCATCCGTGACTGTCACGGTTGCATTCGGTACGACTGCGCCGGTGTTGTCGGTCACAGTGCCGAAGATGGAGCCATAAACCGCCTGTGCGTGAGATGTGAGAGGTGCGAATCCGGCAAGGGCTATCGCGATGCCCAGAAGGGCATACCTGCGTACCTGATCGATCACGTTGCCTCCTGAAAAACTGCAAATACCCTTGGGCTACCGCGGCGCCTTCGCGTTTATGGTTTCAAGGAGCGAAGTGCGTAACACGGGCACAGATCTCTTCCGGCTTACAAATGCTTCGCTGCCTGCAGCGGAGCGCTGGACAAGCTTAATTTCCCCCTTGGTCGCTTATCCTGGCCGCAAGTCAACATTTTCAAGTCTGCAGTACCGCGCAAATCGGCGACCTAAACACTTAGAAGTTTCGAGTAGGCATTGTCAATGCGTTTCCCCTGGATAACGAAGAATTGACCGCCGGTTTAACTACCGTGATGGTCTACTGTTCTGCTATGGCTCCGGTAAGCTACTAAAACGGATGTTTACGAGTTTCTAACTGAGGCTGCTTCAGTTACGCGCGCGTGCAGCCGGTTTGCTCCGATAAAAATTATTTGCGAAGGACTGCGCTTTAAAGGCGATCGATAACCAGTCCCCTCCTTCGTTCGCGGTCTTCGTGCGCTCTCAACATTAAGATCCCTGCTTCCGAATTCGTACTCGCGGCTGAGATCTTTCTTTTCGGGAGGTGGGCCTGAGGGCGCTTCTTTGCATCCAAGCTGCGGCACAAGGGAGTTCCATCAATCGGCGGCATGAAGCGGACTCTAAACAACGAGGAGACCGTATCGCGACGTCTATTGCTGGAGGTAAAGCGCGGCTGAAGCCTTTGGCGAGCAAGCCGGCGCGGCCAGCCAGGAAGACGTCTGTCCGGCGCTTCAGTACGATTTCGAAACCGGGTTCGACGACTGACATTAGCAACGCCCGGCCCGGTGTCGTTGCAGGCACACAGGAACCGATCCCAATGCGCGGGAACCGGGGAGTACCGGTGACAGGGAATATACGCAGTGCGCTCCCGTCTGGCAGAGCGGTTGCGAAGCAGAGTTCTCAGAGAAATGAACCTCTCTGTCCCGTCTTGATGACATTTTGCGTCAATCCACAGTCTTCCGCGACAGGTTCTGAATCATTTCCTCACGCCGGAACCGCCAGCAGAGCCCTCTTTGCGGAATCTGCAGCCGGGTAAATGAGAGAGATTCACCAAATCCCACCCGGACGGCCAACTTTTCATCTTTTTTTCTGATTGGGCGGGCACCCGCCCACTGTGGAAATGCCAGTCTATTGTGTGGATTCCAGCCGCCAAATCCGGAGCTTATCGGCAGCCGGACAGGAACTTTCCATAACTCCCGATTCCGGTCTTGCACAAAAGAACTTGCCAACCCCTCTTTCGTGTGATCCTGCAGCCTTGACGAAGGTACCTCGCTGGTTTGACCCTCCTGAGAAAGGCTCTTACCATGAAAGTAAGAACATGCATTGGCCGCTCCGGCAAACACCGAAAGCTTCTGGCGCAAGACGCGGTTGAAGGAGTGAGCTTTTGAAAGGCATACGTTGAGCTCAACTGAAACTATCGAGACCACCTCTCACTCCACCGTCATGCCGTCAGGCACAGACGAGCACGGCCACGCTGCGGGAGATCATGAGGATCACCATCCCGCGACCCCTACGCTGAACCCGGATTGCACGCGCGAGGTTGAAGTAGAGGTCTCTACCGACGAGGTCGCGCGCAGTTTTCAATCGATCACCAAGCGCTACCAGAAGATGGCGCGAATCCCCGGCTTTCGCTCCGGAAAAGTGCCACAATCGCTGGTTCGCAGCCGGTTTGCGCAGCAGATTCGCCAAGATGTTGTCGAGGCTCTGATTCCGGGTCAGTTCCGCACGGCGATTGCGGAGCGGAATCTGCAACCAGTCTCGCAGCCGCAAGTCACCAATCTCGACCTTGAAGAAGGCAAGCCACTGCACTTCAAAGCGCTTTTTGAGGTCGTTCCTGAGTTCTCCATCGAGGGCTATGACCAAGTTAAGGTGGACAAGCCAGACGTCGCTTTGACCGAGGCAGAATTTGAAGCGGAGTTGGATCGCATTCGCGATTCCCGTTCCACGATGGAGCCCGTTGTTGAGGAGCGGCCCCTGGCCGATGGAGACTTCGCCGAGATCAGCTTTACCGGCAAAGTGCAGGGCGCGGAGAGCTCTGAATCGACGGCTGCAAGCTCTGAGCCTACGGCCGAAAGCGCTGAGCCTACGGCCGAAAGCGCTGAGTCGACCCCCGAGGGCACGGCCGAATCCCAGCCCATCACCGGTAAGGATGTGCTGATCGAGGTTGGAGGCAAGAACACGATCGACAGCTTCAATGCCGCCCTGCGCGGCGCCAAGCCTGGGCAGCAACTCGAGTTCCAGGTGAGCTACCCAGAGGACTTTGGAGAGCGGAATCTGGCGGGCAAGACCATCGCCTACGATGTCGAGGTCAAGAGTATTAAGAAGAAGATTCAGCCGGAGTTAAACGACGAATTCGCCAAGGAACTAGGTCCGTATGAGAGCTTCGCCGAGTTTTCAGACAAGCTGAGGGAGCATCTGGCAAACGACAAGCAACGGCGTCTGGAGAACGAGACGAAGAGCCGCCTTGTGGACGCGCTCGCGGCTCGCTACAGCTTCCCTGTTCCGGAATCGTTGGTTCAACAGCAGATCGACACGAGGCTGGACCGCGGGCTACGTGCTCTCGCAGCGCAAGGCATGCGCACTGAAGATATGCGCAAGCTTGATTTCGACCGGTTGCGGGCGGCCCAGAGAGATGCGGCCTCCGCGGAGGTCAAAGGCTCGATCTTGCTCGACCGCATTGCAGATGCAGAGAACGTTGAGGTCCCGGAGCAAGAGGTAGAACGCGAGCTCCAGGCCATCGCTCTTGATAGCCAAGAACCTCTGGATGGTTTGCGCAAGCGTTTGACCGAGAATGGCGGCTTAGCTAAGATTCGGGAACAATTGCGGAGACAAGTAGCAGGCCAATTGCTGTATCAACGCTTGTAGCTTTAAGCAGCAATGAGCGCGGAACAGCAACAGCCACCGACTGGGATTAAGATGGCAGTCTGAGTTCCTAACGAGTTCTCAACCAGGGCAAATGCCCTTCGGGAAGCGAGAGTAGAAAAGAGCATGGCACTTGTACCTATGGTGATTGAGCAGACGAGCCGAGGCGAACGCGCCTACGACATCTATTCTCGTCTGCTCCGGGATAACATCATTTTCTTGGGAACGCCGATCGACGATCAGGTCGCGAATTTGATAATTGCGCAGATGCTCTTTCTTTCCGGTGAGGATCCGGAGAAAGATCTTCAACTGTACATTAACTCTCCGGGCGGCTCTATCACCGCGGGTCTTGCAATCTATGACACAATGCAGTTCATCCGCAATAGCGTGGTGACGTATTGCATCGGTCAGGCGGCCAGTATGGGTGCGTTCCTTCTGATGAGCGGCACGAGGGGCAAGCGCTTTGCGCTGCCCAACTCGCGCATTTTGATTCATCAACCTTCGATGGGAGGGCTCTCGGGACAGGCGACCGATATCGACATCCACGCACGTGAGATTCTGCGGATTCGTGAGATCACGAACAAGCTCATGTCGAAACACACTGCTCAATCGTTGGAGAGGATCGAACGCGACGTTGAGCGGGACTTCATTATGAACGCAACGCAAGCGAAAGAGTACGGCATCATCGATGAGATCATTGACCGGCCACGCACTTGAAGTCCGGGCAAAGGAGTCGTAAAACATGAAAACACCAAGAGGAACAGACGATACGCTTCGTTGCTCTTTCTGCCACAAATCGCAGGACGCCGTAGCTAAATTGATTTCCTCGCCCAGCGACTACCCGCGCGCCTATATCTGTGACGAATGCGTAGCGGTCTGCAATTCCATTTTGGAAGACGACCGGGGCGAGACACCCGCGAGCGCAGCACCGGCGCACCTTCCAAAACCGCAGGAAGTGAAGGCCTTCCTGGATGAATACGTCATCGGTCAGGATCAGACAAAGAAGAAGCTCGCAGTCGCGGTCTACAACCATTACAAGCGTATCCAGATGAACCGCACGCGCGGCAGCGACGTCGAGCTCTCGAAGTCGAATATTCTTTTGGTAGGTCCAACCGGTAGCGGCAAGACGCTTTTGGCGCATACTTTGGCAAAGATGCTGGACGTACCCTTCGCAATCGTGGATGCAACCACGCTGACTGAGGCGGGCTACGTCGGCGAAGACGTTGAGAACATCATTCTCAAACTCCTGCAGGCAGCCGATGGCGATGTCGCACGAGCCCAGACTGGGATCATCTACATCGACGAAATCGACAAGATAGGACGCAAAGACGAAAACCCCTCGATCACCCGGGACGTCTCCGGGGAGGGTGTGCAGCAGGCTCTACTCAAGATCCTGGAGGGGACAGTGGCAAATGTACCCCCACAGGGAGGCCGCAAACACCCTCACCAGGAATTCACTCCCGTAGACACAACCAACATCCTCTTTATTTGCGGAGGCGCCTTCGTTGGGCTGGAACGGGTTATCGGGCGCCGCGTCGGCAAGAAAGCCCTTGGATTCAAAGCGCTTACTGAGAAGGAAGAGCAGGACGCCAGTGGTATGCCCGCCCAGCGGGATACGGAATTGCTACGCCGCGCCGAGCCTCAGGATTTGATCAAGTTCGGCCTGATTCCTGAGTTCGTTGGACGCTTACCTGTGATGGGCATCCTGGACGAATTGGATGAAGCAGCACTGGTCGAGATTCTGACGAAGCCTCGGAATGCAATTCTGAAGCAATACCAACGTCTCTTCGAGTACGAAGGAGTTCGGCTCTTCTTCTCTGAGGAGGCAACCAGATCGGTCGCTCGCGAGGCGCTCCATCGTAAGGTAGGTGCGCGCGGATTGCGAATGATTCTGGAAGAGCTAATGCTAGACCTTATGTATCATCTCCCCAGCAACAAGAAGATCAAGGAGCTGGACATCACGGCGGAGATGGTGCAGAAGCGGGACCTTTCCGTCACATTGCTCGAAAAGGCTGGATAGTTCTGCAGCAGCCCGAACCCGTTGCGTCCGGCTTCCCGCACCTCGAGCAATACCCGGAGCTGCCCTTCCGGCCTCCAATCGAGCGGATTCCGGGTGGCAGTGGGCTAGGCTTGGGCCTCGCTGGAAAGCAGACGGACCGCAAATGCGTCCACACGGCCTCTGCCGCATCTAACGAACACAGCTGAATCACTTTTGACCCCAGTGCGACCGGGAAATTGGTCGGATGTTATCTGAAGCGGCCTACTCGCTTAACCGTTTAGGGTCGGGTGTATTTCACCGGGTACTCCTCCCCTGAAATCGGTATTTCCGCCTAAGAGGGCGGCGAGCACAGTAGAGTTATGGGAAAGCCGGGCACGAGTTTTTCATAGCTCGAATAACCGGCTTGGCTCGAAATTGGCTGTACCCTCTCTTTCCCGGTATAAGGAAGATAAGCGAAAGGACATCGCGTGACACAGACAAAGGACCCTAGAGAGACCCGGGATAAGGGCGAGCAACGCAAACTTCCCATGATGCCCATTCGGGACATGGTGATTTTCCCGTACATGATGACGCCCTTTGTAGTCGGGCGGGAGTCGAGCGTACGGGCGCTCGAGGAAGCACTCACCGGCGACAGGAAGATCTTCCTTGCTACCCAGCATGATGCCGGGATCGACGAACCGCGCCCCGAAGATATCTACTCGGTGGGTACGATCGGCAATATCGTGCAGAGCGTCAAGATGCCCGATGGCAACATCAAGGTGCTGGTCGAGGGTCTGGAGCGAGCCAAAGCCGTTGAAATCAATGACTCAGATGGCTTCTTCGTGGCTACCGTCCGTGTGGGAAAAACCCAGTTGGAAATGAACCCGCAGATCGAGCAGGTCATGCAACGGGTGACTTCGCTGTTCGAGCAGTATGTGAAGCTGCAGCAGTCGTTGAACTACGAGACGATGATCGCCGCCGTTCGTATGGACGAGCCGGCCAAACTTTCCGACACCATCGCGGCAAACCTCCAGCTTTCGATTGAAGAAAAGCAGGAGCTTCTCGATATCTTCGATCCAACGGAGCGCCTGACGCGCGTGGCTGACGTTCTCGATATCGAGATTGAGAAGCTCAATATGGACCGCAGTATCCAGAGTCGTGTAAAGCGGCAGATGGAGCGCGCTCAAAAAGAGTACTACCTCAACGAGAAGATCAAGGCGATCCAAAAGGAGCTCGGGCGCGGCGAGAAGAGTGAATTTGACGATCTGCGCAAGAAGATCGAAACGGCCGGAATGCCGAAAGAAGTGTTCGACAAGGCGATCCAGGAGCTGAAGAAACTCGAGGCAATGCCGCCCATGTCGGCGGAGTCTACGGTCTCCAGAAACTATCTCGATTGGCTTCTGGCTGTACCGTGGAAGAAGCGGAGCAAGGAGACCCGCAGCATCGACCACGCAGAAAAAGTGTTGAACGCGGATCACTACGGGCTGGAAAAGATCAAAGAGCGCATCCTGGAGTTCCTCGCAGTTCGCCAACTGGTAAAGAACCCTAAAGGCTCGATTTTGTGTTTTGTGGGACCCCCCGGCGTGGGAAAGACATCCTTGGGGATGTCGATTGCAAAGGCCACAGGAAGAAAGTTCGTCCGCATGTCCCTCGGCGGCGTGCGTGACGAAGCTGAGATTCGCGGCCACCGTCGCACCTACATCGGCGCGCTACCGGGGCAAATCATTCAATCCATGAAAAAGGCAGGAACCAAGAATCCGGTTTTCATGCTCGACGAAGTCGACAAGATGGCTTCCGATTTCCGAGGAGATCCGGCATCGGCTCTGCTCGAGGTGCTTGACCCGGAGCAAAACACCAGCTTTCAGGATCACTATCTGGACGTTGAGTACGATCTTTCGCAGGTTCTCTTCGTAGCCACGGCGAATGTGCTGCACACGATTCCCGCCGCGCTGCAGGACCGGATGGAGATCCTGCGGCTACACGGCTATACCGAAGCGGAAAAGCTTGAGATCGCCAAGCAATACCTGATCAAGAAACAACGTACCAACACCGGGCTAAGCGACAAGAATGCCGTCTTTTCCGATGAAGCACTCGCCGAGATCATTCGTAGCTATACCCGCGAGGCCGGGGTGCGCAATCTTGAGCGCGAGATCGGGAATGTCTGCCGCAAAGTCGCGCGCCGGGTTGTAAAGAACGGTTCCAAGCACAAGGAAGAGGTCACGGGGCAAAACCTGAACGATTTCCTTGGTGTGGCTAAATTCCGCGACTCTCAGGTGCACGATACGAGCGAGGTCGGATTGGTGACCGGCTTGGCATGGACCGAGGTTGGCGGCAGCATTCTCTCGACCGAAGTGCAGGTACTTGACGGGAAGGGTAAGCTGACCTTGACAGGCCAATTGGGGGACGTGATGCAGGAGTCGGCGCAAGCGGCGCTCTCCTACATCCGAAGCCGCGCCAGTCACCTGGGCCTGCCTAAGGATTTTTACCGTAATCTCGACATCCACGTGCACGTGCCCGAAGGGGCAATTCCCAAGGATGGCCCATCCGCCGGTATTACGATCGCGACTGGGCTCGCAAGCGCTCTAGCCAAGGTGCCAGTGCGGCGAGATATCGCAATGACCGGGGAGATCACTCTCCGAGGTAAGGTTTTGCCAATCGGTGGGCTGAAGGAGAAACTGTTGGCCGCTCACCGGGCGGGAATTTTCGAAGCGATTCTGCCATTGCAGAACGAGAAAGATCTGGCCGATCTTCCCGACAATCTGCGCAGCGTGATGAAGATGCACATGGTCGATCAGATGGACGAAGTGCTGAAGATTGCGCTCGAAGGGCCTTTGCCCGAATTGCACGAAGAGACCCCCGAAGCACTCGCGAACGTTCCCACACCGCCGGCAGCCGACCAGCCCCGCGCACACTAACCCGTGGTCCGAACAGGCAGCTCTTTCTCACCCGGAAGAGCTGCCTGCGGCCTCAGTTCTCGGGCTGTTCAAGCCGAAATTCCTGCCCCACATCTCCGCTGAATATGCGCCTGACGTCCAAATTCCTACTCTCCGCGACCTCGGCGAAGCAATTCCCCTCTGCCTCTGCTCCGGAGTTCGCTTTTCTGGGGCGATCGAACGTGGGCAAGTCGAGCTTGATCAATGGATTGCTCGGGGAGAAAGCGGCTAAGGTGTCAGCCACTCCTGGACGCACTCGGGCGATCAATTTCTTCTCGCTGCTGGATTCCCCGTCGTCACAGCAGCCTCGGCTTCTCTTTGCCGATCTGCCTGGATACGGATACGCCAAGATCTCGAAATCAATTTCGGCGGAGTGGCCGGCCTTTATCAACCCTTATCTTGAAGGGCGGTCGAATTTGGCGCTGTGTGTCTGCCTGGTCGACAGCAATATTCCCGAGCAGCCGAGCGACCGCCAGCTTATCGACGCTTTGAAGAGTATGGGCAGAGATTTCCTGGTGGTCGGGACCAAGGCAGACCGGCTCTCTGGAAATGAGCGCACCAAGGCCATCTTGCGACTGAAACAGGGATTGGAGCTGGATGATTTGCTGCTGTGCTCCGCCAAAACTGGATTCGGAATGAAAGAGCTATGGACCAGGATTTTGGCTGTTAACGAGCCGGCTTCTGTACGTAACGCATAACTGGGAACGAGCATGCAAGGGATTCACCGCATAATCGTCGTCGCTCATCTCAACTTCGCCAGACCACACCTTCGATAGACACGCGCTCCTCTCCAGATGGCGATCCAGTCCCGCATCGGCGTACAGCACATATACGTCTCGAGGGTCTTGTCGAAGTGAGTTCTCAAGATTCTCCAGCACCTGAAGGAAGACTGGTTCGCAAAAGGGATTCCACATGTAGAGAACCAAAGGTCCGCCGGGAAGAGGAAACTGGGTCGCGTCTCCTCGGACGGAGCGGAGAGCTTCGCAGCGCTGCGCCGAGGATCGAAATTGCAAGAGATTTCTGCATGCCACCTCATGCAAGTCTGGGGAGAGCTCAACGCCGATCACTTCGTGAAATGGGAACTCGGAGGCAAGCATGAGAGCACGGCCCTTCCCGGAACCTAGGTCGAGGAAAGTGAACCGGCTATGATCGATTTCAAGAGCTGAGATCAAAGAGCGAAAGAGCGAGGGTGGTACTCCGATGTATTCCGAACTGAAGAGATGATTGCGGCTGCCGCTGGAAAGATCCTCCGGAAAGATCAGGCCACTCGTATCGACTCCAAACCGCCGGTCAAAGGGATGTACAGGAACGCCATGGCGTACCAACTGCTCCCCTGGTCCTTCCCGGAAGCGCAGAATCATTGTGCGTACAAGGTGACGGGCAGTCCAAACCACGCCGCGCATAGCGATCCACCTGCGCAACCAGTACCACGCACGCCGTAGCCTCATCCCGGCAACCAATTCTTAGGGAGCATCGTTCTTGTTGCGAGATGCGAACGGACTGATTCGGTCGGCGAGTTGCCGGCATTACCAGGACGAATACGGCTGTCCGTCGCTGCTGGCCTGTTCAGAGCCGCTGTGGACATCGCTCACTCCCGGATCGGTCTGGTCGGGGCTTTGCAGAGTATCATCCACGGTTGGAACCCAGGTGCTGCTCGTGTGGGTCATCGGGTCCACGGGAAGCGATTTGATATATCCGGCGCTAACAAGGTCATCCAGCGATTGCGGGGCTTTTTGTTTGTCGTTGGTGTAGGCGTCAATGGCATTGCGCAAGACGTGAAGATCCTCTTTAAGGACTGCCTCGCGGGCTGCGCGGATTGAAGAGACGTAGGCTGGCACCGCGATCGCCGCAAGAATTGCGATGATCAGCATCACCACCATCAGCTCGACGAGGGTGAATCCGTCGGCCGCGGTAAGCTTCGTCCGAAGGGCGGGTCGTAACCGGAATAGGGATCTGCGTTCGTTCACGGCATTACCAATCAGAGTATTTCGTCCCATCAAGGGCGGTGCCTTGCGACTTGGTGTGAACGTCGAAGACACTTTGCCCTCCCCATGAGTCGCTATTCGGATCATCCTGCATCGAGCGCAAGCCCCAGTCCGCTTTGCCCGTCATTGGATCCACCGGAATGCGACGGAGAAACCTTACCTTTTTGCCTTGGATATCCACTCCCTTTGCCAAGGTCTCCAAATCCGGCGGGTAACCCTGGCTATCGAGCTTCTGCTGGATCAAGTTACGGTCCGCGGCGTCCTTATAGTGGTCAATGGCGTCGCGCATCTCCCACAAGTCGCGCCGTAGTTCCCTTTCCTTCTCGCGTTGGGCGCGGAAGCGCGCAAGAGGAATTGCTGCAGAGGCCAGAATGGCAAGAATAGCCACGGTGACAATCAGCTCGATGAGTGTTAAGCCAGCCTCGGAGCTCCGTTTCCTTCGCTCTGTGCTGAGCCCTTTGCTCGGCTGTGTCCTGGGCCACCTCAAATCGGCATCCATAGGGCACTTCCTTACTGAGCATGCACCCAGGCTTGCGAGCCCGTGATATCGGCGGACTGCTGCCCGCTGTTTCGGGTGGAGGCCCGCACGATATTGATCGCTGAATCTCCCGGGGCCGTTGCCTGGAAGGTCAGCAGAGCCACCGTTCCCGAACCGCTCACCCCGTGGGTCCCGGGCGGGCGGGAGGCCGAGATCACAACCATTCCATTGCCATCGTCGCGGTGCACCAAGGCAACCGCCTGCCCATCTCGTCCGAGAAAGTCCCCTGTATCTACATTGGTGAGCTGGAGCTTGCTCGAGTCATAGTGCACCATCATAGGAACGGAAAAGACATCCTGCCCACCGTTCAATTTGATGGCAACCTGGAAGCTAGTTCCAACTTTCGCCGGCGAAGGGGGTGGCGCCAATAGCATGCTCGCGCCCTGACCTCCCGGTCCGGGGGGAGCCGCCGGCGGAGCCGGATTCGGGACTGCAGTCTGCGCTGCTTGAGCTGGAGATGCCGGATTGACCGGTGAAGCTCCCGGACGAGCAGCTGGAACAGCGGCGGAGGGTGCTGGGGTTCCCTGCTGTTGGGTCGTGGCTGCACTGATACGCCGGAGTTCGACTTCGGCTCCGGTTCCTGTATCGATTTCCCTCAGATTCTGTGGGCTCAATCTGGTAGAGCGCACCACATGCGGCGTCAACATGAATACGATCTCGTCGTCCGTGACCTGATGCTGCTGCGAACTGAAGATATATTTCAGGATGGGAAGCTCTCCCAATCCTGGTGTTCCCCCTATGGTGAGCAGACTTTGCTTCTGCAAGAAACCGCCCAGGATGTTGACCTCGCCTTCTTTCAGACGAACGGTCTGCTCAGCGGTACGCTGGCTAATGATCGGTTCCGTAATGCCCCCGATATTGGTCGAGCCCGATTCTTGCGAGGAGACAATCTTTATCTTGAGGGTCACATCGCGGTCATAGTGCACAACAGGCGTGATCTCGATTTCGACGCCAACGTCGAGATAGGTGAACTGCGTGTTGACCAGCGAGCTGACGATGGCAGTGGCTGCACCGGTTTGATAAGAGCCGGTCGCGACCGGGATTCTCGAGCCGATTTTCAGATCCGCTTTCTGCCCATCGGTTGCCCGGATGCTGGGGTTCTGTAGGACCTTGGTGTCCGAATCGGAAAGCATCAGATTGGCTGTGGCGGCTCCGACGGTAATGGCGAAATTTGTCGCGTTGAGATTGCTGAGAGTGTTCAACGTAAGGTTCTGGGTTGAACTTGTCGTGCTCGTAGTGCCGCTGGTCCCGCTGGTCCCGCTGGGGGTCGTGGTACTGGCGTTCGACGGCTGCAAGGCGACGCCAAAGCTGCCGGGCAATTGAAGCCCGATATTTCGAGTCTTGTCACGATTGACCTCAAGCAACGCCACATCGACCAGGACTTCGGGACGGGACTTGTCTAGATCGTCGATCAGTTTCTGCGCGAGCAACAGTTCATCCGGTGTAGCTCGCATCACGATCGCGTTCTGGCTTGGGACACCGTAGAGTTTGGCATTGGCCAGCAGGTTGCGCAGTGCAGTCTGAATATCGTTGAGATCATTCGGCTGCGCGGTGTTGGAGAGGTAGAAGGTCTGAACCGCCTCGTCCTGCATTTCCTGGCGCTTGGCGCGGGTGTTCGCCGCGACAAAGACGGTGTTTGGAGTGACGGGGTGCCAGAACGTTCCGGAAACTGTACCGATGATGCGGAGTGCATCCAAAAGCGAAACGTTCGCGAGGTCTACCTGGATGCGCTTCGGCACATATTCAGGATCAAAGAGCACATTGATACCCGCCGCCTTACCTACCGTTTGATAGACAATCTTGCTGTCCTCGGTCATATGCAAGGTGATGGGCTCATTGGAAATGGGCTTGAGCTCGATTGGACCACTCACCTCGTTCAGGTCGGATGCCCTGCTCTTGGAAATCGACGTCTCCTGATCCGGAATGGGAGTTGACAACTTTTCTTTGGTCGCCTGGATATCCTGTCGAGCGAGTTCATTGCTCGGGTCCACCTCGAGGGCGCGGAGAAATTCAGTCAGAGCTCCGCTATCATCCCCCTGAGCGCGAAGCTTCTCTCCTCGAGAGACATACGCGGACGCAGCCGGAAATCGGGCTCGCTCAAAGGAAGTTTTGTACCGGAGGTTCTTCGGCTCTTTCTGAAACGCCTGATAATAGTCCTCATAGGCGGTGATAATGTCATCTTTCTGTTCAGCCAGCTGACCACGTTGATACAGCGTCTTTGCAGAGGGATCGCGCGCCTCGATAAAACGTGTGGATAGGCAGAATAGGAGGGCGAGGGCAGCGGGAACAGCCCAGTTCATCTTCCTGCGGTTCATTAGACTCCAGATTTGCACTTGGTCTCCACCCGGAAATCCAGTGCATTCGAAACTCTCAGGCGCATCGAGCAGAATTCTTCCGCACCAGTACGACGCTCGCCAACTAAAGCCTTCCTACTCATCCCGCATCGCCGCACAACTCTCCTCTCGGAGGGAAGCCCTCTTTCCTTCCAGGCCAACACGCTAGCTTGCATGGGACCCCGGCTCAAAACAGGCCATATGCGTGACGCGGCCGGGCGAGCCGCTCCTATAAAAAGAGCGCAACTTACGGGGAAAGTATAGCATCCACGTTACCAGTCCACAGCGAGCGCAAACCGCGTGCTAGCATGAGGATTCACACCGAATTGTATGCCGCGCCAAGCGAGTCAACCGACCAAACCAGCCCCACAGAAAATCAAACCTCGCGAACCTGTAGCGGCCGGCGAAAGAGATGCTGCCGTGAACCGCTCGGCTGGCCACAACTATTTCCTCCTCGAAAAATTCGAGGCCGGTATCTCCCTGCGCGGAACGGAAGTGAAGTCGATCCGCGAGGGCAAGGCGAACCTCAAAGACGCCTACGGAATCATCAAAGATGGGGAAGCATTTCTGCTGAACGCCCATATCGGTCCTTACTCGCACGGAAACTCTTTGAACCATGACTCACTGCGTACCCGCAAACTATTGCTGCACCGAGAGGAACTGAGAAAGCTATTGGGACAGACGCAGCAAAAAGGCTTGACGCTCATCCCTACGCGGCTTTATTTCCGCAATGGGCGGGTCAAGTGCGAGGTGGCCGTCGCCAAAGGCAAGCAAGATTGGGACAAGCGAGAGACCGAACGGCGTCGGGAAGACGAACGCGAGGCCAGGGCCGCTATAGCCCGCAGCCGACGCCAGTGATCTAGGCGAAACCACCCGCCAACCTGCGCCAACACAAACGTTCTCTAACAAACCTTCCATAACTGATAATCCAGGCCCTAAGGAGCCCCCAACAAGCATGAAAACAGAACTCGTCGGAGCGGATCTCGCGGGGGTGACCAGCGAATTGCTCGTAGTGATGGCCTTTGACGCAACAGACAAAAAGGCCAAGAAGGAGAAAGTCAACCAGTCCAAACCGATTGTGAAGCTATTGACCGCGGATGGGAACGTCGCGAAGGCCACGGAGGCGGTCCGAACCAGCGGTGAGTTCGCCGCGGCTAGTTGCGAGACTCTCCTGCTGCACTCTCCAGAAGGGCTCAAAGCCAAGCGCCTGCTGCTTGTCGGAGCTGGTAAGCCAGTTGCACCGGAGATCCGCAAGGCCGCCGGCGCCGCGGTTCGGGCTGCGAAAGCCCGAAACCTGCGTGAGCTAGCGATCGTGATTCCCACAGGAGAGGGGCTCGATCCTGCTGGCGCCGCCCGGGCTGTTGTAGAGGGAGCATACGTCGGCGACTTCGATCCCGACATATACCGCTCCGACCGGAAAGACAAGAGCATCGAGCAGCTAACAGGCGTTGCGGCGGTTCCGGACCGTGCGGCTGCGGCAGAAGGATGGCGTGAGGGCGAAATCATTGGGCAGGCGCAAAACTTTACCCGTGACCTCGTGAACGAGCCCGGAAACCGCCTGACACCCACTGTGCTCGGCCAACGCGCCGCCGAGATGTCGAAGCAGTATGGGCTCAAATGTGAAGTCTATGGGGCAGAGAAGCTCAAGGAACTCAAAATGGGCGCCTTTTGGAGCGTCTCCCAGGGTTCGGCTGAACCGCCAGCATTGATTGTGATGACTTATGAACCCGCGAACGCGCCAGCGCAACCGGTGCTCGGCTTAGTAGGCAAGGGCATCACGTTCGATACAGGCGGAATCTCCATCAAGCCCTCCGATGGGATGGAGAAAATGAAATACGACATGGCGGGCGGAGCGGCGATGATCGGCGCAATGCAGGCCGTCGCGCAGCTTAAACCTGCAGTCAAGGTAATCGGGATCGTCTGTGCGGCGGAGAACATGCCTTCGGGAACGGCGCAGAAACCCGGGGATGTCCAGATCGCGATGTCCGGTAAGAGCATTGAGATTATCAACACCGACGCGGAAGGCCGGCTTGTGCTTGCCGACGGCTTGAGCTACGCCAAACAGCTTGGCGCAACTCATCTCATCGACGCTGCGACCCTTACGGGCGCCTGCGTCGTTGCGCTTGGCATGATTAACGCCGGCGTCTTCTCAAACGACGAAGATGCCTATCAGCATTTTTCCGACGCGCTGAAGATCTCCGGGGAGCGTTTCTGGCGGTTGCCTGTGGAAGAGGACTACTTGGAAGTGATCCGGTCGAACATCGCCGATATCATGAACACCGGCGGCCGATGGGGAGGAGCGATCACCGCGGCAATGTTCCTCAAGGAATTTGCCGAGGATACCCCATGGATCCACCTGGACATTGCAGGGGTGGCTTGGATGGAGGAGCAAAAACCGTGGATCGCTAAAGGTCCATCGGGAATCCCTGTGCGCAGCATCGTGGAATGGGTGCGTAGCTACGCGAGACCGGCCAGCTAAACCGCTGAATTACGAATCCCGCCCAAACGGGCGGACCGCGGGGTCGAAGCAGTGTAGTCGCTCTCGACCCCCGAATCGGTTTCGCTTTTGATGCTTAATGTTTCACTTTGAATGCTTAATTAAGAAGCGGCCTTCAGGCGCGCGCCCGAGGCGCTCACCTCGCGGATGATCCGATCGCTGAATACTGGGATATCTTCCGGCTTTCGGCTGGTTGTAATCTGACCATCGGTCACAACAGGTTCATCGATCCAATTTCCACCGGCATTTGCGACGTCTGTCTTGAGAGACGGCCAGGATGCAATCTTCTTGCCTCGCACCAAGCCCGCTTCGATCAGCATCCAGGGGCCATGGCAGATCGCCGCGACGGGTTTGCCGGAAGACGCAAACTCCCTTACGAAAGCGACGGCCTTCGGTTCCATGCGTAGCTTATCCGGATTGATGACGCCACCCGGCAGGACCAATGCATCGTAATCCGTCGGCTTCGCTTGGTCTAGAGACTTGTCGACCTTGACGTTGTCTCCCCAGTCCATAGATTTCCAACCCCTGATCTGTCCTTCCTTGGGAGAGATCACGTGGGTAGTCGCTCCTGCCTGTTCCAGGATCTTCTTAGGCTCGGTTAACTCGGCTTGTTCAAACCCGTCGGTCGCCAGGATAGCAATTTTCTTGCCCTGAACGCTTTCGCTCATAAAAATCTCCTCTCTACGCAATCGCTCGAGCGAGCGACCCAGTCTGATTGGATTTCAAGTATCGATCAGCAGTTGCCGCGAGCACAAATTACGGGGAATTATAAAATGCTGTTGAAGAAATGCCCTATCGAGCATCCCCAAGCGTCAGCGCCGACAACACATCGTGTGGAGGAACATCACGTGGCTCAAGGAAGAGTTTTCAGGTGGACGATCCCGGCGTTTTCACTTCTTCTGGCCGGAGTTGTGTCCTGCCATTCGAACAGCAATCAAGTAACGCTGTCGGGTGCGGGCAGCACTTTTGTCTATCCGTTGATGGGCCGCTGGATCGAAACTTTTCAAGAGTCTCACCCGAATGTCCGCATTAATTATCAATCGATCGGAAGCGGAGGCGGTATTCAACAGGTCAAGGCCGGGACCGTGGATTTTGGAGCGTCGGACGCGCCGCTGAGCGACCAGGAGCTAACGACGATGCCGCCGGTAGTTCAGATTCCAGAGTCGGCAGGACCAGTCTGTGTAACTTACAACCTGCAGGGCCTCAACAAACCTTTGCAACTCTCAGCCGAGTCGCTGACGGGCATCTTCCTCGGCAAGATCACAACTTGGCAGGATCCCATGCTCAAGCGGGACAATCCCGGTCAAACTCTACCGAAGGAAAAGATCATCGTGGTCCATCGCGCGGAGAGCAGCGGCACGACAGACGCGTTCACTACGTATCTAGCCGCAGTTAGTTCCGATTGGTCGACCAAGGTTGGAAAGGGCAAATCCGTAGACTGGCCGGTGGGTCTTGGCGGTAAGGGCAGCGAAGGCGTCACCGGCCTCGTGAAGCAAAACCCGGGATCGATCAGCTACGTCGAGCTGACATATGCAACACAGAATAAGCTGCCGATCGCCGCGATCAAGAATCAGGCAGGCAATTACGTTCTTCCTTCCACCGCGAGCACAACCGCAGCGATCGATGCCTTCCAGGCGGAACTGGCAAAAGATCCGCGGACACCCATCGCCAACCCTCCGGCTACGGCTCCGAATGCTTATCCCATCTCGACCCTCACCTTCCTGATCATTCCCAAGGATGGTAAGAATGTACCGGCAAGGGCCGCGTTGAAGCAGTTTGTACAGTACATTGTGAACGATGGTCAGCAGGTGGCGGGCACCTTGAACTACGCTCCCCTTCCGGACGCTGTCAAGCAGCAGGATTTGCAAGCCATCAGCCAACTGACGGTCAACGGCAGTCCGATTCAGTAAGTCGTATCAGTTGGCGCAGGAGGCTGAGGAAGCAGTTTCACATTTTGAAATAAGAGTGTTGGAGAAAAATCGTCGAATTTCGACGACTAACTCTATGTTCGTAATCTATTGATACGGAAGACTTTACAGCTATATTTGCATTGTATAAACGAATACTTATATAAACCAATATTTATACATCTGCTCGTTTGCGTGGCGGCATTGTCTAAAAACGCGGGACGACTGCCTCACGGATGTCGCTGATTTGCTTGTTCATTTGAGGACGCTTTGCCTAAAGGCAGAAGCCCCAAGGCGAGTCTGCAGACGGGCGTGTTGATCTGCAACACGGCCATTGCGAATTTTGATGCGCACTCTTGGTCCCTACTTTACTAAACGATACTTTGTCAGATACGAACTTCGTGCAGCGGCTCAGTTCACTACATCACCTCGGGAGCGGGAATTCCTAGCCATGCGAGGGCACGAACTAGCTCGCGTTCGACAACCGCCGCGGTAGCCAGGAGGAAGAGTTTCCGGCCTGGATCTTCCTCGGTCAGGATGTGGTGGCGATGGTAGAAATTGTTGAAGAGCTGCGCGAGTTGAAAAGTGTGTTTCGCGAGGTAAGCAGGCTCTGCCGTGGCGATGCACTGCTCAAGCAGCAGGCTAAGCCTGGAGGTAGCAATCCAAAGCTCCCAGATTCCGCTATCCACCCCATCTTCGAGGAATCGCGCCAGATCTTCGGTCGCAAGCCCCGCAAAATCCGCTAGGACCGACCCCGGCGAGGTACCGGCCTTGCGAAAGATATTGCGTGCTCGCACGACTGCGTACTGGGCATACGGGCCGGTTTCCCCTTCGAAGCTGAGTGCCTCGTGAAAATCAAAGGCGATGACCGAGTTCCGGGTAAATTTCAGCATGAAATATCGGAGTGCGCCGATCGCGATCTCCTGGGCGATCTGCAGTCTCTCTTCCGAACTGCGCTGCGGATGACGGCTGTCGACTTCCTCTTTCGCGGCAACAATCAGGCGATCGATCAGGTCATCGGCTTTGACACCAAATCCTTTGCGTCCGGAAACCTCGATATAGGGACGTGCCCGATCTTCCTCCGAAACCTGGTAGCCGAGTTCGGCGGCGCAGCGCGGGGTAAGTGCGACCATTTCGTAGGAAAAATGAGTGTAGTGTGCCGCAGCGTCTTCGAAACCCAAGCCTCGCAGGGCCTCGATCACATTGGCCTGCGGATCGGATTGACGGCTGTCAATGACGTTGTAGATCGCTTGGGCGCCTCCGAAGTGCGGGTGTTCTTGAACGCCGTTTTCGGTTGAGATCCAAGCACGATGATCGGTGTAGTCAAAAAAAGGAAGATAACCAAAGTCGCGTCCCAGTAAGCCGAACTTCCAAAGGTGATAGGCGATGTCCTTACCGACATAGGTGACGGTTCCATTTGAGCGCACGATAACCTTTGCGTCTTCATCCGGACCGTCGTCGGTTTCCAACTCATCGTTCCCATTCGCAGGAGTGGCACTGGGGGGGATTGCGGGCCTCTCTGTTCCAGCACGCCGCATGACCCAACATCCCTTGTTCTTGCCCTGGGTTTCGAGATACACGACACCTTTGGCCTTCAGTTGTTCAAAGGCGAGATCCCAGAAGTGGAGGTGCAGGATCTCGCTCTCTCGCGGCAGAAAATCGTACTCAATTCCCAGGCGCAGCATCGTCTCCAGATGCCGGCGCAATACCGACGTCGAAACCAGGTCAGCGATCTCCGCAGTCTCGTTGTCGCCGAGCTCAATCGCGTGGAGAGCATCGAGACGGACTGTTCTGCGCTGCTGTTTTTGGTCAGGATCAGCGTCATACCACTGCGAAACGCGGGCATAGAGATCCCAGCAGTAGTAATCGATCCGCTCCCCGCGCGCGCTGAGATCGACCATCAACTGCCTCACCCCGGCGAGATCATAGCCTTCAAGGTGCATCAGACCGACAACAACATCGGCGACCTGAACCCCGGTGTTATCGATGTAATTCTGCACGGTGACACGCTGCCCCGCCGCCCCCAGAAGACGGACGAAGGTGTCGCCCAGAATCGCGTTGCGCAAATGGCCGACGTGCGCGGCTTTGTTGGGATTGATGCTGGTATGCTCGACCAGCGAGTGTATGCCGGTCATCTGTTCCAACTCACCAGTCAATTCGGAATCAGAAGCAATCGTCTTCACTGCTTCCGCGCGGTCAAGTTTGCCGTTGATATACCCCGCGCCAGCGACTTCGAACGAGCGGAAGCCGTCGAGCGGGAGCAATTGCGGCACCAGCTCCTCGGCGATTTTGCGAGGCGGCTTCTTCAGCCGGCGAGCGAGTTCAAAGGCGACCGGCAGAGCGAACTCTCCAAGACTGAGGTCCGGAGGCTGCTCAATAGCGATGTTCTGAAGCTCGACTTGATATTTGTCGCGAAGGATCGACGCCAGACGATGGCGAAGAAGTCTCTGTTGTTTCCGATACACGTAGGTTCACCAACCAGGCTTGAAACAGATCCGCAAAAAAATGTGCGTTTTTCTTGCCGATTTTAGCAGGTGGCGTTACGCGCACGGCAGGACGGGGCCTATCTTGGCGGCGCCTTCATGCTGGCCGCCAACTTCCGCACGTAGAAAGTCCTGTATGGTCCTGAGAGATCCTCTGCATCGAACCATCCGCCCACAACGAGAACGGCGCACTTCACGTTCTTCATGTACTGCGACAGATCGCGCGCCTTGCAGTAGGCGTCATAGGTTGTGTGATAGAGTTGATCGCTTTTTCGCCGGCAGAGAGCAGGATGAGGGTTCATGATGTCGCCGGCGGCGGATGAAGCCAAACTTATTCTGCAGAAGCTCTTTCGAGTATTTGGCTTCGGCACCAGCGTCGAGACTGCCGCTTACACTCGACGCACCGGTCCCGGGTATTGCGCTACCAATGGATCCATGGTCAGCAAGGTAATACCTTCCACGATTGCTTGCGCGATAAGAATGCGGTCGAACGGATCCTTATGAAGAGGAGGCAGTCCATCAATCGCGAGGGCGTGATCACTGCCGATTGGCAGTTCGCTATATCCATTATCCAGTAATCCGCGCCGCAGGAGTCGAGGCTCTACTTGGAAATCAAACCGGCCAAGCCCACGCTTGATCGCAATCTCCCAGAGGTTGGCTGCGCTGAACATGAGTTCATTCGCCTCATGCTTCATCAGCCTCCGGGCAGTTGTTGAGAGCCGGGCTGGTTCTCCGGCAGCCCAAAGCAGCAGGTGAGTGTCGAGCAGCAGTCTCATCTCTCTCCTTCGAAAAGCTGCCCGATTTCGGTGCTGCCCATCGCGTCGAAATCATCTGGAACGGCGATCTGCCCCGCCATAAAACCTAATCGCTGCATTTGCGGAACCGTAGGTGCATCGAGTGCGGTCACTTTAACGAGGGGTTTGCCGGCTTTGGCGATAATGAAAGGCTCGCCTTTGGCAGCCTGGTCGACCAGCCTTGAAAGTTGGGTCTTGGCTTCATGGATATTCACAGTTCGTATGGTTTTCTTCATGGACTAAGTCATGTTAGTTTAGTTCAGTCTAGCCCTGGCGAAAATTGGGCACAAGTCTGCTTACAGAACAGTTCACTTCTTTGGTCAACCGGAATGATCAACGCGCAGATACGAATCGACTTCAGGGAGACTTGAAAAAAGATACGCCCGCATCAAAGCGACGCTGAGGAATGCACCTTGACGCAGCGGAAGCCAATGTTCGAAGCGGAACTATCAGGCGTATTCGACGTTCGTGCGGCGACTCGGTAGCGATTGCAGTACGACGCATGGCAAAGAAAGGAGCCTCCCTTCATCACCTTTGCATGTCCGGTGATCGGCCCGGGCGGATCATGCGCTGCTGACCTCGCCGAAAAATCCGCGTGAAACCAGTCGGCGCACCACTCCCATATGTTGCCGGTGACGGAATACAGTCCATAACCATTGGGCGGAAACGCATCCACCGGACAGGTTCCCGCATAACCATCCTCTGCCGTATCGTGAGCGGGAAACTGGCCCTGCCAGATGTTACAGCGGTGCTTGCCTTCCGGCGTAAGCTCATCTCCCCACGGGTAGAGCTTTTGTTCCAGGCCTCCGCGCGCAGCATATTCCCATTGAGCCTCAGTCGGGAGCGTCTTTGAAGCCCAAGCCGCATACGCTGCGGCATCATTCCACGAGACATGAACGACCGGATGGTCCAACCTATCACGAACATGAGATCCCGGCCCCTCTGGGTTCTCCCAGAACGAACCGGGAACCTTGCACCACCAGGGAGCGGATGCCACTGTATCCTCAACCAGTTCTTCAAAGCGATCTTCCCGAATGTGCGACCAGAAGACAAATGACCATCCGAATCTTTCGGCCTCAGTACGATATCCAGTGGCTTCGACAAAGGCTCTGAAGTTCTTATTCGTCACAGGGAATGTCTCGATTTCGAAGGGCGAGAGCGAAATCGGCCGCACCGGCCCTTCTCCATCTGCAGGGAAGCCGGCTTCATACGCGGTCCCCATGAGAAATTCGCCACCGCCGAGCGCGATCATGGGGCGTTCGATGTCCGGATGCGGCCGAAGATCAGCTGCGATGCTCACGACTTTGGCCGTAGGAGATGCGGGGGCCTCGTCATGCTGTGGTTGCGGCGCGCAGCATGCGGACTGTATTCCGACGCTCTTTTCCGAAGCGTTTCCCGAGGCTTCAGAACCGGGAAGCTCGTCCTTTTTCATGACCACCTTTCAACGATAAGACACACCGCGATCGATCTCAACGTCAGGGGTAAAACTTAGCCGGTAGAATCTCTGGCTCAGGCTCTCCAGCAGCGACTATCAACCTCTTGAGCTCTTCGCGTAGTTCGGCGGCAGGTTGCCGATATTCCTTGCGGGCTGCCAGATTCACCAGCTCGTTCGGATCTCCCCGCTCGTCGTAGAAAAGATACTCTTGGTACTTCGTGCTGGACTTAGCTGTCCTCGGATTCGCGTCAGGGTCGGCGACGCAGTACACCCAATCCGCTGTTCGGATTGCCCTCCCGACAATTGCCTCGCTGATTTGAATCAATTCCCTGTTCGGCCACGACTGACGAGCACCTTGGTCATTCAGCAGAGGTAGAAAACTCTTTCCCTTGACAGACGAAGGCACTTCAACCCCGGCTGCTTCAAGCAAAGTAGGCGTAATGTGGATGTTTCCGACGATCTCATCCAACCGCTGCGAAGTGTTGAAGCCGGGACCCTCGATGATCAAAGGTATACGGATGGAGCCGTTGTGCGGGCTGCGCTTGTACTCTTCGTTCCTCGTCATGAACTGGCAGCCATGATCACTGATAAAGACGAAGATCGTATTGTCGGCTAGCTTCTCCTCCTCGAGGATCTTCCGAATTCTTCCGACCGACACATCGATTGCCTCGCAGCAGCCGTAATAGTCGGGTAACTGAGACTGCCAGTTTCCCGGGAACGGCTTCAGATCGGCAGGTACAAAAGAGTCGGCAAAGCGTTCGGCGGCTCCTTTGGGAGCGATGAATCGCTTGGCGTCATTCTGAAAATGGGGTTCCAATTGCGAGATGAATAACAGAAAGGGTTTATCGTGCGATTGGCGCAGGAAGCGCTCAGCACGATCGGTGACAAAGTCAACCCTAAACTGATCCTTGAACGTGATCTCTTTGCCTTCCCCATCGTAGATGGTGCCCTCGTATGGATGGGTGGTGAACTCGAATTCATTTGCACCCTCCCACAAATCCAGAAAGCCTGCGCGGAACTCTGGCTTTACGTAGGCCCTACCCCCGCCTTCTTCGGGAGAGTTCGGCGCCAGATGCCACTTGCCCAACAGATTCGCGGTATAACCGGCCTTACGCAACTCGCCGGCAAGCGTGGGGAGACTGGGATCAATGGGCATTGCGTTGTGCCAGACGCCGGTCTCGGTCGCGTACCTGCCGGTCAACATGACAGAGCGCGACGGAGAGCAGACAGGTTGGTTCGTCACCGCATGCGTGAACAAGGTACCGCGCTCTGCCATCGCGTCGAGGTTGGGCGTTTTGGTCGAGCAATTCAGCCGGTTGGCTCCAATGAAATCCCAGCGGAACTGGTCTGCAAGGTACAGGATGATATTTGGCTTTCGCTTTGGAGCTTCAGTCTGCCCCGTCTGAGCTTCTGACCTTCTGGGAATTGCGGCTGCTACGCTCGTCGCCGCCGATACGGCAGTTCCTAGGATGAAATCGCGTCTATTCGTCGGCAATGCTCTCTCCTTTGGATTCGACTTTCTAACGGAAAGCTTAGAAGTAGTACTTGAGGCTAAACTGCAACTCGCGTGTGTGGCGGCGGCAACAGCAGATTTCTCCACTGCGGCGGCAAATGCGCCGCCTTCGGTCGAAATGACGTTTTTGTGGGTGGGCAGAGAAAGGCAAATGCAATAACAAGACTGTATCCGGTTGGGGGATGGTTTGGATTGTCTCGCGTCGCGCTGATCGAAACGAATGTGTTTGGGCGAGTGTGTTTGGCGTGGTGAACGTCAAACTGCCAGGCTGACGAAGTTCGGTGTGTTGGTCAGATTGAAGGCTTCGGCGCGAAAGTCGAATGAAGTCTTTCGAAATGCCGGGAATTACCGAGCGATAGAAAGATTCAGCCGCCGATACGGCGGTGCCGTCCACTGGGTGGGCCGTCTTCCAAGCTTGGCAATTAAAGCCGAGGCCGACAAACCGCCAGAAGCCATTGTGTTTTTCCTCCTTGTGGGCGGACTTCTCGAACAGTCTGCTGCAAGTGGCCATCATAAGTTATGCCTTTCTATTGAGCACGCGCCCTATCTTTGGCTGTAGATCACGAAAGGCATAACTTATGATGGCCACTTGCAGCAGACTGTTCGCGAAGTC
>DASYBJ010000733.1:0-15713 GCA_036500845.1 Acidobacteriaceae bacterium
TGCAAACTGACCACGTTGAAAAACACGCCGCCATTGATAATTGCGTAGGTTGTCATTGAGCGATATTCCCGATGCTGAGGAATTCCACGCGAAGTGAAAATTCTTTACGCGGACAAAAGCAGATCCCTCGACTGCGCTCGGAGCGTGTGACTTTTTTGATTTAGCACAAAAACAGATACTGAAAATAAAGAGCTTAGACGCCCAAAAGGCGCAAAAATCGAATAAAGTCACATCCTCTCGGGATGACAAAGTTCGGGACGACAAAGTTCGGGATGACAAAGTCAGGATTCGCTGCGGCCGGGATGACAATGAGGCGTTGTAAACAGATTCCAGGCGCCGTAGGCTAAATTATGCGCAATTACTCATGACGTTGTGTTTTAGTACGGAGTACCGTGGCAGCCAAGGCGCTAATTCGCATCCTAGGCTGATATGGTTACGGTCAGCATCTCAATGGCCGCCACTCGGAATCTTTCCTGCAGCTCTTGCGCGGTTTCGAAGATTTTGCCCGCCACGTGTCGCGCCGGAAACTCAAAGGTCAGCTGCGCCTTCGCGAATGGATACGGACTCAGGCGAAAGCACCGTTCGCCCGTGGCCGTGACGTCGACTTGCGTGTAGGTTCCGTCTTCCAGCGGAAGAGGATGCAGCAGTGTTGCCGGATGCATAAAGCCGACGCAGCTCAGCAAGGAGAGATTGTCTGTCGCCTGCAACAGACGGAAGTGGTCCCGAATCCGACTCTCGTCCTTTTCCTCGTAAGTGAAACCCGGATCGCTACGTATGATCCATAGCAATTTCCCTTGCAGCTCCGTTTGTGCTTCCAAAAAGGCATCGAGCTGCGGGAGCTGTTCCGGGCTGATTGTCGATCGGTCTGCCCGTTCGCTGAGCAGGTTATAGGTATGCATCGAGACCAGCAGGCCGGCATAGGGGTCCTCTGCGGCGATCAGCCGCACGGCCCGATCGCGGACCGCGAGGTAGTCCTCCAGATCGATCTCTTCGAATGCAGAGTACTTCCCCACTAATTCTGTCGAGAAAGCCGAGGGCTTGCCCTGCGGGGTGATCTGGGGAAGCGCATCGCGCTGCGTCCATCCGTCGTCGTGGCAGCGAATGCCCAGCAGAACGTTCTCACGCGGCGAGGGGGACACAAAGGCAGCATTTCCCCACTTTTCAGCAAAGGCGCCTGCGAGCCGCGCATGATCGGGGTGAGTTACCAGCCACCATCCGGTTTCTGTTTCAAGCCGAAGCATGATGTACTCCTTGATGACAGAGTGCCGATCACAGCGCCTCCAAAATTCTTTTCGATTCGTGCCAAGTGTGCAGGAATTGCCACTCCAAAAACGTTACGAGAAAGAAAAATGAGAAGCCCAGGACGGTGGCCGCGATCACCAGCGCAAAGAGATAGTCGGTCTGGAGCTGTGAGCTGGCATAGAGAATGGAATAGCCAAGGCCGCCCTCGCCTACCCTGCTCGAGCCAGCGAATAACTCGCCGGTGATCGCGCCTATTACTGAGATGCCTGCCGAAATTCGAATGCCGACAAATAGATTGGGCACCGCGTGCGGCAGGCGGAGTTTGAACAGGAGCTGGGCTGCCGAAGCATTGTGCATGAGAAAGAGATGAACCAGATTCTCCTCCACGCTGATCAGCCCTTGCGTCGTGTTCGCGATGATCGGCGCGAGACAGATGATGAACGCAACAAGGGTCACGGACCACGTACCGGCTCCTACCCACATCAAGATTAACGGAGCGATCGCAATGATCGGAACAGTCTGCAGCAGGATGGTGTAGGGGTAGAACATGCGACGCAGCCAGGGAGACTGGGCAAAGGCGAGGGCAATCGCGACGCCCACCACAATGCTCATGGCCAATCCCCCGCCCGCAGCGATCGCGGTAATGAGCAAGGAATGAATGAGCGGCAAAAATCTAGAGACAATGACACTTGCGACTTCGGAGGGAGAAGGCAGAACGAACTGTGGAAGATGAAAGATCGACACAATCGCCTGCCACACCAGGATGAGCGCGGCGAAGACCGCGAGCGCGTTCAAACCGGTGATCACATGGCGCTTCATACGCGTTGCGCTCCTCGCAATAGCTTGGAAACTCTCGTGACTTCCTCCTCGAAGCTCAACGTATCCCGCGTGTCGCTGTTGCGCGTTTCACCCAAGCCAATGGACACGATATCCAGAATGCGCCCCGGGCTCGCGGCCAAAACAACTACTTTCGACGAGAGAAAGACAGCCTCCGCAACCGAATGAGTGACGAATACTACGGTCCAGCTGTGGGTCTTCTGGAGACGCATCAGTTCCTCGTTCATCCTGTCCCGCGTAATTTCATCCAGTGCGGCAAATGGCTCGTCCATTAGAAGGATCCTCGGCTTGGTGGCCAGCGCACGCGCAATCGAGACCCGCATCTTCATTCCGCCCGAGAGCTCGCGGGGATACGACTTTGCCACTGCAGAGAGGCCTACCAGCGCCAGCACCTCCTCGGCTTTCTGCCTTTGGCGCAGCCGTGATGCACGTTCCAGCTCAAGCCCCAGTACCACGTTCTTTTCGACCGTGCGCCACGGGAGCAGCGTAGCATCCTGAAAGATAAACGACATGATCTCGCGCGCATTGACAGGCGTCATGCCATCCACGGATATCTCACCGGAATTGACGGAAGTTAGCCCCGCGATCATCTTCAGAAGAGTTGACTTACCGCAGCCCGACGGGCCAAGAATGCTCACGATTTCTCCTTTTGGGATCGCGAAGTCGATTCCCTCGAGCACCTGCTTTCCGCGGTATTGCTTGCCCACACCTTTGCAGGTAATCTCCGGAGTCGCGAGGGCGGCGAAGCTCATCGAGGCACCTCCGCAAGCGGCAAGCGCAAGACGGAAGGGTGCTCGGCGGAGTGCAACACCTGCTGTGTGGAACGAGCCCAGCCGTGATTTTCGGGACGGTCCTTGAAGGCGGCGCTGTGGCTTGCGAGCGCAGCCGGCACAGCTGTCGAGGGGTTCCGGTCGTAGAGCGGAAAGGCGCAACTGGCGATCTCCAATCGCAGCCGTTCGCCGGGGAAAAGCACGCAAGAAATCGGGTCGAGTTTGAAACTCCAGCAGTGCACTGTGTCCGATGAGTATTCCTGTGCGACAAAGAGCCATGACGATCGGGCGACCCCGATACAGACAAATTGAGCGCGTCCGTCCGACAGAACACGGACCAGCTTGGCCGTGAAGTCCGCATGCGGAGCGGAGGTTGCTGCATAGAGGCTGATTTCAGAATGCCCGAAGATGTGCCAAGGCTTTTCGAGGAGTTCGCTGGTATATACGAGCACGTTGTTGCCTAGCTCCATTTCCGATTGATCGTGCGGACCACTCAGTGACAGTGGACCTCCGGGAGCAAAGACGGGCACTTCCGGATCGTAGACAAAAATGTCTCGCGGCTCCTCTGCTTGGGGTGCAGCTGTGGATAGAGTTCCATCTCCCTTACGTGAGTTGGCACGGCCGTGGCTGTGGAGATATAGGCTCATCCCCATCTGTTGCGGCCAGGCGTCCGCCGCGAACCAGCGGTTTTCTCCGAGCGCAAAATGGCGAATGCGGGGCTCGCCTTGAAATTCTCCGGAACCTTTGAGCCAATGGTTGAACCAACGCAACAGGAGCGCGTCGGTATCGAGCAGAGCCTCTGGGCCGAAGTTCTGGCTGCCGATCAACTCTCCCCAGGGAATATGAATCCACGGGCCAGCGAGCAGATATTGGTTGTCGCGCGCGAACTGCGTCGCCGCTCGTCCTTTGAGCGCTAAGAAGCCGTCGACGCTCCCATCCAGATAGGTGTCGAACCACCCCGAAACGTGCAGCGCCGGGATGGCGATCTTATCGAGAGATCTGCTTATGTCGAGCTCTTCCCAATAGCTCGATGGCTGCGGATGATCAAACCAATCGTGCACGTAGGTTGGCAGATCTTTGTCTCGCAACGCCGGATGGTTTGCGTGAGGAACATAACTGAATTGTCCACGGAGATTACTCCAGGCCGCTTCCAAGGCAGTGTTCGCGTCATACAAACCGCGCCGCCGTGCGTCGGCGCGCAACATCTGTATTCCCCACCCCAGCGACGATGCCAAGCGCAACGCGCCGTGGCGATAGAACCAGCCGTGATAGAGATCGCATGCCGTCATGGCCGGAGCAATGCAAACCAGACCTTCTGGTTGATCCGCAGCCGCGAGCAACTGGGTCATGCCCTGGTAGGAGAATCCGTACATCCCAATGCGGCCATTGCACTGAGGATGAGCCCTGAGCCGGGCTATCGTGTCTGCTCCATCGCGCCGCTCATGACGAAATGGATAGAAATCGCCTTCCGAATCACCGCGTCCACGCACGTCCTGAATCACGACGTGGTATCCCTGCCGGGCAAACCAGACCGGGTGGGCGTAGACCACAGTCGACGCGATGTCGCGTCCATAGGGCTGCCGCATCAGCAGCGTGGGAAAGGGCCCTTGGCCCTCCGGATAGTAATGGTCAGAGATCAGCGCGACACCATCGGACATAAGGCATCGGACACCGCGTTCCAGCCTCACACCCTTACCACAGTCCACCATTGTGATTGCGCTTTCGTGGCGACCTGTTCCTGCGACCATCTTCTAGGCTGGATCCTCATAGCGCAACATCGCCTCGAGCGCCGCCGCGATGCGCGTTGCCGCGAGATCCGACCAGCGGATCCCATTCTCCTTAGTCGCCGCGCGGGGATCGCCCATCACACCGCTCTGGGCGATATCCCGGGTGAGCCAAGCGAATGTGGCGGCAGCATTTTCCGGAAGCAGAAACTCAGGCTTCTCGAGATCGGCAATGTAGTTCACGGTGTAGGACGAAGTATCGACCAGCTCCGGAGTTACGCTTAACAGAAAGGCGGTCTCAATCTCGCCTGCGTGGAAACCATAGGCCCGTTCCTGAGGGCTGACACCGTCGAAAGAAATGCCACCGGAGCCATAGAGGGCAAAGGTACGCAGGCCGAACTCCGCTCGCAAATCGCGCGCCATCACGTCGACCAGAGACGCGTTTCCTCCATGACTGTTGTAGAGCGCGAGCCGCTTAAAGCCGGCCGTGGCGACACTCGCCCCGAGATCGCGAAGGACCGCCATAAATGTGTTCGAGGAGAGAGACAGAGTGCCGGGAAATCCAAGATGCTCATTGCTCTTGCCATAGCAGACCGGCTCCAGCGCAAAGACGGACGCCTCCCGCGGTAACTTTTCCAACGCCTTGCCGAGCAGGAGATTGTTGATGAGCGTGTCGGTAGCCAAAGGAAGGTGATGTCCGTGCTGCTCAATCGCCGCCGTGGGCAAAACCAGCAGGGTCTCCTCTTTCGGGAGAGATTCCACCTGTTTCCAATTCAAATAAGCAAACGTCCTGTTGTCAGGAACCCAGCTCTTCATTGTTCCTTTCCGGCGCTCCCAGCCTCTTTCGGTTTGAAACTAAGCATCTTGCCCGGATTCAGCAGCCCCTTGGGATCGTTGCGGTGTTTCGCGATCAGCTGCACGTGGTCTTCGCGAAAGCGGCCCCCATCCTCCACGTTGTTCACATGCGGATTCGCAACGAAGACACCGTTCTCCCGGCAGCAGCGAATCATCTCGTTCAGCCGTGCCTCGGTGGTGAACCTCACTAAGGGAATCGCCCCAGGAATCATGCGACCGTGGCCATTTTTCATGAATTCCATGTGGAAGAGGATCTCGTCGCCAAACCGCTCCTTCAGCAACTGCATCTGTTGCCGAACGCGTTCCGGATCGAAACCGCACTGGAGGTAGGTAAAGACGTCATCGTGTTTGATCGCCCAGAGAGTGGTGTGATTCCACGTGTAGTCGGAGAGCAGTGGCGTGGTCTTCAAACCGCGATAAGGCGCCGCCAAGGTAACCGTTCCACCTGCGTTTTCGGCTGCGGCTTTGAGTCCGGCAAGCTGGCTTTCCGCGATCAGGAAAAAGATCAAAGATTTTTCTTTCGGGCAGATGCTGCGAACAGGAGAGAAATATTGCGGAATCGGCCACTCGAATGTGGTCACGAGGCGCTTGGTCCACGCGGCATCTTGTGCGACCTGTTCGCTGAAGTCGAACGCGGCCTCGAAGGTATCGAAGGCGACCGCAGCTTGCGCCCAATCGACTTTCGGAGCCAGCGCCAACCAGATCTTCGTAATGACGCCATTGGTTCCCCAAGCGTGCAGGATGTCATGCACCGCCTCGCCTTCATACATCTGAACCTGCGGGTCGGGTTCCATGGTCACTACCTCAAGGGCCCGCACGGTTTGGAAATCTCGCAAGCCGCCATGCGCCACGGATCCGATCCCGCCAGAACCTCCGCCAAGGAAGCCGCCAAGGGTAGCCTTCACGATGGTGCTGGGATAGCATCGCAGCTCCCACCCATATTCCCTTGCCTCAGCTTCGAGTAAACCGAGCCGCACGCCGGGCTCGCAGACTGCGACGCCCTCCGCTTCGATCTCTTCAATCCGGTCCATGCGTGCAAGGTCGAGCACGACCCCACCCTTCAGCGGAATTGCCTGGCCGTAGTTGCCTGTTCCGGCGCCACGCGCGGTCAAAGGAATCCCATGCTCGTAGCAGTAGCGCAAAATTGTGCGGATCTCATTCGTGTCGATTGGTTGCACGACAACGTCCCCCCGCTTATCGGCAAGAGATGCCTTCAGCACCGGCGAGTACCAATAGAAGTCTTTCGACAACCGCTCCACGACCGCTGGAGCGGTCAGAACCCTTTCCGGAGCGCCGAGCAATTCTGCAAGCGCCGCACCTAATGAGCGAACGCGCTCCGTGAGTGTATCGGGACTATCAGTCTGAGTTTTCATCATGCCTTCCGTGTCCCCCAGCTTTTGAATGCCTCGACCATACGCGGGTCGTGAAATAAGCTGCGGCATAGCTCGCGCTCAACCTCGCCTACAACTTCACAAGGCATGTCGCTGCGTTGCGATACTTCGAGCGCTGGGACGAGGATTTGCCGGCAGAATTCATTGGCATCTGCAATCGTTGCGCCGAAGACAACGCGATCCATCCCCGCCCAGAGCGCATTCGCCATGCACATCGGGCAGGGTTCGCAGGTACTGTACAGGGTGTAGCCGGCAAGCGAAATTGTCCTCAATTTTTGACAGGCCTTGCGCACCGCGCGCGTTTCGGCGTGGGAGCTTGGATCGTTCTCGCGCGCTACGGCATTCCTTCCTCGATAGAGCAGTTCGCATGTCCGGCTGTGAACAATGGCAGCGCCGAAGGGGACGGGAAATGGCGTTGCAAAGCTCAGGGCCGTGAAGCGAACGAGATCCGCGATAACTTTTTCGTCTTGCTTGCGCTGCGTGTCGCTAGATCCGCGAGCCGGCATCTCCAATTCCTGCCCTACTGCCATAGAAACTCCTGATCGAAATTGTCCATCCCGTATCGGACGTGTAGCAGACGACGGTTACTGAGCGGTCGCAAATTGCAGCACGTAGGCGCTCGCCGGGTCAAAAGGGCGCTGGATCAACTTAAGGTCAGAGAGCTGCTGATACATAGCTGTCCAACGCGCTGCATTCATTTGGCCGATATGAGCAGAGTCGCCACCATCGACGAAATGACCTTGTCTGAGCGCAGCCCAGGTAAATTGCATCTGCTGTGGATCGAGCGCCGGGTTGAGCTTGATCAGTTCCGCGTGCACCGCGGATGAGTCTTGCAGATAATCATGCCATCCACGAACGGAAGCGCGAACGAACTTGCCAACCACATTAGGGTGCTGCCTCAGATAGTCACTCGACGTAAAGACCACGCGGTATGGCGCGTATCCCGTCTCGCTGATGAGGAGAGTACGCACAGGCACGCCCGCTTTGCTGGCGAAAAACGGTTCCGAGGTCACGAATACCTGTTGTATATAGCTTGGGTCTTGGATGAAATTCGCCACGCTGTACGTGGCCGGCACCTCGCGCACGTTCTTCAGGTTGTAGCGATGGACAAGATATTCGAACCAAGTGGACCCGGGTTTGGCAGCGATGGCATGCCCTTCGAGATCGGAGAAGGTGCGAACGGGAGAATTGGCGTGGACCATAACCCCTTGAGGATCCTGCTGCATTGTGGCGGCAACGGCAACGATGCGCCCACCCTGGGAGTCGAACTCGAGGACACGGTCAGAAGAGCCCATCGCGAACTGGGCTGCGCCCATCGCAACCTGCTGCTCGACGCTGTTCAATGGCCCGCCAGGAAGGATCGTGACATCCAGGCCCTCTTGACGGTAGTAGCCCTTGAGGAGCGCTTCATAGAAGCCGCCATGTTCGGGCTGTGGATACCAATCCGTCTGAAAGTGTATGGGGATTAGCCCATCGGTTGCGACGCCGCGGCGGCAGCCACAAATACAAAGCAGCAAGGCGATGAGGGCTAGCCCGGGCAGCTGTGTACATGCACGTTTCATGCCCGAGGTTAGCATGTTCCGGGGCTCGCCAGAACCGAATTTCTTATGATCTCTGGACTTGGCTTAACGCGTTGTGCGATCTCAAAAGGCGGACGGTATCCGGATGCAGCAACCTGCTCCAGGTAAGCCTGCAATCAAGCAAGACTGAAATCATTCAAATTTGGAGGCCAGAGGATTGCGAAGTCCCCATTGGCTATATCTCGATGTGCTACTCGCATCCTCTGCTTGGGTTTCATGCTCTTCGCTAACTTATGGCAGAGCTCTCAACGCGTTGTTCACTTGCTTTTGAATACACAGCTGCATCCGTTCGCAAGCGCAGTTTCTTCAATGGCCGACTCCATTGGAGCCATCTCTCTCTTTGTCTTCTCCGGGTGGCGGGGCGTTTGGGTTCGCACTGTTTGGCGGCTGCCAGCCATCGTTTGATGGGCCGTTCTGGAAGAATTTGCAGTCCTTGCTGTATGGACCAACAGCGTAAGTTGCATTGGCCTGGCCAAAGATTTTGCCGGCGCGCAACGTATCATCGTGAACCTTCGCGACCAGCTGATGATAGCGTTCATCGGTCTGAGCGAATCCGGAAAAATAGCTCAGGTCATTGTTTCCAATGATCACTACATCGACACCGGCGACGGAGGCGATGTCATAGGCATTCGCAACCCCGGTGGGCGTCTCGATCATGACGACGACCAGCATGTTGTCATTGAAGGTCTGGTGGTAGTTAATGCCGTTGATTCCCCAGATGCTTGGGGCCTGCCCCATGCCGGTACTACGCCGCGCGACCGGGGGAAAGCGCGCCCACTTCGCTGCTTCTCGCGCGCGGTCAACGTCGTCAACGGTCGGAACAACGATACCGAGCGCGCCGATATCGGTGGCGTGCTGGATGTGCCATTCCTGCGCATCGGGAAGCCGAATCATGGGCGTGGCCTTCAGGCGCGGGCACGCGGCGATCATCTTCTCCACATCCGCGAACTCCAAGGTACTGTGCTGCATTTCAAACCACGTGAAATCGTAATGCTTGGCCCGTTCGCAGTAGCCGGCGATATCCATTTTCGATTGCGTAAAGCTGAAGACCTGCTGGCCGTCGAGAAGCTTCTGCTTGGCTGTGTTATACAGCTTGGGCTTCGCACCGCCGTCTTGACTTCGCACTGCTATCGGAAGAATCGCCACGAATGCAGCCAAAAAACAATAGAAGAGTGATTGGATAGCCGACAAAGCTTTCATCTGTCTGGTGCGCTCCTCGAAACTTCGTCCAGCTTGTTCGTGATTGAGTGCCGAGGCCTCGTGCCTCAGCGCGACGGCATAGTGCTCGAGTTTCCCTGGTGGACAGAGATGGAGGTATAAAAACGTCCCACAGTGTACACCCCGAATCCATTTCGGGACTATGACTTGGTTTACGAAGACTCAGTGAGGGAATGGACCTATGCGCCTTTGCGGATCTTCGACGTGGTTAGGGGCTTGGTTAGGCTCTGGATGAAATACGCTGCGGACCTCCCCCTCGCCTTCACAGCTAACATTCACTGCAGCCACGATCTTCAAAAGGAATTCTGCGGTGTATGACTTCGCCCTAGCCTTGCTGCCCCGGATCTGCGGCTGCGGGTTTCGCCCGTGGCCTAGGGAATCTCTGCTTAAGCTGGCCAGTGGAATTCCCGATCCTCAGGGGCTCAACAGGCTGCGGAAAACCAGACTTGCGGCCAGTTTGAAACCCACTCCCTTGCATACAATGATGTGGCTCACACAACTTCTTGCGCCTCGCTTGTTGCGCGGCGCGCTTTTCCGCAGCCTGTCAAGCCCTTCTCGGAGCATGGTTGGCGGCACGGCTAAAAGCCGTGCATTCCCAAACTGCTCCCACACGGCCAAGGCCCGGAAAAAGCAGATCCCTCGGCTTCGCTCGGAGCGTGTGACTTTTTTGATTTAGCACAAAAACAGATACTGAAAATAAAGAGCTTAGACGCCCAAAAAGGCGCAAAATCGAATAAAGTCACATCCTCTCGGGATGACAGTCCTATTCCGATCCCGGATCCCTGGTCAGTCCCTTAAGCACCAAATAGTCAGAGATTCCCTAAGTCCAAGCTCTAGCCTGCGCTAGATAAATCCGCGATTTCCTAAGGGACTGTTCCCAAAAGCTATTTGTTTAGGATTGCGCCGAACTCGATGAAGGAAGACGAGTTGGTGTGCCACTACCTCATTGAGGCTAGGCGCAAATTGGCTTTCTTCATGGAGGAGATCAACTTCAGAAGGAGAAAATACTCGCTCCCTGGCACTTATCTGTATGGCTAAGTAAACGAGAGATCAATGAAAACCGACCTGGCGATGTCTCCAACGGTCCAGTTTCGCAAGTGCGGCGAAGAGTTGGCAGGACCTTGGATGGTCAGTTCTGGGCGATGACAAAAAACCTTGCGAAATCAGCGTGTTGCAGCCGGTTCTTAGCATATTTCGCGTTTAGTCGGGTGCGAGCCCATAGATCGGTATGCGAGTGTACTGCCTCGCAATGTCAGTAAAAATCGCGGTTCACGTTTCGGACTGGGGCGTTGTCAGGCTAAAGGCTATCGATCCGAAATCAAAGCCCTCTTAGATCCGAACATTGCAGTAGTTCGGTTTATTCGTGTTTGACCGGAGAAACTCGGTAGCAGCGTTGGCATACCGTGGCCAACCTAAAACCAAACTGCACCTGCCGGGGAGGGACAAGCTGAACACAACGCATGGGGCGTTTTAAAAACAATGTACTGTTAATCTTGAGTTAACGCTTTCCAGATCGTGCGTGTTCTGCATTCCCTGAACGTTTGTTATCACGTATTGCCCTAGGCTCAGCGTCGCTGGCGTTCCGACCCACTCTCCCCCCCAGAAAGTTAGCGAATGCGTCGCCGCCGATATGCCTGCATCGCGACGCCCGGACCGGCATCTAGATTTCAGTGGGTTTCGTCGCGGCGAACAGTAGATCACGCACGCAGCGAAAAACATAGAAAAACATAGATAGATTGCGGCTTGCACTATGCCGATACCATCGGCACTGGATATCACGAACGTCCAGTTTCCTTGACCTTCGCCAACACTGCCACGCATGCAGGTCGCCAAACTAATCAACAGCTGGTTGTGGATTCGTTGAACAGACACATCGCCAGTCTAACGAAAAGACGCAAGTCAAACTAACTTCGAGCAATAGTCCTCTGCATAACTCTAGCTATTTCCATAATTTTCGGGGCAACCTAACAGAATCCGTATCGTGCTGACTAGGCTTACCGTGCGCGAGTGAGTGTGACTTTCATACATCAGCAAAGCCCCGATGCGAACGCGGGTGTTTGTCCCACATGATCCGGACTGAGATCGAATCTAACGAACGCTTGCCCAGTTCATCCGCCGTTTACATTTGTGATTAGACTGCACAGGCCACGCGGACATTGTTGAACATAGGATTCTGACAAGAGGTATGTCGGGTGTCGAACATTACCCGTCAAGTTATCCCGCTGGCCGGTTTCTATTACACCGAGATCCTTTAAGACTCCTAATCGCAGCTGACTTCTAGAATTGTCTCTAATATTTGACAAATTAATTTCCAAATCTGGCTCGCTCGATCTTGACAGGTTGCCCCTGACGGACTCATGATTCTTTCGGTACGTTGCTAGCGGCACTTTCCCCTGGGCGTTTCGGCCAGTCGCACTCTTCTTGAGTAACCAAGGAATTCTTTGCCCCGAGTGTTTAAGGGAGCAGCAGCGTGATCGCCGGTGTTTGATCTTGTTCGGGTAAATATTACAGAGACCATGAGAGCGCTCATACTTGTCTAGCCTGGGCGAGCTATCCACCCTACCCGAACCCTAACAGATCGAGGGGTTCCTCATGACAAAGAGAAGACTGATGGTAGTGGCAGTGGCTTGCACAACGACCGCGGTCGTTATGTTCGTCCCGACTCGCATCGTGCGCGGACAACAAACTCCCGCCCAAATCTACAACCCGTATCCACCAATGATCCTCCCGGCCGATTTGAATTCGGAAATAGCTAGGGTTCTGCGAGAGGTCGATTTCATCGAAGCTGAAGCTCTCCAGCAATCGATGGCAATCACGCCTCCGATTGTGGCAGGGAACCCACCAATCCTGCAGAACACGGGAATTGCCTCAGTCGAAGCACTCGGCAAACTGATGAATTTCGACAAAACCATCTCGCCCTTCGAAAATGAGGCCTGCGGGTCCTGCCACATGCCGTACGCCGCCTTCAGTGGACCGATTCCATCGGTGAATCTGACGATGATCGCGTATCCCGGATCGGTTCACTTTCGGGCCGGAAAACGGTCAGCGCAGAGATACACGTATTCGAGCTACTTCCCTCCGCTCCAGTTCAACGCGCAGGAGAACTCTTTCTTTGGCGGAAATTTCTGGGATTCACGCGCAACCGGATATAAGCTCAGGAGTCCCGACGCCGAACAGTCACAGTTCCCTCCTGTCGACCCTAACGAAATGGGCAACCCTGACACGGCCTGCATCACCTTCAAGCTTTCACTGGCTCCATACAGACCTCTCTTTGAGGAGATATGGGGCGCTGGCTCATTCAACATCAATTTTCCGCCCAATACCGCGCAGATCTGCGCTACTCCGAATGGAGCTTCTGTGTTCAACGGCAGCGCTACACCAGTTGCGCTAAGTCCGGCTGACCGCACCCTCTCAGATAACGATTATGATCATTGGGCCCAGTCCCTGAGCGCATACGAGCACGGATTGTCGGTCAGCCCTTTTACGTCGAAATTTGACGCCTTCCTGGCGGGCAACTACACCATGACCTCGGACGAGATGGCCGGCTACAATCTGTTCCGCGGCAAAGGCAATTGCAACTCATGCCATCTGGACGGCAGGTCAACGGCCCCTACCCCTGCACCGCCCGATGGGACGGCCCCAAACGCCGTAGACAACGGGGTAGCAGCAGACACAACACCTGTGTTCACCTGCTTCGCTTCAGCCAATCTCGGTTTGCCTAAGAATCCCAGTGATGCCTTTTATTTTGAGACCACCCCTGATTTCTTCGGATTTACGCCCAACCCCGAGGGCTTCGATTTCACCGATTTCGGTCTGGGAACTTTCCTCAGAAGCGGTTTCGGTGCCGCTCCGAGCCCGGAAGTGACTTGGAGGCAATTTGCAGCAGCTTCCGACGGCAAGTTCCAAACGATGACCACACGCGATGTGGGGCTTGCACCCTCACAATGTCCCACCACAGAGGCCCCTGGTCCCTTCTTCCAGAAGGAATTCATGCACAATGGCTACCTCAAGAGCCTGAAGCAGATTGTGCATTTCTACAATACGCGCGACGTGTTCCCGTTTGCCGTGGAGTCGGGCAACTGCCCTGCAGGAACAGTTGAAAAGGTAAACTGCTGGCCGCGGCCCGAAGTGCCACAGAACATCGACATGACGGTCGGTAACCTCGGCTTGACGGATACGGAGGAGAACCAGATCGTCATCTTCCTGCAAACACTCAACGACGGTTTCACAACACCTTACCCCGACATCAACACCTTTACGGGGCAGTGCATGAGCGGAGGTAATTCTTCAACTCAAGGGAATTCGTCAATCATTTCCTCCAACTCGGCTTTTCTCAAACGGCACTAGACGGCGGTTATACCTGGGATGCACGAAGTCGAAACCGGGCGCATGGGGTCCCGCTCCATGCGCCCTGGAATTCTCTTCCAAAGCAAGCTCAATTGAGCAATTCTCTTTGAGGTCTGCACGTGAAAGGTTGGAACACACACAGAAGCCTTCTGCCGACGGCGATCACTGTCATCGTCGGGTTTATGCTCTTCTCACCCTCAGCCGGCGCACAGGTGATGTCGACAGGCAAGTTACTGCCCCCGGCGAAGCCCGCCGCACACGTTTGGATCACCGAAGGGCCTGCGCTTGAATCCGTGAAAGACAACATTGCCATTGTCAGGTGGACAAGCAACAATCCCGGAGGTTCGGACGAACATTTTGGGATCGTGCACTACGGTACTGATCCTGAGCACCTCAGCGAGACCGCCAAATCCCACATCAGGCTGAATCAAAACCATGCGGATACAGTGTTTCGTGTGCGTGTGGACGGCCTCCGACCGCAAACCAAGTACTACTACACGGTTGACTCGATGCAGGGCAACGGCAGGAGCGATCGGGTAACTAGTAGCGTATGCTCCTTCACCAATCCTTAGAAATCGAGAGCGAGCGCGCCGTCGCATTCGAAGAGACTGAGGACGCTGAGCATGGCATCGACTACGGCCCGGTATCAATATCCGTGCGCTGCTGTTTCAGCTGTGTGATAGTTATGCGCTACCACGAAGGCTGAAGCGACGATATTGGCCAGTTGGGCAATCCGTGCGATACGGACGTGGTGATGTTTTTCCAGCAGATACTGGCCATAGATCTCTGCGCCGGCCGTAGCCGCTTCATAGGCTGCGAAGCCAGCCTTGTTCTCGACCAAGGCCTGCGGCAGAAACGCCTCATGGCAAATACCCGCGTAGCCCGCCGCCTCTTGTACTTGGCTAACATGAACGCATTTCTCGGTCGTCATCCAATCGGCTGTGTGAACTCCGACCACAGATGCCCAAAGCGAATAGTCCACCCAGTGCCGTTGCAGCAAACCGGGGCGCATCGGCGCAATCGCAGGTGGGGACTTTGTTGTTCCAATCCCGGGCGCATCCGGGATCTCTCCGGCTAGTGCTATAGAAGCCCAGGCACTCATAGCACTCCAGAGAAATACCGCGAGAAATCTCTTCATATCTCATTCTCCTTACCGATCGCATCGGCGGGGAAGCTCTTTTTAGGACAGAACGGGCACCAACGGGCGTAGTAGGTCAGAACTTTCGTAAGGAGATTTCGTAACCTCTCCTGCGGGCGATCCGCAGCATGCTTCCTACAACAGTCTCGCGAAGGTGAGAATGCGCACGCGCAGTGCCTACCGCGGTCGCCGCATAAGGTCCTGAGAGTAGCCAGTTGGGAAGCGCCTGGTGTCTACGCTGAGCAGCGGCGAGAGGTTGAAAACTCTATGTCCGGTGTCTCCCGTGTGGATGTCGTCTTCCATAGTTCCTCGCTCGTGGACGAGAAACGTTCCCCAGCAGCAAGAGAATCGTTTTGAGCAAACTCTCATGCGCGAGGGCAATTTGTTTGACTGATATCTTTTTCGGAATTCTTTTCTAAGGCGTGGCGCTTACTTTGAGCGCCGCTTCGATCTGAGCATTCGGGCAGAAAAGAAATGAAGCGTCGAACATTGAACGAAGCCTTGGACGGTCGAACTCACCTTGCAGAGCCGAAGAATATCACTGCAGCAACTATTCTTACATCGGTAGACTTTCCCTCTCGTGCGATCGATTCGCGATGAGTAGGTTCGAA
>DASYBJ010000734.1:0-26263 GCA_036500845.1 Acidobacteriaceae bacterium
TGCAATTCTTCGCCGACTTCAAGATAGCGACAGAAAAGAGGAGTGTTCAATCCTTCTCGTGGAAGATCGCACGATTGACGTCAGGCCAGAATTCCTTCGCGCCAAAGGTGCCGCCGTCGATCAGGGCATTGGTCAACCAGCGCTGTCCGATCTTCGTCCAAGTACGGTAGACGGTTGGGTAATAGGCCGACGAAATTGCCGCGGCAACGCCCGCTCCCACGACCTCCGATGCATTGAAGGTCTCCGCTCCCGAGTTGGTGCGTGTGATGACCGTTCGCGTAAGCGCGTAGATGCCCCGCTTGAGGATGCCGCCGTGACCCAACGTGTAATAACGGCTGTCTTGACGCAAAACGATCGGGAACACGCCTTCAACCCAAAGATTTTCGTCCGTCTGATCTGCGAATGTGTGCCAGTAGTACCGGCCATATCCCGCAGCGCCCTGGTGGAACTCCGGATAGGCATCCGTAGCTTGACTGATGCCGGCCTGGGCTCCGACGAAGATGAACGATGAATAGTCAAAGCTATCGAGTGCGCCCGTCTTCAGCTTTTCCTTGACTGTCTGTGGAGGTAGGTGCTCGCCCGCACTCACTGCTCGGAAATTTGGCACGATCCAGAGGATACGTTTGGTCTGCTTGCCGGCTTCCGGATCCGTCATGCCGCTCTGGACGGAAGAACTTGTAGTGGCCGAGGCGCTCTGCTGATCTTTCGGGGCGGGAGAATCAGGCAAGTCGGCGCTAAGCTTGGCTTGCTGTGAGGCAGGCGTGGAAAGGGGGGTAGCTCTCTCTTGTGCCCATCCCGAAGTCAGGGCAGACAGACAGATCACGCAGCTTATAGCAATACGCATACAGAAATTAGCTCCTCTAATTCTCACGCCTGATGCAAAGCTTGCATCGGTCTTAACTGGTCGGCGCCGTCACCAAGGGTCGGCCGGGAACGATTAAGATCTTTCTCGCTTAATGTGGTTAAGGATGCTCGACTGGACATCATCGAGACATTTTTTACAGCCTATTTCACCGGATTTAGTCACAATGACGTAGCAACGAGGTTTGCGGACGCAAAGAATTCGTTGACGCAGACAATCTGTGCGCACCAAACGTCACAAACGAAACAGCTTCTGCTGCATGGAGTCTGCTATCAGGATGCCATAGTTTTGGCGCTTCCCCTAGTGTGGATTCGCGTTAGACGCGTCACCCACTCGCCCATTAAGGTGCACTTCACACTCAGGTAGCGGATGTGCTTTGGATTGTTCTCGCAAGACCGGCATCTCAACTCGAAGTATGCACTCTACGCAACACAGGCCTGGCAGAAAGGGATTTAGTGGCCAGAACCCCCTGTGGGGGCGATGGGGTCACTTTCCTGCGGGAAGATGGGGTCCCCTGGGGTATGGACTTTGCAGTCTTTGCGTAAAGTACATACTTCAGCGTTTGGTCTGAGCAAGTCACTGCGGTTGCGGTGAATCGGCTTCCCAGCCAAAATGCCGTTCAGCATTCATGCGAATGCGGTTTAACGTTGTTTCTACTTCAATCCGATTGGCTTCAAGAACCGCCGGGTCATCGCTGGGAGGCACGTTGATCTGGCGTCCCCAACTCATGGCTACCCGGGAGAACGGTTTTGGAATCATAAATCGATCCCACGATCGCAAGATCCAAGCCTTTTCAGGAAGGGCGTAGAAAGTACCGATCGAATATCCCGTAAGCTGCGCCAACTTCACCGCTCCCGGTTTCACCTCGTAGAGCGGTCCGCGAGGCCCGTCCGCCGTAAAGACTGCAGGGAAGCCTCCTTCAACCGCCCTCGCTAAGGCCAAGAGGCCGCTTGCCCCATAACGCGTGCTCGATCCCCGGACCGTGCGGAATCCCATCCGCTCGATCGTGCGCGCAATCAATTCTCCATCGAAGCTGCGACTGATCAGGACTGCCGGCTCAAATGTTCCGTGGAAATAGCATGCGCACGGGATAAGGCAGCGATGCCAGAAACACCAGACTTGGCGTCCGGGGGGCTTGGCTGGTTCGGCGCCAGGTTCGATCACCTCTTCATAGCGCAGGGTGCGATCAAGTGCCGACAGAAGGAAGGCCGCTACAGGGGGGACGATAGCGATTGCGAGCCGTTGGGCGACACTCAAGCGCTGATCGAAATCCTTCACCGTAGGATTCTATCGGGACGAATCGTCCAGGTATATGCCGAGCCGGTGATTGGTGATGCCTCCAGTTCACCTTGTCGCGTTGAATGGTTGCGTGGTATCTGCCCGTTACTTTGGAGTCTCCATTACGCTTTGGTGGGACCGCAGTACTGAGTTTGGTTCATTTTCTCTGTGGCTGCAGCGGGCGTATACCAGAGAACACTATGAAGAACCAACGGGCCTCCGTTTCATCTACTGCTTCTCTGCCTGGATCTCGGAATCGAAAGCCTACCCTCGACGATAAGCTTGACAGGGTTTTCCAGGTCGCCGAACACGTCGACGCAAAATGCGTCCATCTTTTGGGCGCTGCCTCGCAAAGGCGTCGCGGTTTCTCGCAGCCACGCTATTACGGATATAAGTAGAAGAAATCAGATCATGCGCGGCTGGACGAGGATTCGCGTCATGGATCGAGATGCTGTGAATGCTGGTAGTTTGCAGGCGGCAAACGAACCGATACGTTCGCCGGGCTGCGGCGGAGCCGTGCATTCCGAATGGCGTCTACTTAGGTGTAGCGCAGCCATCGCAGAACCTCCGGCAATGTCGGCCGCTTTCCGTACATAAGGATCCCGATTCGATAGATGCGGGCAGCGACCCACAGCATACCCCATGTAGCTGCGATCAACAGTGCGACGGAGAGCAGCAGCTGCCACAAAGGCGGCGTCTCCGCCGCCATTCGCAGATACATCACCATCGGCGTACAGGGTGGGAAGAGCGAAAGCGCGACTACAGCCGGTGCATTCGGGTTGCTGAGGATGTAAGGCATCATCATCAGGCCGGCAGCCATCGGTATGACGATGATGAAGCTGAACTGCTGAATTTCCTGTTCCGTGTTGACACTCGCTCCGAAGGCCGCGCTGAGCGCGCTGTAGAACAGGAAGCCAAGCAGAAAAAACAACAAGAAGAAGACACCTTGAGTAACTGTGATTCCTAGGATACCGACGCCGTTCTTCCCGATGCTCGCCGCGATCGGAGATAAGCCGTAGAGCAACGTCAGGCTGAACCAGATACCCATCTGCGTAAGCCCCGCTGCGCCCACTCCGATGAGCTTGCCTGCCATCAGCGATTCCGGCCGCGTGATTGCGAGCAAGACCTCGAAAACCCGCGACGTCTTCTCCTGGATCACTGAGCGCGCTACATTCATCCCGTAATACACGACGGAAAAGTAAAGCACGAAAATCATGATGTAGGCGCCGGCGAAATTCGCGAGTGAGTTCGACGTAGTAGCCTTGCCGTTCTTGATTTGCAGTGTCTTTAGGTCGACTGGTGCAAGCAGCTGATGAATTTTTTCCTGCGAGAGACCTTCTTCCGTCAATTGCCGACGCATCATTACCCGCATGACGGCTCCTCTCAAAATGTCGCCGGTGAACAGGTCGGCAGAGGAACGGCTTGCGTAGATGGCTTGCGGGCGCTTAGTTCCCGTTGCAGTCGGCAGCCATAAAAGACCGTCGTATCCTTTTTCGTCGACTTCCCGAGTCAACCTCTCGCGATCTTCAGCGGGCACCGGCGCCTGAAGTACGATTGCGATGTGAGAGCTGCTGCTCGCGATCTCCTGCTGCACGCCCTCCGCTAACACGAGATTGTCCGACGCGAGCACAATATTCCGGGCGCGGCCGGACGCGTGCCTGGGAATGAGCAAGGCGCCACCCGTCATCATCCCTACCAGTAGCGCAAAAAGTAGGGTTGTGAATAGGAAGGCTTTGCTGCGCACGCGCTCGAGATATTCGCGCTTGGCGATCAGGAAGGCATCACGCATCTGTTCTGCCTCCTACGGTGCGAATGAAGATTTCTTCGAGCGATGGTTCCATGAGTTCAAAACGAAAGATGCGGGCGCTCTCTGCTGCGAGATGAAGGAGCCGCTGAGGATCGGCGCCACGCTTGAGTCTTAGTTCCACGTGGTTGCCGTAACTCTTGGACTCCTCGATCATCGGATCCTTCAGGAACAAGCCGTCTCCCTCGAATTCAAGAGCGATACGATCGCGCGGGAAGCGCGACTTCACCTCCCGCATGCTGCCCGTCAGCACCGCTTGCCCATGGTCCACCAGGCAGATGAAGTCGCACAATTTCTCGACCTGATCCATGCGATGGGTGGAAAACAAGATTGCCTTGCCCGATTCGCGGAGCGCAAGCAGAGTTTCCTCTAGAGCGCGTGAGTTCACAGGATCCAAGCCGGCGAAAGGCTCATCCATGATAATCAGGTCAGGCTCGTGCAAGAGCGAGGCGATAAACTGCACTTTCTGTTGCATGCCTTTGGAGAGCGCCTCAGTTTTGCTTCCTAGGCTCTCGCTCAAATCCAGTTGCTCGCACCATCTCTTCGCGCGTTGTTCTGCGGTTCTTGCATCGAGCCCGTGGAGTTGGCCCATGAAGGTCAGTTGTTCGAGGACTTTCATCTTGCCATAAAGGCCGCGTTCTTCGGGAAGATAGCCGACTCGACGGAGGAACTTGCGATTGAAGGATTCTCCAAAGAGGCGAACCGTACCAGAATCGGGCAGAGTGATACCGATCATCATGCGGATACTAGAGGTCTTGCCTGCCCCATTGGGGCCGAGCAGGCCGAACATCGTACCAGCATCGATACGCAGGCTCAGCTCGCGAACAGCAATCTTGTGATCATACGTTTTGGAGATGCGCTCCAATTCAACGAGTGCCATCAATCGCGTCTCCTGAGGCGTCGGGCCCAGTCTACCAGTGCTGTACTCAATCGAAAGCATGCAGAGCCCATGGTGATGATCTGAAGTTGTGCAGGAATGTTAGCCATGCGTGCTACGCGTGTGAGGCGGAAATAGTTGAGATGCGGCCTTGCGCCGCGAGCGCACGCTCGAGCAGCAGTTCTCGTTCCCGTGTATTGCGTGTGAGCGATGCGCCTCGTTCAAACTCTCCGCGGGCCTCCTCGAAGCGGTTCAGCTTAGCTAGGAGATCGCCTCGCACGCTTGGCAGCAGATGGTAGTTCTGAAGCGACGGCTCCGCAGCCAAGCGATCGAGAAGTTCGAGCCCCGCTTGCGGACCACTGGCCATTGAGACCGCGACCGCACGGTTCAGTTCCACAATGGGAGACGGTACGAGCTGGGCGAGCGCGTCGTAGAGCCCTACGATGCGCGCCCAGTCGGTATCTTCCGCCGAGAGCGCTCGTGCGTGGGAGGCGGCGATGGCCGCTTGTAATGCGTAGGGCCCAAGCGCAGGGCTGAGCCGCTGGGCACGGTCGAGCGCTGCGAGGCCCCGCTGGATCAGTAGCTGGTCCCAATGCGCACGGTTCTGATCGAGCAGCAGGATGGGTTCTCCCGACGGGCCGACACGTGCCCTGGATCGCGACGCTTGAATTTCCATCAACGCGACCAGGCCATGGACCTCCGGCTCACTGGGAACAAGCTCGACTAGAATACGTCCCAACCGTTGCGCCTCCTCGCAAAGCGCCGGCCGCATCCAGTCGTCGCCGGCGGTAGCGGAATAGCCCTCGTTGAAAATTAAATAGAGAACCTGGAGCACCGATGCCAGGCGGGCATCGAGCTCCGTCCCTCGCGGGACCTCGAACGGGACCCGCCCTTCGGCAAGGGTTCGCTTCGCGCGGACAATTCGCTGCGCGATCGTCGCTTCCGAAACCAGATATGCGCGCGCGATTTCCTCCGTCGTCAGGCCGCCCAGTAGGCGAAGAGTGAGCGCAACGCGAGCTTCGGTCGAGAGAATGGGATGACAGGAGATGAATACGAGGCGCAGAAGATCGTCGCCAATCGTATTGTCCATTGCAGCCTCGAGCTCAGCCGCCGCCAGTTCCTGCTGAGCCTCGAGCTCGCGGCCAAGCTCTTCGTGCTTGCGATCGACAATCTTGCCTCTGCGCAAGTTATCGATCGCACGGTGTTTCGCGGTGGCCATAAGCCAGGCGCCCGGGTTCTCCGGGACGCCCGACTCCGGCCAGCGCTCGAGCGCTGCTACCAACGCATCTTGCGCAAGCTCTTCGGCAAGACCGACGTCGTGCACGATGCGCACCAGGCCGGCAATGATCCTTGCCGATTCGATTCTCCAGATTGCGTCGACCGCGCGATGTGTATCGGAAGCCTTCACGACTACCGATCACACCAGCTTTCATCGTCCGCTGCAAGCGTCCGCGAGCCGCATCACCGGTTCTTGTGCTCTCCGGCTTGGGCCTGCATTTCCCGAAATCCAGCCGCCGCCTTTTGAACGTCCTCGGGAAATTCGGAGAACTCTTGCACCTGCCGAACTTCGATGACTTCGTTGCCCGAAGCGGGACAACGTGAGGCCCACTCGATAGCTTCTTCTTTTGATTTCACCTGGATCATCCAGTAGCCGCCGATTACCTCTTTGGCTTCTGTAAACGGCCCGTCGATCGCCTTGGGCTTCCCGCCAGAGAACGAGACCCGCACGCCCTCTGAAGGTGGGTGCAGTCCATCGAGGGCGAGCAGCACGCCCGCTTTTTGCAGGGTCTCGTTGTATTTCATCATCGCGGAAACGGCCTTGGCGTCCGGCATCGTGCCCGGCTGGGCGTTCTCATACCCTTTCGGGATCATCAACAACATAAAGCGCATACTCGTGTTCTCCTTGTCAGTTTGCGTTCGGACCTCGGCGTCTGTACAGACTCGATCGTGCGGAGTCTTCGTTTGACTCCAACGGCGAACGAGATTCCGCAGGTCCAAGATGTTCAGGGCAACCTATGGCGGGCGCGTCCTTAGGCACTACGAGTTGGGGAAATCGCCCGATTCCATGATCTGGCGAAGTTCGGTCTCTCCGTCTCCGGCAATTTTGAGGAATCGTTTGGTCAGATCGATCGCCTCTTCAGTGGATTTCGCTTCGAGCACCGCAAAGCCGGCGATCACCTCCTTCGCCTCGGCGAAGGGCCCGTCGATCACTGAAACTTTGCCTCCGGAGCTCCGCACCCGTAAGCCCGGCATGAGCCCTCCGGTCGAAAGCAGTGTGCCCGATTTCACCGACTCCTCTATTAATTTGCCCATCTCAGCCATCTCCTCGTTGCAGGTAGGGGCGCCCGCCGTCTTCTTGTCGGGTGTGTACAGTGACAGAAACTTCATGGTTGTCTCTCCTCGTTTGAATTTTGAACCCGGACTCCGCGTGTTCCCGCCGTCTAACGCCCATTAACATATGCGGATATGCGGCCCACAACCAAATTCCGCCGCGAAAACATACTTGACGAAAACGCTACAAATCCGAGCTCTACTTACACGTCGAACGGAAAACGCCCGGATCGACAACTCTGCATCTTTTTTGCGAAATTTCTGTTGAGGGCAGCGTAGCCCTACCCGTGAGGACATCGAAGTCGCACTGGCCAGCATGTGCCTTGACGGCAATTCCTCCGGTAGGATCGGGATGTGATCAGTCTGGAGACATCTGTCCAGTTCGTCAAAGGCATTGGACCTCGGATCGCGCGGATGCTCGCCGAAAAGCAGATCACCACCGTCGAAGACCTGCTCTACCATTTGCCTTTCCGCTATGAAGACCGTCTGCGTCCCCAGGCAATCGAAGATCTCAAGCCGGGCCAGATGGCCAGCTTCATCGGACAGGTGAGAGGAGCAGCTCTCTTGCGGACACGCCGCATGCCAATCTTTGAAATGACCGTGGGCCAGGGGCTCGGCAAGGTCAAGTGCATGTGGTTCCACGGTGCGTACCTCAAGGACAAATTCAAGCCGGGCCAGATGGTCGCTCTCTACGGCAAGGTCGAGGCGTCACGTAGCAGCAATAGCCTGAAAATGATCCAGCCTCAGGTGGAAGTGATCTCCGGCGACTACGATGACGAGGAATCCAAGTTGCTGGAAGTCGGCCGGATCACCCCGGTCTACGAGTCTTTGAGCGGAAGTAAGCTTTCATCGCGTTGGCAGCGCAGAGTCATCTGGGGGATGCTCGAGGAACTGAACGGGCGTATCCCGGAAACGATGCCCATGGCGATCTGTGAACGGTTGGGGCTCCCTACCCGCGAAGAGGCGATCCGGCGAGCACACTTTCCCGACGCCGGCACCTCACTGGAAGATCTTCAATCTTGGGCCACTCCCGCGCAAAAGCGCCTGGTATTCGAAGAGCTCTTTTATCTTGAACTCGGACTGGAGTTGAAGCGACGGAGATTCCGCCAGCGGCAGGGCATTGCATTCGCTGCCGATGAGCGAGTTCGCGAGGCGTTGCGGCAGATTCTGCCCTTCCATCCGACGCCCGCGCAGAAACGAAGCCTGGGGGAGATCGTCTCGGACATGCGCCAGCCAACGCCGATGCGTCGGCTGTTGCAAGGGGACGTCGGATCGGGAAAGACGATCGTAGCTCTGCAAGCCACCCTTGTGGCCATCGAGAACGGGTACCAGGCGGCATTGATGGCTCCGACGGAGATCTTGGCAACACAACACTATCTGGCAGCAAGAAAGCTGCTGGAACGCTCGCAAACGCGCTACAGGGTAGTCCTGCTCACTGGCTCGCTCGACGAAGAGCGGAAGCGTGCCAATCGTGGAACCATCGTGCGTGGTGAAGCACAACTGGTGATCGGGACACACGCCCTCATTGAGGAAAAGGTCGAGTTCGCAAATCTGGGCCTTGTCGTCGTGGACGAACAGCATCGTTTTGGCGTTCTTCAGCGCTTCCGCTTGATGAAAAAGCCCAATGCCGCGGAGCCGGATGTCCTGGTGATGACCGCCACTCCGATTCCCAGGACTTTGGCGCTGTCACTCTACGGAGACCTGGACCTGAGCATGCTCGATGAATTGCCCCCGGGACGAACACCCATTGTTACCAGACGAGTCTCGGATGAGCGGGCGTCCGAAGTATGGGAGTTCGTGCGAGGTCAGGTCAGGATAGGCCGCCAGGCGTACGTCGTATATCCGGTGGTGGAGGGCGCAAATGAAGACCAGCCGGAGCTCGACTTTCCCCCGGAACAAGAGCAGTTCGCCGAGGTCTCTCCATCTTCGGCAAAGAGCGATTCCACTGTCGCAAGGGGAGGGGCCGGCAAGAACAGGCCACAACTCAGACCAGAAGGTTGGTCGACTGGCAGGCCGACGCTCAAGGCTGCCACCGATATGTATAAGGAACTGAGTCAGGGTGCCCTCCACGGGCTGCGCTTGGGGTTGCTTCATGGTCGCCTGGACGCCGATGAGAAGGAGATCATCATGCGGCGTTTTCAACGCGGAGAAGTGGATGTATTGATCGCGACGACGGTGATCGAAGTAGGCGTCGACGTCACAAATGCAACCGTGATGGTAATCGAGCATGCGGAGCGTTTCGGTCTGGCCCAAATGCATCAACTGCGCGGCAGGGTCGGCCGCGGATCGGCAAAATCCTACTGCATTCTCATGACGGGAGCGAAGCCTTCGGCTCAGGCCGAAGAACGTTTGCAGGCGATGGTGCGCACGCAAAATGGATTCGAACTGGCCGAGCTGGATCTCGCATTGCGTGGTCCGGGAGAATTCTTCGGAACGCGACAGGCGGGGCTGCCTGATTTTCGTGTTGCGAATCTCGTGCGCGATCGAGAGCTGCTGGAACTGGCGAAGAAAGAGTCGGCTCTTTTCGCGGCAGAGTCGGAGCCGGGCGTGCGGGAAGAGGAGCGGACCTTTGTCTGGGCCCGGCTCCGCGAAGCGTGGCAGCGCCGCTATGGACTTGTCGAAGCGGGATGAAAACTCCCCCACGCTGTTCGCTTCAGATCATTGGAGTTAAGCTGTGCCAGGGACTCTCCAGAAAGGGAGTGCACCCGCGAGCCGGAACGCGACATGAACGAGGTGCTCCGCAATCATTCCTGATTTAGGACAAGGAAAAGGGCAGCTCCCTCATTCGCTGGCAGAGAGACTCGTCCCGGCCCTTAGCAGGCTGCGGAAAAACGCGCCGAAGCAACAAGCGTGTATCACCCGAATCGGAGCACCCCAAGGAATAGACGGTTTGTTCGCCGCAGACTAGTTTTTCAGCAGCCTGTTAGACCCTAGTCCCCGACGCCTGCCCCCGTACTTGCCGGGGGGATGAACTGAATACAGAGTTCCGCCTTGACGATCTCAAGCGAACAAACATAACGGGTGGACTCGTCGAGCGAAGTCTGATCCACGGCTGTGATCGTGCGCGACGGCAGGTCGAATAGGTATGGGGTACAGCGGCACAGCTCCGTCAAAGTACGATGCGAAGCCGGAGTGAGCTCGAAGCCCAGCGAAACCAGCGCGCTGTAGATTTCAACGCAAATATCGCGTGGGAATTCAAAAACAAACCGAGCGATGCCCGGCCCAATGAATCCCCGGTTGAGGATCCAACCTCCACAGTCGCAGAGGACGCCATGCAGCACGGGAAGCACTGAGGATTGGCCTTCCGGCAGCGTCGCCGATATTTCGATGGGAGGGTTCATGAGCGTTAGGGTCACGATCGGCTACCTCTCTAGAAATCGGCCTGGGTATCGCGCACTTCAGCGTGAGAGGAGGTACCTCCGGGATCCCAAGTGGTACTCGAGCAAAAGCGCTTCCGGTTCCCGTGGTACTGTGTTCACCATGTTGCTCGGCACAGGCGTGGACCTGATCGAGGTTGAACGAGTTGCCCAATCCATCGAACGGTTCGGCGAGCGGTTTCTGAACCGCATCTATACACCACGCGAGATCGCATATTGCAACAGTAAGCGCCGCGGTGCTGAAAGCTTTGCAGCTCGCTTCGCTGCGAAAGAGGCTGGAGCTAAGGCGCTTGGCACCGGAATGAACTTCGGCGTCAGTTGGAAGGAGATTGAGGTCGCGCGGGCGTTGACCGGCCGGCCCAGTCTGGAGCTTTCAGGACGAGCGCGGCATATTGCGGACCGCCTCGGCGTACGGACGATTTCAGTTTCCCTGACGCACACTGCCCAAATCGCAATGGCAATGGTAATCATGGAAAGTTAAGGACGGAAAGTTAGAGGCAGGCCCTTAATCCCCGGGCCGTGGGCCCTCCTACGGCTGAGGATTGGGTCGGATGTCTGGTTGCAGAGGGAGCCCTCTGGCGAATGCAACCGGCAATGGGATTGACTGCGACTAAGGACTAAGAACCGGCTGGCCTCTCCGATTTGATATCCTCACAGCCAGTGGTTCGTTTCAAGCTGCACCAACTTCGTTCCGAGAGGGTCCGTGCCCAGCCAGCAGGAAGTGCGATGGTCACAACTGAAGGTAGGTGTTCTGGTCCTAGTGGCGCTGGCTGTTCTTGCTGCTCTCATCTTTCTCATGTCGGGCAGCACCGGCGGTCTGTTTGGCGGAAAACTGGCGCTACACTCTTACTTTGAGAACTCTGCAGGCCTCAAAGTGGGAGCTCCAGTGAACCTCGAAGGGGTCACAATCGGGAACGTGAAGTCAATTCAAATCGTAGCGTCCCGCAAATTGACTCCCGTCGAAGTGACCATGAGAGTCAATGCGGTATATCGAAATGCCCTGCATACCGATTCCACATCGAGCCTGGATACGATTGGCGTTCTCGGCGACACCGTAGTAGACATCGATAGCAAGACCGCAACAGGTCCGTTGGTTCAGAACAACAGCGAGCTTCCCACGAGGGAAACACCTGATCTCTCCGACGTGATCAAATCGAGCCAGGGGACGATCGAGCAGTTAAACGTGATCCTCGGCAAAGTCAACAATATCGTGGACGCCTTGAACTCCAACAAAGGGTCGATTGGAGCACTGATCAATAGCCCCGACCTCTATCAAAAGGCTGTGGACACAGTCACTGAGCTGCAGCGGTTGGTGAACGAAGTCAGCAGCGGCAAGGGTTCGATCGGCAAGCTGGTGGCTGACGATACCTTGTACAATCATTTGAACAACACCGTAGCCAAACTGGATAAGGTCACCACCGAGCTGGATGAGGGAAAGGGTTCCATCGGCAAACTCCTCAAGGATGACACCCTCGCCAACAATTTAAATCGCTCCGTGGCCAACGCCAATCAGTTGCTCGCCGACATCAATGCGGGGAAAGGCGGCCTTGGCATGATCGCAAAGGATCCGCAGTTCGCCGCCAAGTTGCGGGATACGGTCGACAAATTGGATTCATTGATGGCGAAGATCGACCGCGGCCAAGGCACGATTGGTCAGCTCGTGCAGAATCCCTCGGTATACAACAGCACGGATCAGATGCTCACGGAAACTCGCAATCTGGTCGCGGCGATACGTGAGAACCCGAAGAAGTACCTGACGTTCCGGGTGAAGGTATTTTGATCTCCTTTCGGACTAGCAGTCGGTCAAATTGCTAGGAGTCTGTAGTATTCGCAATGCCACGCTCGAGGCAAAGGCGCCTAGCCGAAAAGTGGTATAAGCTTTTACAATTCAAGCGGGAGACATTCCCCACACAGTTCAGCTGCAGGTGCAGCCCTGGGCCAAACGGCAAGGCCAGGACGAAGGAAACGCATGAAGTTTAGTAAATTCGGCCGGATCGCGCTGGCCTTGGCGGTATCCCTGGGGACAGGGTTGGGAGTCACCTCCTGCAGCACAGACCACACGGTGGGCTACTTTTGGATAACCGGAGCGCAATACAATCAGATCGCTGGTTACCGGATCGATAACAATCAAGGCCAGCTGACAGTGAATCCGGGTTCCCCCTATGGCTCCAACGGTGTAAATCCGGTTCGAGCTGTGGTTACAACTGCCGGAAAATTTCTCTACGTCCTCAATGCCGGATGCGGTGCGGCCGGGCAGGCTGCTTGCCCTGCGGGAACACCGGCTAATTTAGCCGCCCCAAACATCGCGCTTTTCTCAGTCGGCGGCCAGGGGTCGCTGAGCTTTCAGCAAAGCTATACCAGCCAAGGGAGTCTTCCGGTGTCCCTTCTGGCGGATACCACAGGCACTCATCTCCTGGTGCTCGATTCGCTTTCTCCCAACAGAGCGAATTGCGTGTCGACCGGCGGCGCTGCCAATTGCGGAGACATCACGGCCTTCAACATCGATCAGAATACCGGCCGGCTCTCGCTGATAACAAATCTACAAGTCAAGGATACGAACGGAACCAATCTTACGTACTTTCCCATTGGCACTGGTCCGATCGAGTTCACCCTCTTCAATAGCGCCTTTGTTTATGCCATCGAGAAAGGTAGCGGAACTGCCGGTGATCCGAACCAAGGTGTCTTTGTCTACCAGTTCAGTGCCATGAACGGTCAGCTTACTTTGACGCAAAACACACCATTGCCGACGGGCGCGACCAACCTGAGCTACATCTTCGCGAGTCCGTCCTTCGTCTATTTGCTCGACACGCTAACGCCGCCAGGTGCGACCCCGACCGCGCCCGGTCAGATCCTTCCCTACACATCTGGAACGAACGGCGGACTGCAGGCTTTGGTCGGAGGAACTGTGCCGAATACGGGCACCACGGCCAATCCAACCACCATGCTCGTCGACCATTTGGGGAAATTTGTGTACATCGCGAACCGAGGGCCAAACTTGACTGCGAGCAGCGCGGCAAGCACGGTGAGCGCGTTCTTCATCAACTCGAATTCCGCCGGTCAATTGCAGGCTCTCAGTTCCGGTGCAGCGACGGGCGGTAACAGCGTGCCTTTTGGCTCAGGGTCAGGTCCTCGCTGCATTGTTGAGGATCCATCGAATCAATACCTCTATACCGCCAACTTCGATAGCGGTACCGTGACCGGCGGCGTCATCAATCAGCAGACCGGTACCTTAACCAACCTGCGCAAGAGTTCTGTCTTCACTACTGTGGGTCAACCCACCTGGTGCGTAATGAGCGGCACCTTGTTCTAATGTGCGGCAACTCTCGGCGAGTGCTTGGATGGGCGAAAGCAGTTCGAGCTTTTACAATGCAAGTGGGTTTAAAACAATTCTATCTAGACAGCTCTGCTGCGGTGTGCAGCTCCGGCCCAGGTTCCGTATCAGCCGGGATGAAGGAAGCGCATGAAGTTTAGGAAACTTGGGCAGATAGCACTGGCCGTTGCTGCATCTCTTGGGGTGACTGCCTGTGGCCCACCCAATACCATCGACTTTCTTTATGTCACAGCGTCAAGACTGAACGTGGTCGAAGTCTATTCTGTCGATAGCTCGTCGGGCTCACTGCTTCCTCTCACCGGTTCTCCCTTTGCTGCGGGCAGGAATCCTGTTGCCGCCGCCGCTTCCCCCAATGGCCAGAACCTTTACGTCGTCAACCACGACGACAGCACCGTGATAACCTACGCCATCTCGAGCGGTGGCCAGCTCTCCAATCAGCAAACGTGCTCTCTGCCTGGAACTTTCCCAACACAGTTAGCTGTCAACCCGGCGGGAACGTTTTTGTATGTTGTAGAAACCTACCAACCCAAGTTCAGCAGCACTACTCCTGGTCCTGGTGCTTTGGTTGCGTTTCCAATCAACGCGAATGGCACGTTAGGCGCCACTTCGAGCTTGTGCACGCCGGTAGCCAACGGAAGCAGTTCGTTCTTTCCCGCGGGCAATAGTCCGGTGGCGGTGAATGTTCTCGCCGCAAACGCCTTTGTCTATGTCGTCAACGAGAACGATCCGAGCATTTACGCCTTTCAGGCGGGGACGAATGGGGTGTTGACTCAGATTGGCAACTACACCGTGGGTGTATCCCCCAACGCGATTGCAAGTGATCCGACAAGCAAGTTTCTCTATGTCACCGATGCCGCTTCGAATCAGGTCGTCGGCTTCGTAATCCAGACCAATGGAACCCTTGTGCCCATGCAGCGCCCCTTCAGTGCCGGTAACCTGCCTGATTCGATCGTTGCCGATCCACGCGGACAATTTGTCCTTGTCGCGAATTACAACGCAAATACCGTACAGGCATACTCGATTGACCGGAGCAATGGAAACCTGTCGGCGAATGCAACGACGCCCACGTTGACGGTTGATACCGGACCAACATGTATTCTGCTTGACCCGGCACTCGGCAGGTACCTTTACAGTACGAATTTCCTGGGTAACTCGATCTCGGGTCAGCGTATGGATCCCAATTCCGGCGCCCTCACCCCTGTCCAGAATTCTCCATTTCTTGCTTCAGGGCAGCCAACCTGCTCCGCTGCGATCACCCATGGGAACCATTCGCTTCAAGCAGTGCAGCCTTAGGAGGCTCTTGGAAAAGCAGACTTCGGGCAAGACCGGGGCGGTCGGCCGAGATGAAGGAACCGCATGAAGCTTAGGAAACTCTGTCAAATGGCGCTGGCGGCCGCCGCATCTCTCGGCCTTGGACTTTGGCTAAGTGCGTGTTCACCCAGCAACACAATCGGGTTTCTCTACGTCACCGCATCGAGGCAGAACCCCGGACAGATCAATGTCTACTCTATCGACGGTGAGTCGGGAGTGTTAAGGCAATTGGTGGATTCCCCTTACTCTTCGGGGGGCCGCAATCCGGTGGCCGATGCGACGTCTCCCAACGGTAAAAATCTGTACGTAATCAACCATGATGACAATACGATCGTTATGTTTGCCATCGGGACCGATGGCAAACTCTATCCGCTGCAAACTTGCAATATGCCCGGAACGTTTCCAATTCAGCTGATGGCGAATGCCGCAGGGACCTACCTCTACGTTGTAGAAACCTTTCAGCCTAACTTCAACGTCAGCGTTCCAGGGCCAGGCGCTCTGGTAGCGTTCCCGATCAACGCGAACGGCGAGTTGGGCGCCACCTCGAGCTTGTGCTCGCCGGTAGCAAACGGGACCAATTCCTTCTTCCCCGCCGGCAACGGACCGGCTGCCGTGAATGTTCTCGCCAATAACAATTTTGTGTACGTCGCCAATCAAGGAGACCCGAGTATTTACGCCTATCAAGTTGGGTCGAATGGTGCACTTACTCAGATCGGTACCTATTCCGCAAACCTGGTAGCCCCCAACGCTATTACCAGCGACCCCGCCAACAAGTTTCTCTATGTGACGGACAGCTCCTCCAATCAGATCATCGGCTTTGCGATCCAGAGCAATGGTACTCTGACGCCAATGCAACCCCAGCAGACATTCAGTGCGGGGAATCTCCCGGATGCGATTAAGGTTGATCCACGCGGCAAATACTTGCTGGTAGCAAACTACAATGCAAACAATGTGACGCCATTCTTGATCGACCCTTCTACAGGAAACCTATCCCCAAATTCCTCGACGCCAGCGTATGCGGTTGGTACAGGGCCCACCTGCCTCCTGATCGATCCGGCTTTAGGCCAATTCGTCTATACAACGAACTTCCTGAACAATAATGTTTCGGGACTTTTCATGAGTCCCACTACCGGAGCACTATCCGCGGCCCAGGGTTCACCGGTCGTCGCAGCAGGACAGCCAACCTGCCCCGCTGCGATCACGCATGGGCACCACGTGATTACGCCCTAGAAGCAGATCCCTCGGCTCGCTCCGCTCGCTCGGGATGACCTGCCGCTTTGCGGACTTGTTTCCGCGGATCTTTATTGTGATTCATTCGTCTCAAGCCTTACTCAGATCAAGCCACGTGGGGTTCTCTTGGTCGATGATCTTGAGTTTCTTCTGGCGGCTCCAATTTTTGATCTGTTTTTCCCTGGCGATGGCGGTGGCGGCTGTCGAATACCGCTCAAACCATACCAGGCGATCGCAGTTATACCTGGCAGAAAACCGTCGTAAAGCTTCTGTTGGTGTTGTGCCACTCGATGTTCGAGATGGCTGGTTATTCCCACATACAGGGTTCGGCTTCGGCTTGCCAAAATGTAGACGTAAAAGAAACGCAGCTTCATGGTTAGGTCAGTCTACGAGCTGGACCCAATTCGAGTGAATGCCACCTGTCATCCCGAGAGCCTGTGACTTTTTTGTCAATATTTTTCCGGGATAAATAAAGTTATAAGAGAGCCATGAGCGATGGCGGAGTAGAGGAGCACCAGGGTCAGGCTAAAGTTCGGTTGCGCATACCGGAGCGTCTTCAGTACGCGATGCTGCCGCAGTGTCCGGATGATCTGGTGAGTAAGCTTCACCCAGTGCGGACAGTAATGGCGGTAGTGGAGGGGCTGGATTTGAGTGGTTTTAGCCAGCCGATCAAGGCGCGGGAAGGGGTAGCGGGTCGGGATGCGACCGATCCGCAATTGCTGGTGGGTCTGTGGCTGTACGCATCGGTGCGGGGCATCGGATCGGCGCGCGAGTTGGCGCGTCGCTGTGAGGAGTGCGCGCCCTTCCGCTGGATGTGCGGAGGAGTGACGGTGAATCACCGGTTGCTATCGGATTTCCGGACCGATCACAGCCAGGGGCTGGAAGCTTTATTTACGCAGGTGCTGGCGACGATGGTGGACAAGAAATTGGTACGGGTGAGCCGGATCAGCCAGGATGGGGTTCGTGTGCGGGTCAGCGCTGGGAGCAACAGTTTTCGCCGGGAAGAGCGGCTGGAGGATCTATTGCGTCAAGCCCAGCAGCACATGGCGGAGTTGAAGCAGCAGTTGGAATCGCCTGCTCATCTAGCGGGGTTGTCGAAGCGGAAGAAAGCGGCGCAGGAGCGAGCCGTCAAGGAGCGGCAGCAGCGAATAGAAGCGGCTTTGGGCCAATTACCGGAGCTGAAGCAGAAGCAGGCCGAAGCGGCCAAGCGTGCCGGTCAGGGAAAATGTGGAGACCAGATTCGGGCCAAGCAGCCGCGGGTAAGCACCACCGATGCCTCCACCCGGGTGATGAAGATGGCCAACGGTGGTTATAGCCCTGGGGTAAATGTGCAACTGGCGAGTGATACGGAAAGCCGCGCCATCCTTGGGGTAGAAGTGAGCAACGAGGGCTCCGATTCGGCGGGGCTGAGCGAACCGATGAGGCAGCAGGTGGAACAACGGACGGGGGGCAAAGTAGAGCAGCATCTGGTGGACGGCGGTTACCTGCGGATGGAGGACATCGTGCAGGCGCACCAGCAAGGAGTGGAGTTGTACGTGCCCCCGAAGCCGGCCAAGAATCCGAACAATCGCGGCCGCGAGTTGGAAGCAAAGCCGAGCGACCCGGAGGCGGTGCAGGCATGGAAGCGTCGCATGGACAGCGAGCAGGGAAAGAAAATTTACCAGCAAAGGGCGTCCACGAGTGAAACCATCAATGCCGAGCTACGAACCCATGGCCTATCCCAGTTCACGGTGCGCGGACTGAACAAAATCAAGTGTGTCGTACTATGGAGTGCGCTAGCCTACAACGTGATGCATTTCGCTCCCGGGCTGCTGAGCTAAAAACAAGCGGCAGGGCAAAACCACTACCGAGTGGTAGCTATCTGCAAAGTAAAATAGGATCAGAATCGGAAGTTGGCCGGCCGGAACTGTAATCCCTGCAAACGTAGTTCACTCTTAGCAGGCCGAACCCCTGGTCGTACCTAAAGGGAACCCGATTGCAAAAAAAGAAGCTGATTAAAGTCACAGCCTCCGAGCGCAGTTGAGAGATCTGCTTTTGCTTGTACACGCTCTTCGTTCCTTACGCTTCTCGAATGGCAAGAACAGAGCAGTCTTCACCCTCTCCAAACACCTCGGAAAACTCTTGACTGGCGGTAGTGGCATTCAGCTGTGCTTGCATCTGTTCTCGTACGGAGCGCATCCAGATGTGTGTATCGTGTTTTCCGCCCATGCTCCTCGTCTTCTCTTGCTGTCCGACCTTCCAGCCTCGAACTGAGTGGGATTTCGAACGGTAGGAATTCCTTGATTTCGGAGATGCTTTTGAGTGGTATCAAGTCATCGGGAACGATCTTCTCCTTTATCTTTATTTGGCCTATGCTTTGATTTCAGCGGCGGTCTTTGTTTCGTGCCATCCACCGCGGAGGGCCAGGTTTTGAGCGGAGCGCCCGCGTGCAGCCAATTTCGGGGGCTCCCGTATCGGGCTGGTAAAGGTCTCTCAGACCCCTTGGCTGCGATCATCTATCCGCGACTCTCACGAGTTTGGAGTTCGCCCTGGCAAAGCAGATTTTTAAATGCGCTGCGAGCCGGAGCAAAAGAGGAGTAATCTTTCGAATGAGGGAACCGCGCCATGCCCGCTACCTTCACGCGCACACCTGCTGACACTGACCGCAAAGACCCTGGCTTTGGCGGCAAACCACCACTTGATCGTCGGCCGACCGGCGGCGGAGGTGACGGCGAGAATTGGGAAAACCGAGAACCAGGCCGGCGCGGCCCGCGCGAAATGCTGTCGCGCTATCGAATGATGCTGTTCTTTGCCCTTGCAGGCGATCTGATGTTCTTCATCGCCTTAGTGAGTGCTTTCTTTGCGCGACAGGCCGGTGGGCACTTCACCGCAGCGAACATATGGGTGCTGGATTGGCGTCCCCTCGCGCTCCCGCCTGTGCTCTGGATCAATACGGCTGTAATTCTCGTGAGCGGCGTAACCATGGAGGTCGGTCGGCGGCAACTCTTCCGCGAGATAGACGTGATGGAGGAGTGGCTGGGACTGGGCCGGCCGACTGTCCGTCGTGCCGCCCCGTGGCTTCTCGCGACGGTTGCGCTTGGGGCCATGTTTCTCGCTGGCCAGTGGATCGCCTGGAAGCAATTGGTCGCAGAGGGCGTTTTCTTCGCCTCCAATCCCAGCAGCCACTTCTTTTACTTGATCACCGGCACGCACGCCGCTCACTTGGTCTTAGGCATTCTCGCCTTAGGCATCTGCACCGCCGCTCTTTTCATGCTTCGCCGCATGGAGACACGTCAGGTCGCGGTCGATTGTGCGGCATGGTATTGGCATACGATGAGCTTCTTTTGGTTCTTCCTCTTCGGCTTGCTGCTCTTTTGCCAGTAGACAGCTTGCCACGAATCTCTTTCCGGTCAGAATCCCGGCAATTCTATTCTGTGAGTTCTACTTGGCATCGAGATTGAAGGTGTCCTTTAACTCTACGTACATTTTTTCCGGAGCTGCGTAAGGGTCGGCGACGCGGTACATTTTGGCCTCGGCGTGTTTGCCGGCGACGGTGATCAAGACGTAGTTGAAGTTTGGATACGTGTGTTCGCGATAGAGATCCTGGTCACCGCGAAGGAAGATAGGATACGGCCTTGCTCCCCCTCCCCCGGTGATCACATGCGTGATCCCGTTCATCTCAAATCGTTCGTAGTTATGGATATGCCCATTGAAGATCACGAACTTCGCATGCGACTTAGCAGCTTGGGCTTCGAGATGCTGGCGCATCGCGAGCCCGCCCGGGGTAGGCATGCCGAGCATGAACGATGTCTGCAGATCGGCAATCATCGGAACATGGAACAGGAAGAAGACGAAATCAATCGAATCGGGAATGTTCGAAAGCTGCCGATCCAGCCACTCACGCTGTGGCCATCTGGGATCGAGAAAATTAGTCGTGTCGAGGGTAATCAGATAAACGTTGCCGATCCGCACTGAGTAATAGTTTGAATTGGCGATCTGTGGGTACGCTTTGAAATAATTGCGCTGGCCCTGGCCGGCGTCCGTAAGGACCTCGTGATTGCCAATGGTCGGATATACGCGCAAATGCTCTGCACTCCACGGTGCGGTCTCCTGCTCATAGACCTTCCAGTCATTGGGATTGCTGCCATGGAAGGGCATATCCCCGGTAAGCAGGAGGACATCCGGTCTTTCCTCGCCAACTTTTTGAGCTAACCATTTGCGCACGACGGGAGTGGTGTCTGAGGTGTTGGACGGATCAGTGAACCGCATATCGCCGTAAACAATCACTCGGAGTGGCCGCCCACTCGGCAGATCGGAGACCGTAAAGGTTGGCCCAATGGAATTCGGATCAGTGGTGTGCGGCTGCGCTGGCTCTTGGCCAACCGTCTGAGCGGTAAGAGAGCCGGCGAAGAGTCCAACCGCCAGAAGCAGAACAACAGATAACTTCAGCAGTTGTGCCCGCCCAAGGGAGCGTGATTCGCAAGTCATCTCTTAGCTGACTATATCGCACGAGAAACAGGTGTATACCACTCCTCACTCCGGGGCGCCGGCTTGTAAACAGTCGTGTACACCGACAGAATGAAAAAGGCCCGAAATGCCCACATCTGCAGTTTGGATCGAGAATTGCTGCTCTCGCAGGGGCGAAAGTCTGCCCAGACTGGGAGAACGTTCTCATGAAGACTTGTAGTTTTGTCGGCGGTTTGTGCTTGGCCTTAAGCTCCGCGGTCTTTGCCCAGGTGACTTTGACCAACGATTCCATCGAAAAGATGGCACGCGCCCGATTGGGCGATGACGTCATCGTTTCATTGATCCAGAATCAGAACGGCAACTTCGACTTGTCGCCCGACACCCTCATCAATCTTAAGAGAAGGGGTATCTCAAGCAGAGTCCTGGCGGCTATGGCTGGGAAAGGCAGCCCGAAAACTCCGCCGACTGCTTCTGTGGCAGTGGCACCGGCCCCGGCTGTCGTCGTCGATCCCTATGAAGATCTCGACAGCGGCGTCTACAGGAAATTGCGGGATAACTGGGTTCAGGTCCAGACGGAACAGGTGAACTGGAAGACCGGTGGAGTAGTCAAAACCGTCGTGACCGCAGGCGTGATTAAGGGGGACGTAAATGGTCGGCTCAATGGTGCGGCGAGTGCCACGCAGATGAATACACCGCTCCAATTTCTCATCAAGGCACAGGACGGCGTCCAAGGCACAGACTTTCTGCTGGTTCATCTACACGAAAAACCCGATGCGCGCGAGTTTCGCACTGTAACGGGCGGTGTTTTCCATGCGTCAGGCGGGGCGTTGCGGGATGAGATTGCTTTTGAACAGACGAGAATCGCAAAGCGAACCTATAAGCTCAAGCTACCCGGCAATCTCCCTCCGGGAGAATATGCTTTCCTGTCGCCGGGGCTTACTGGCTCTTCGGCGGCCGGCTCCACAGGGAGGGCCTATACATTTCGAGTAGTGGAGTAAGAAGAATCAAGTCTGTAATACGGAACGAAGCCTGTGGACTTTGGCTCGATTCTCCGGCTGTTTCGTGTACCTGCTTCGCTCCGGAGGTCTTCGAGGCCGCGGTCACAATACCGGGAAGCCGTCTGAACGTGGTTGCGGACTTCGGCCAACCAACGTCCCGATCTTTGTCGCGGAACTCCACCGGCCTAAATGCCGGCTCGAGCCGCGCGTCCCGGGACTAAGCGTGCAAACTATCGTAGTTGCAAATCGGACAGCAGCGACGTCTAGAAAATCCAGTTTTCATAGCGTGTTTTCCCGGAGGTACTTACGCTGAACTCAGGCGAAAGCGCAACACTGTGCGCGGAAAAGAGCGATCCCGCGTTGTCTCGCTGCTGTTTTGGCCGGCTATGCCCTCAGATACGGCTTCAAGTATGTGTCCAAGTCGTGCCTGATTTCGTCTGGACTTGTGACCTTGCGGCGCCCGATATCAGCGCCGGGCGCCGGCGGAGCAACACGCGTGGTTGTACCCGGCCGGAACACGCGCCGAGCAATCAATACGTCGACGTCGCTTTGAGCAAACATCGAGCTGGCCGCCGCGACGCGTCCGAATTGATCAAACGCATCGCGGACCCTACCCGCGTGATATGAGTCATAGGCGGAAGCGTAGAGATCGGCAAGGCTCACGAACGGGCAATGGCCGACGAAGCCCCGTTCCATTTCCGTGATCATAGTGGTGACTCCCTTGCCGGAGAAACAATTGAGTTGGTCGTTTGTGCGCTTTCGGATTTCCGTCACCCGCGCGAGAGGATCGCCCGCTTCATCTTTCACGTAGCGAAACGTCGGAATGGTGTTGAACATCTCGACGATCAAGTCGATGCCGAAGTCACCTCCGGTCTGCACAAACAACGGAAGGGATGTCATCTTCCCGAGCTGCTGATAATACAACAGCAATTCGGAGTCATCCGTAGCGCCAGGCGGGGCTATGCAAATGATGGCATCCGCACCAAGCTTCTCCGCTTGTTTGGCATAACGTTCGGTTTCCTTTAAATCCGCCGTGCGACTCTGCACGCCGATCACGATCGCCGTGGTACCGCCCCGGGCAGCTGAGATCATGGTCTCGGCACCATGCATCCTTTCCTCTTCGGTCAGGGTCGTCCATCCACTGGCAATCTGTGGCCATGCCAAGCCGTGCACCCCGCCTCGCCTGCAAAATTGCACCTGCGCAGCCAGCCCGTCGAAATCGACTTCGTTCTGCGCGTTTACCGGAGTAAAACCAATCGGGAAGACCCCTGCCAGTCGCTTCGTCGCCGTCTGCGCACCAACAAGGTGCGGGACAGCTAACGCGGCCGCTCCTAACGAGAGAGCCCCGAGAAACTGCCTGCGATCGAAACCGGAAACCCCTGCCATAATGCCTCCCTCTCCGCAGTCATTTTCAAACTGCGTAACCCACGGACCCAGTGCCGCTAAACAGGCTGCGGAAAAACGCGCCGAAGCAACAAGCGAGGCGCAAGAAGATGTATTACCCGAATCGGAGCACCCCAAGGAATAGATGGTTCGTTCGCCGCAGACCAGTTTTTCAGCTGCCTGTAAAGCCACCTCTACCATGGGAGCATTCGCCAGACCTTTCAAGTAGATTCATTTGAAGAAAATCAACCGGGCCTTCGAATCAACCGTTGGCGCATCGACACCTGCAACAGACTTCAGGTCGGCTAGATCGGTGAACTTCTTCCTGCTCCGCCGTGCAATGATTGCTTGCGCCGCTGTTTGCGAAACATTCAGCACGATCTCCAGTTCGGCCCCATCAGCGGTGTTCACGTTGATCGTAGTCATGGTGCGGTGGAGATAGTCCATAACCTCCTCGAACTGCTCTTCGGTGCCGCTGGCGCCCCGATCCACCATCGTCTGCACGGTGTCATGCCAGGCGTCATAGCTCATGGGAGTGTCCATGACAATTTGCAGAGTGTGGCACTTAGCGCAAACCGCTTTGACCGATTGACCTTCCCGTGCAAGGTCGGGAGGTGGAGGCGCGACGTCGGCGGCCCCGGCCGAGACGAATTGCGCTGCCACAACCAGCAGACTCCCGCCTAGCGCAATCCACAAAGAGCGGCCCATGCACGTCAGCAAAAAAGTGTTCAGGCAAGTGCCGCGGTTGAGTGATTTACTCATTTGTGGCCGTCGCATTGACGGCGTTCACCCCCGTGAGAGTGATCGGTGCGCTGCCCGGCATCGGCGTGACGTGCGGACCTACGCCCAACTCTTCGGCGGTCTGATAGTCGCCGTAGCCATTGGCGAACTGGTTAGATACCCGCTGGGCATGACCATCGTTGAAGGTGATATCCAGCAGCTTTTCGCTGTACATGGTGCGCCCGTATTCATCCTTCATCTGGCCGACGATTCTGTGGGTCCTCACCTCGATGATGTCGCCCGACGAGGCATAGGCATATTTGCCGTCCAGGCCGAAGGTTATCCAGAATGTGCCCGCCGGCGTGTCGATGGTGTCGATTTCCTTTGGATCATCAGTATTGGAGAAAATGTGGATCTTCTTGAAGATGCCGTCGGCAAGCCAGATTTCCTTTTCATCCGGGGTTAGCGCGATGCCGTGGCTTGGGCAGCCGTGGGCAAGGCGCGGACGCGGGGTCACATTCCATTTCGATTTCCAGTCGACACTGGTCACCTCGACCGACTTGATCACCTCCCCGGTCCTGACGTCGGCAATCAAAAAGCCCAGGAAATTATTGTTGTTGGCGTAGATCCTGGTCGAATCCTTGTTCAGCACGAAGACGCGAACATTGTCGGGGAAACGGATGGTCTTGATGACCTTGCGCGACTCGATATCCGAAATCGTCATCACCTTGTTGTTGGGCGACATGAAAGCCGTCTTGCCGTCCGCGCTCAGGTTTAGATTGTGCGAATTCGGGCTTTCCGGCGCTTCGAGCTTGCAGATCAGCTTGCCCGTCTTGGCGTCGACTTCGTACCAATAGTCCTGCAGGTCGCCGCCGACCACCACGATCTTGCCGTCAGGGGTGACTTGGGGACGCTCACAGCATTTACCGTCCAGCGTCACCGACCAAACCATCTTGTCGGTGCCCATGTCGATCGCGCCCAACCGGCCGCGCGCCGCGACATAGATCAAGTTGGTGACGGGGCTGGCGGCCACCCCGGAGACCTGTTCGGGGCTCATGCTGCCGGCATACTCCCAAGTCGGAATGCGCTTGACGAAGCGGTAATTGTCGTTGGCATCGAGCACCACGATGCCTACCCCATTGAGCCAGCCAGCCCGCTCGAGTGAACCGGGCAGCACGACGTAGATCAGGTGCCGGCCGCGAGGACGGAAGGTGTCATTGGGCTTGGCGGGCTTGGCGGGCTTGCCAGACTCGCCAAATGAGGCAACAACGCGCGCGGGCATTTGCGCCAGGGTTGCCATCGCACTGCCCAAGAACAAAGTGGCAGAAAGTCGCGATATCGAGTTCAATTTCATCTCCACTCCTTCGAACGAGACGATTGTGTGGGGGAAGTGCGACGCCAGGCGAGGGAGTTCAGGCAACTGCCGCAGGTTCGAAATTCTGGCCTCAGCGGGTCCAGCGGCAGGGTATCGCCTTCGAGCAGTGCGTCATCGTCCATCGCGAGACAGCGTATCAGAACCCAGGCTCTATCCGCGTGTCTTCCCTGATGGTGCTCCGGCTGGGCGAGGTAGAGCCGCGAACGGAACGCCGGACGGTGAAGGGCTGGCCGCAGTTCCTCAAGAAAAGCACCTTGTTCCGAGTTGCATATTCGATCCTGATACTCTCCGGATATGCAGCTTGTCATCAACGGTCAACCGCGCGATTTCGCTCAGCTGGCATCGGACTCTCGGTTGGAAGCTTTGATTCAGGAACTGGGTCTCAAAGGAGACCGCGTGGCCGTCGAGCACAATGGCGCGATCGTCCCGCGAGCCGAATGGGAACATACTGCGATCGCCGACGGAGACAAGCTGGAGATCGTGCACTTCGTCGGTGGTGGGAGTGAGGATCCTTCGTTAGCCATCAGTCCCCAAAAGAGAAACAGCGTGAGATCAGTTCTCAGTTCTTGGTCCTCTCACCCCTCAGGTCCGTCGGGATTGCAGATCAGAAGTTGCCGGTCGGAGCTCCCAAACCCACAGCCGAGGCCAGGAGCATCGAGTTCCAGGTGCGTCAACTTGAAGAAGAACTTTAAGGATTCTCGGGTTCTGCAAATTGCTCGGTCAGGCAGCAAACGATGAGCGAAGAGATAGCGTTGCTCGCCGCCCTGGTGGCGCCGATGATCACTCGGACGACTGAGCCCTGACGACTGCGGACCTGATCCGGCCCTGGTCGTCGAGCGCTAACGACCGGTAACTCTCAACTCGCAGGTGTTACTTGGCTGCGGGCTGCGGTGATCCTGCGGCTCCTGGGCGCCAGCCTACGGGCGATCCGACGGAAGAG
>DASYBJ010000735.1:0-4008 GCA_036500845.1 Acidobacteriaceae bacterium
TGAATGAGATCCCAATCTCTCCGCTGGATGTTCTCGACATAGTTCCGCCACCCACCGGTAACGACTTTTTCCCCGCCAGCTTCGATCAAGGTCTTGCCGTCATTCGCAACACGAATCAGGTCATGGCAATCGCGTATGGCAGCTCCCGGGTGGGAACTAGTAAGGGCGGCTTCTTTCCAGATGGGCTCAACGGAACGATTCACACAATTACCGCATAAGAGCTCCCGATTGCTGAGACATGAATAATGTCACAAATTGGTGCACATGATGGCGCAATGTCTATGTAGATTGTCAACCGGACTCTTCAGCAAACCTTACGTGATGGTGCAACTGGCAGGCACCAACTATCTGGCGCGGGCAGAGGTACAGGTCTTCCGGGCGCAGTAAATGAGTCTAACTACGACGGTAATCGACTGGGTTACGGATTTCACCTCAATTCCAAGTAAGTTGAAAATCGCTAGGCGATTTCAGGATACGCCACGGTCGAAGTGCCTCATTGCCCAAGCCTGCTTCACACTTTGCTGTAGCATCGGATACTTCCATGCCACACGCCATTCGACGCTTCGAGGATGCTTCGCGATTTGTTGTTTGTTCTTATGACCGTGATATGCATGACTAATCAAGAATCCCAACCAATGCCCGTTCGGCGGACAGTTGAAGGAGACTGAGGCTCTACATGACAATGACAGTTTGTCGAGTCATTAGTGACAACCTCGTTATCGCCACCTGCTAGTATACGAACGTAAATGCGGTTGGTTGTCATTGTTTCACGACATGGGCTTATTGGGCATGATGCTTATGCCCATATATCCTAGGGGAAACTCGGTTCTGATGGATCCGGGTGTCTTCATTCGAAAGCCAGTACGTTGGCTGAATGCAATTTCAAGATACCGGGGTACTGGGAGTGCAGCGCCGGACTCGGCATGTGACGAACAAAAAGCTCACCTGGACCTCAGTAGCTGGCGCCTTGCGTTGAATGGTTCGGAACCTGTGAGGCCGCGGACTATAGAAAGTTTTGCACGTGCATTTGCGTCGTGCGGATTTCACTGATCTATTTGTTCGATGAATGGGCGGCAGATCAGGATCCTGCGTTTAGGCGGGCCTTCTATACAGAACTTCTTCCTGGAACTCAAGCAATATAAGAGGAGCCATCAAGAAATGAACGATTTCATAAGAGATGTGCTGTTGTCTCTGTCTGCCGCTCAGGAGGAAGCATGGCTTTCACAGGCGTTAGTCGATGAGCGAGAAAACAATAGTATTGCAGAACTTATCATCATTGACGGAAACCTTCATGAGGGCAAGTTTATTCAGGCGATTCAGCAAGTGTTCGAAGAGGTCGACTGTGTAAAACTCTGCTTCAAACAGGACGATGGCGAGATATTTCAATGGGTAGACGCATCGAAGAAGGTTATTTGCGACGTTATCGATTTGAAAGGCCGCTCTGCTCCTCGCACCATCATTAACGATTGGGTTGCGAACGACCTTTCTCTGAATACGGATTTATTGAAGAGCAAGCCTTACTCGCTTGCTCTGTTTACTATGTCCTCCAGAGAACACATCTGGTATCTGCGAGCCCATCACGTGATCATGGATGGATTCACTGGCATGTTGTGGGCGCAACGCGTCGCGGAGGTTTATACGTCCTTGGTATTCGAGCAGCCAATATCGCAATCGCCATTTGGCTCGTTTCGAGAACTGCTCGTGGACGAAGACGAATACATATCGTCTAAACAAGTTGAACGTGATCGTGAGTTCTGGGCGACAGAGATGGCTCAGCCGCCGGATGCGGTGACATTGGCTGCGAAGCAGGCAACACAATCCTCACGCTTCATTAGGGAAACGATCGATCTGACTGCTGATGTGGAAGGACGATTACGCCAGCTAGGTCAGGCGACTGGAGGAGGTATGCCAGCAGTCCTATTTACTCTGGTGGCTGTCTACCTCCACCGTATGACACAGGTCGAAGATATCGTGATCGGTATTCCTGTAACTGCGAGGATTGGCCGGCGAGCAAGATCTACTCCAGGCAATACAGCCAACGTTCTCCCGTTGCGGATCCGAGTTGATCAGCAGCAGAGTATTCGTGAATTGGCCAGCGAAGTTGCCGGTAGTGTGAGGAGAATTATGCGACATCAACGCTATCGTTCGGGAGAACTGAGGCGCGATATTGGTCTTGTAGCTACGGGAGCGCCTCTTTTTCGCGTAATAGTGGATTACTCCCCCTTTAACTACAAGCTCAAGTTCGGTGAGTGCTCTGCAAGGGTCGAGAACCTCTTGAACGGAAGTGTTGGAGACTTGAGCTTTGAAATTTACGATCGCCAGGATGGCAGTCCTATTCATATAGAGTTCCAATTTCATGAGGGTGTCTATAGCCCTGCGGAGGCAAGAGCACACAAATCGCGTTTTGTGCGGCTTCTGGAGAATATATGTGCTGATACAGAGCAGAAGGTGCGAGCCATCGAGCTGTTGTCGTCAGCGGAGCGGGAGCAGGTGCTGTACGGGTGGAACGATACAGGAGTGCCGATTCCGGAGAGCACGGTAGTAGATCTGTTCGAACAGCAGGTGGAGAAGAGCCCGGCGGCGGTGGCGGTTGTATATGAAGAGAAATCACTGACCTATGCAGAGTTGAACCGGCGAGCCAATCAGCTGGCGCATCATCTGCGGAAGGGGGGAGTGGGCCCGGATGCGCGGGTGGCGATCTGCGTGGAGCGCAGCCCGGAGATGGTGGTGGGACTGCTGGCGATCCTGAAGGCGGGAGGGGCGTATGTGCCGCTGGACCCGGACTATCCGGTCGAGCGGCTCCGCTTCATGCTCGAGGATAGCGAGCCGGTGGCCCTGCTCACCCAGACGCATCTGCTGGGGTTGTTCGGAGAAGCGCAGAGCGGCCCGGATGTGCCCGTACTCGATATCACCGATGCCTCCGGCTGGAGCAGCCAGCCGGAAGAAAATCCGGCCGCGGCCGGGGTGGGGCTGCAGTCTTCGCACCTTGCCTACGTGATCTACACCTCAGGTTCCACCGGCACCCCAAAAGGCGTTCTGAGCGAACATCGGGCATTGGTGAACCGGATTTTGTGGATGCAGGATGCTTATCGATTGAACGAATCAGATCGGGTTCTTCAAAAGACTGCGTTTAGCTTTGACGTTTCGGTGTGGGAGTTTGTTTGGCCGCTGATTGTGGGAGCTCGGCTCGTTTTAGCACGACCGAATGGACATAAGGATGCACTTTATCTAAGCAGCCTGATTGAAAAGAGCGGCATTACAACGCTGCATTTTGTGCCATCCATGTTGCGTGTATTCCTTAGCCAAAGCAATTTGCGGCAGTCTGAAAGCCTTAAAAGGATTATTTGTAGTGGAGAGGCTCTCTCTCCAGATCTTGCCAATTGCTTAAAGAAAGAGTTAGTGAAGCTTGAGCTTCATAACCTTTACGGTCCGACGGAAGCAGCAATTGACGTAACAGCCTGGAGCTATCCATTCGATACGCCTTCAGTCAGCGTGATTCCGATTGGCCGTCCGATTGCGAACACGCGGATCTACATATTGGATGGTCATGGTGCGCCAGTTCCAGTGGGTGTAGCGGGAGAGCTGTATATCGGCGGAGCCGGTGTAGCGCGTGGATATCTGAAGCGGCCTGAGTTGACGGCGGAGCGGTTTCTTACAAGTCCGTTTGTAGCCGGGGACCGGTTGTACAAGACCGGGGATTTAGGTCGTTATCTGGCGGACGGGAACATCGAGTTTCTGGGGCGGAACGACGATCAGGTGAAGATCCGTGGCTTTCGGATCGAGCTTGGGGAGATCGAGGCGCGGCTGTCGAGCCATGCGGGTGTGGGTGAGGCGAAGGTGTTGGCGCGGGAGGATGAGAGTGGGGATAAGCGCCTGGTGGCCTACTACACGTGTGCGGCAGGCGGGAGCGTGGAAGCGGAGGATCTGCGGGAGCACGTGGCAGCGCGGCTGCCGGAGTACATGGTTCCTTCGGCGTATGTGCAGCTTTCTGCGTTTCCTCTGACGGCG
>DASYBJ010000736.1:0-8336 GCA_036500845.1 Acidobacteriaceae bacterium
GTGATTCACTACCTTGAGCAATGCAGCCAGGTCGTTTCCCGTGAAGACCGCCGCTGTCCGAAGTGAGGACTGGACATTGGCTATCATCAGTGCCGCGGCGAGACCTTTGCCGGAGGCGTCTCCCACGGTCAACGCCAGGCGGTCATCAGTGAGTGGCATAAAGTCGTAGCAATCGCCGCCGAGGGCTCGAACTTGGCGGCACTGCGCGCTGTAGTCCACGGAGTCGGCGCTCCGGCCGCGACCATGCATAAACCGTTGCTGGACATGGCAGGCAAGCACCCACTCCTGGCTAACGTCAACCACCAATTCGTCAGTCGTCATTTCCCAACCTCAGCTCATATGTATGTCGGTTCTGGGCGCACAAAATCGACAGGCTGGACCTGATTTTTTGGTTTGAAAAAATTGTTTCGGGGGATGTAGAGAACGCCGCGACGGCTCCGACTACTCCATGAAAACGCAGATTAGGGTGTGGCAAGTAAGAACTCCACAAGAGGAGGACGACCCTGGGCAAAGCCAATCGCGTGTCTCGTCGGCATTTCGTCGCATCCGCGCTCTCCGCTGTGGCGTTGGCGGCATTGCCTGCTCGTTGGATGGCAGACGCGAAGCTGCAGAAAATAAGAGGAAATGAAATGACAACCTTGACGCTCTACCTTTTATTCAGGCAGCTGCCATCAGGCAATGGAGTTTTACAAATCCGGCTTTGGTGGAGAACTAAGCGCCACCAAAGTGAAGGATTCTCCGGTGAAGGACCACGTGCCTGCAGTTCAGCAGGACAAAATCATCAATGCACGACTCTGAAGCGGCAATCTGGAAATTTCGGCATCGGATTGGCTACGGCCTGACCGAACTCCAATTCAAGGCAACACGGTTTGCCTTTATCTCAACGGAGGGACGTTCCCGGAGTTGAAAGCTCTATTCGCAAGACTCTCCGACGGAGCAGAAGTTACCGATCCGCTAAAAGAGCATTTTTTGGTACCTACGGTGCACGCAACGACAAATTTGGTGTTCGATGGATGTTTCAAACAGACAAAAAAGCATAAGGAGCTGAAAACATGAAATACATTTTGCTGATGACCGGCACGAAGGCCGGCGTTGGAACGTATCAAGCATGGTCCGAGCAGGACCGGCAGGCACATATGGCGGTCCTCACGCGAATCGACAAGGAACTGCGCGAGTCCGGAGAGTTTGTAGTCGCTGAAGGCTTGGCCGGCCCGGATCACGCCAAGGTGGTGCGCGGCGAGAAAGACGGCTTGCCGGTCACTGACGGCATCTTTCCTGAGTCCAAGGAGTTTCTACTCGGCTACTGGATCGTTGACGTTAAAACGCCTGAGCGGGCTTACGCCATAGCGAGCCGCATTTCAGCAGCGCAGGGCCCTGGCGGAGTACCGACGAACATGCCGATCGAAGTACGGCAGATCATGACCAGCCACTAGGACAGCAAACCGCCCGCGTGGGCGGCGCCGGGAAAGCCAGGCCGGGAGAGAAGGACGCTATGAAACTGTACATCTATCTGAACTACGCCGGTAAATGCGAGCAGGCGTTCCGCTTTTACGAAGAGCATCTCGGCGGAAAAGTCACGATGATGATGAGGCATGGTCAGCACCCGGATACCGGTAAGATTCCGCCGGAATTGAAAGAGGCCGTTCTCCACGCGCGCATCAACATCGGGGACACGGTACTTATGGGAGCAGACATTCCCGGTGCTCAGCCCATGCGAAGCGCCTATCTTTCCCTCCTCGCCCACAGCCCAGACGAGGCCGAGCGCATCTACGCTCTCCTGTCTGACGGAGGTGAGATCTTCATGCCAATGGAGGAGACCTTCTTTGCTCTCCGCTTTGCGATGCTCAGGGATAAATTCGGCACGTCATGGATGATCCTCCACGAACGGCCGCACGCAAAGTAAAGTAGCACAACAACAATCGCGCGGGAAAGGAGCACGACGCATGAAATACATTTTGATGATGAACACGATGAGGGCCGGGCAGGGGGTCCCCAAGTGGCCCACGAAAGACTTGCAGGCGCACATTGCATTTATGAAAGATCTGAATAAGGACCTTCGCGAATCTGGCGAGTTGGTTGCCGCAGAGGGCTTGTCTTTTCCCAATGAGGCGAAGTTGGTGCGAGCTGGCAAAGACTGCGCTCCCATCACAGACGGCGTATTCCCCGAATCCAAGGAGTTTCTTGCCGGTTTCTGGATTGTCGACGTCGAGTCCCCAGGGCGGGCCTATGAGATTGCTGCAAAGGCGTCCGCTGCGCCAGGGCCTGGCGGAGCACCGTTGAACATGCCAATTGAAGTGCGCCCGGTGATGAGCGGGCCGCCACCGGAGATGCTGTAACCAAAGCTGTGATGACAAAGCCATGGGACATGACGTCCGAGCATTTGCTGCGCGAACTTGCACCGCAGGTGCTCGGCGCAGTCGCTCGCCGTTTTCGCGACTTTGCATCGGCCGAGGACGCTGTACAAGAGGCGATGATTGCGGCCTGCACGCAATGGCCGAAGGACGGGATTCCCGACAATCCTCGTGGCTGGTTGATTCAGGTCGCGTCTCGGCGAATGACCGATCAGGTGCGCAGCGAAATTGCCCGTCGCCAGAGGGAAACCGCAGTCGCGAGGGACGAGGAAGCCACGGCGCCGACAGTCGATATCGAGTCGGACATGGATCCAGATGACACACTCATTCTGCTGTTTATGTGCTGCCACCCCGCCCTCACTTCGTCCTCGGCTATCGCCTTGACGCTGAGGGCAGTGGGCGGTTTGGCCACGGCTGAAATTGCCAATGCATTCCTGGTACCCGAGGCGACAATGGCGCAGCGGATCAGCCGGGCGAAGCAAAACATCAAGACTTCCGGCGTGCCATTCCGCCTGCCTTTTCCGCACGAGCGCGCCGAACGGCTGCCTGCAGTTCTCCATGTGCTCTACCTGATCTTTAACGAGGGCTACGCCAGCAGTGTCGGAGCACACCTGCAGCGGCTCGATTTGGCGCGTGAGGCGATCCGGTTGACTCGCTGTGCGAAAACGCTGCTTCCAGATGATGCAGAAATCGCAGGCCTGTTGGCATTAATGTTGTTAACCGATGCGCGACGCGCGGCACGAACAGGACCTGACGAGGAATTGATATCTCTGACCAAACAAGATCGAACTCTGTGGGACCGAGTCGAGATCTCAGAAGGTATAGAGTTTCTGACGGCCGCACTATCGAAAGGATCAGTCGGCCTGTATCAGTTACAGGCGGCGATCGCTGCGGTTCATGACGAAGCAGCGCGAGCTGAAGATACGGACTGGCCGCAGATCCTTGCGTTGTACGAACTGCTGAAACGCGTCTCTCCCAGTCCCATGGTGACGCTCAATCATGCAATTGCAGCCGCCATGGTACACGGCCCTTCGAAAGGTCTCGAACTGCTAAGGACGCTCGATACCGACGCTCGGCTCGCCGGGCACTATCGTCTCGACGCGGTTCGTGCCCACCTGCTGGAAATGATTGGCGATTATGAAAGCGCCATCAAGCATTACCGGATTGCGGCTGGCCGGACGACGAGTGTCCCGGAACAAAATTACTTGATGACGCAAGCGGCTCGGCTCGATGACAACACAAAAGGCGCGGATAAGAAAACCGCTGCACCTTTTCGTGGGCACGACCCCACGCAGTAGACAGGGCACATCTAATGCCCGCGTGATGAGCTATCCGGAAGTTGTCCTTGGTGGTGGCAACAAGGGCGAGTCACTCACTGACATTCTCTCTCGCTTTACATGCTCTTTTTCTCTTTAGGGGTGTTCAGAGGGATGTAAGTGCCGAAGCAGAGCAGACACGCGACATAGCCTAAGACGAGATGCGTTTGGAAGATTGCTTGCGGTGACATTTTGACCTCCTGTGGGGATGGGATTAGAACCATCATCCGTTGGACTTAGATTGACTTGGAACTGGCCGCTTAGGCACCGAAAGACGCTGCATTCGCTCGGAAGAACTCCTCCAGTGTTTGCGGATTTCGGCCAGTCACTGCGCGGACCGTATCCGTAGTCCGGAAGTGCATTTCACCTTTCCGGAAGTACTGCCAAAGATGGGTCAGATGATCGATGGCGTGAGGATTCATTCGCTCCTTCACTGCCTGTACCCACTGCTCGTCCGTGATTGGCACATAGCGAATCGGCCGGCCGAGCGCTCTGCCAAGAGTCTCGACAATCTCGCGCACCGTTGGAGTCTCGGTCACCAGAGGGAACACCTTTTCGGGCGGCACACTGGGGTCGGCTAGAAGAGTTGCGGCTACGCAGGCTACGTCTTCAGCGCCGGCGAGGGGGATGACGGCGTTGCCATCGCCCCACGGCAGGAACGCGGTGTTTTGCTCTGCCACGCCGCGGCCGACAAGAGCGCGCACGTTCTCGTAATAGGGTGGCGCCTGAAGATGAATGGCCCCGACTTGCGCCCAATCGAAGATGCGATCGGCGAGCCGATGCTGCAGGTTTCGGAATGAGGGAGCGTACCTTAGATCGCGAAATGCCGGATCATCGGGTGTGCCCTGAGACTGCGAGTTGTTCACCACCATTTCCAGGTCAGCGTCGCGAGCTGTTGCGGCAAAGATGGTGGCCGCTTCGACCAGTCCATCGGCTACGGGGTAGGTGAAGTAAGCGCGTTCCACATTTTCGATAGCCTGTTGAACTGAGGCGGGATTGAGGAGATCGCCCTCGAAGATTTCCGCACCCTGCTGGCGGAGTTCATCGGACCGGCCATCGAGTTTATGGACGAATGCGCGAACGGGAATGCCCTGTTGGAGCAGAAGCACTGCGATGACGCGTCCGGTTGATCCCTGCGGACCGCCGGCTGCGCCTGTAACCAAGATTGGGTGAGACATTGGAAGTCCTCCTCTCCCGCATAGGATTATGCATATCATCCTATGGATTCAGATTTTTTCGGTAGCTGTCGCCGGTTGCATCGTGGGATGATCTCGCGCATCCTATGATCAATATGCGTTACCGGCCGGAACACAAAGCGGAAGTTCATCAGAAGATTGTCAAAGACGCCTCGCGACGCGTGCGCGCCGAGGGCCTGAACGGCGCAGCGGTTGCAGCGGTCATGCGCGACACTGGTCTGACGCACGGAGGCTTTTACAAACACTTCGAGAGCAAAGACGAGCTGCTCCTTGAGTCGCTGAGTGAGGCTTTCCGCGATATCGGCGACACATTGGTCCGTGTGGCCGTACAGTCGCACCCTGAGGCCGCGTGGAAGGCGATTGTGAAGGCCTATCTAAGCCTGGAATTCTGCGATCACGCCGAGCGCGGCTGCCCCCTGACGGCACTTGCCCCTGAATTGACGCGGGTCGACAAGAGGATGAGGGGACAGATCCTTCCCCAGCTCGTGAACTACAAGGATCGAATGCTTCCCTTTATGCCGGGCCGGCGAGCTGCGGAAAAAGAGCGCGCTTTCTTTGTGATCTTTTCGACGATGGTCGGGGCCATAGAAATCGCTCGTATGCTACCCGAGCCTGCGATGCGGGAGAAAGTGCTGGCAACGGTCAAAGATTTTCTCTTGTCCAGTTTTTGAATCCTGAAGTCGATATGGCATCACCTCCGACGCTCATGCGTGCACTCATAGACGGGTAAATCCACAAATGCCGCTCTCAACTGTTGTGTACAGGCCAACCCACTCATCGAGGTGCGATATTGGCCCTTTTGCAAGTTCCGAGCGTGTCGGCCACTCTTCTTTAGCCGATCGGTAAAGTACGTATGGGCGGTCATCCGCTAACTACGCATTATCCAGTCGTTGCCTGCGATTTTGGTGCCACGAGTTTGAATACAAATTGCCTGTACCCCAGGTCTCCTGCGTGTGGAGACCTGGGGTACTCGGGTTAATCCAAAAACGCAATTTGCGGCGCATGCTTCGCAAATCGTTCTCGGTTCATGAACACGCGATGCCAACACCTAAGATCAATCGTCTTGTGATCCCGGTGCTGGACCTCGCCGCGCGCATAGACTTCGGCGTCGCGCAACATGCGCCTCCAGCCGAACTGCAGCGCGTTGGGATTGCGTGAGATGAGCTTCTGGTATTCTCCGACGCCAATGCCCGTCGGGTACCGGCTGCACACCATCACTGCTTCACCACCTTTCCTCATCATCTGAGTTTACGTACCTCTGTTGGAATTTAAACTGTAACGACAGTTTTCTCGTCTGAAGCGTGACTGGACATTGCCTTGGTCGGAGAATGGAAGTTTGGCCTCAGAACACCCCGTAGCCGTGGCAGCGCTTGCCTCACTTCATCTGCACGGCAGCGCGGGTCAAACCTTACACACGGCTCCGGCCATTCTACGAATTAAGGAAGATTCCACAAATCAAGGACTAAGCCCGTCAGATTCTACTAATTGCGGACCCAATCGCATTTTTTTGCTACCTATTTCTACTCATTGAGGAAAACCGACAACGGTGATTGTCCAAACCCACGACAGTTTTATTACAGCGACAAATAGGCGGCGACCTGGACAAAATGCCTGGGTGGCGAATGTTCATGAATGGACACCATCGGGTGAAAACGGATATTGGGCACTCTCGCAAACTGGCCTGATGTGAGCAAATACATGAAGTTACATCCAAGCAAATTTGGCTTCGCGATTGCACTCGGGACAGGTAGCTCTAGAACATGGATTTTCTCAAAAATCTCCAGCAACGCTTTCGGCTGCTCGTTCGTAATTATTGAATAGGTGATGACAGATCAATCATCAGAGACGTAGGTTAAATGTATGACCATTCATTCCCCGTGTGAATTCGCGATGGCCGCTCCCCGCGATGCAGTCTTCGCATCCCTCCGTGCAAAGCTTGCCCGTGAAGTTTCGAGCAATGCGATGCTCGTGGAATTGCTTGAGAAGTTAAACAGGATGCAGGAGGCCCAGGCGCGGCCGGCTGACTTCAAGGTACAGTTTGATGCGTTCGTCGCCAGAGCGGATGAGTATCTGGATATTATCCAGCCATTCTTTCCGATTCTGGTGCGATTCCTGCCGGCTCAGAAGGAACCTCAGGCGTCGGCCGAGCCTCGGATAATCGAAGGGTCGGAACCGGATTTAACATCCGAAGTGGCCTAGCTTTTCCGATCCAAAGAAGTGCCAGGGCCAAATCGCAAAACGGAATTCCGTAGCGGACACGATGGGCTTATTGGGTCATATCGCAGCTTCCCTTGTGTTACCCCTGATATTGCTATCCGATAGCATGGATCTTATGGGCTATAGCGCGGAATAGGAATTGGATCGCAAGTCATCGCCTGCTCCAAAACTCTTTTCACCGCGCAACTCGGGCTTATGCATCTTGTGTCCTTGGCGGCGGTAACCTTCAATTTAGGTATCGAATCGCGCAAAGATCATCGATGATGCCTCCGCATATCTGCTCCGAGGGCTTGCGAGCCATACTTTGGATCTGCTGAAGGTTCTCTGAACGGGGACGGAACGGCCCGTTGCTTACACTGATGATGAGTCTCCTCCCACGTAAGTATCGAACTGTCGAGAGCGCTGACGTTGCGTGATGAGCCGCAATAGCGACAAGTCGAAGTGATTAGGTAACGACCGTTCTCGATCGCCAGCTTTCGGTCGAATTGAATCGCCCAAGTGTCTTCTGAAAGTTTCATCTTGCAAACCTCATAAGCAATTCGGTTTCCGGATATTGCCTCAAAATAGAAAACCCCCTGTAATGAGAACAAAGCAGAAGTTTTCCACAGCTGATAGGCAAGTACCGAGCCCAGGTGCAGGTATGAATTACTTACTATGAATAATTTGCGGAGCGGAGCGGTTAGTTCGTGCACCTTCCATCGAGCTCAGGGAGCTGAAATCAGCGGGAACGGTAGCGCGCCGTGCGCGCTAGCAAGTACCTCAAGAACGAGATTTACGTACGTTAGCGAACAGGCTACTTCATGTTTTCAATGGCTTACAGGGTTCATTAACATGTAGGGTTGCAAGCGGATGGTCAGAAATCGGTCATTTCTATGCTCCTGAAAATGGAGGAGTTATTAGACCAGCAATGCAGCTTACCGTACGCAGCGCTCCGTTTCTTGAAGTCTCCCCATAGTGGCGCCCGGACTCGATCCAAAGAGCACTCTGATCAAGAAGTAGGGGCGGCCGAATCTGGTCACGTCTCGCGAGGGCGAGAATTTTGGGGACTTGCGAGCGTGCGATGCGCATGACGTTTACCAACGTGATTATGGACATAAGGAATCTTTGCGTTTGCGATACGGACTACTTGCACAATACTCTCAACGATTCGTTCCTTGAGGACGAAGGAGACGATGAGTAATGAGCCCTCTGCTTCAAGAAGCCTCCACTGCAGATGTTTCGCCGGTCGTGATCGGTCAAATGTGGGAAAACGGCCC
>DASYBJ010000737.1:0-15649 GCA_036500845.1 Acidobacteriaceae bacterium
TACGCCAGGAGGAGTCACTTATGAGTTCCTCCAAGAGGATCAAGACCAAAGGAGTCAAGGCGGTTTGGCCTTAGTCATTCGAACTCAACCGCCCACTCTCGATGTTGAGTTGGTCAGCTATTTGGGCATCTGGGATGCATATGAACTTGAGCGATGGCTGCTGTACCTACGAAACGTTTGGAACTCCGCCGCGGAGGATCAAGGTAAGCCCGTAAAACATCTCGCCCTCCTCGATCGGGCTTCCGCACGCGCCTTCTACGCATCTTTAAACGATACTGCCGGCGATTTTCCCTTAGATACATGCGTCCCAGAGCTGATCTCACGCCACGCTGCGCAGACGCCGGAAGCCACCGCAGTAATACACGGACGAAAACGATATTCCTATCTGCAGTTAGAGGAGCAAAGCTCTAAGCTTGCACAGCTCCTGGTCGAAATGGGCGCCGGTCCTGGACGCCCCATTGCTATTTGCATGGAACGCTCCGCGGATATGCCGATGGCGTTACTCGCGGTGCTCAAGGCCGGATCATGCTATGTGCCGCTCGACCCGCAACATCCCCGGAAACGCCTCTTCTCAATCCTGGAAGAGTGCAAAGCCATCGCGGTGCTTTCGAGCTCAGTCGTTGCGTTGACACTTAGGCTGGATTCGATGCCCGTGCTTTGTGTCGACCAGCCATGGCCGGAGCCGCGCTCGATAACACAGCTTCACGCTCTCGATCCTGACACGCTCGCTTACATCATCTACACATCGGGAACCACTGGACGTCCTAAGGGAGTGATGATCGCCCACCGGTCTCTCACAAACACACTGTGTGCCATGCAGCGTGAGCCGGGCTTTTCTCCCTCGGATCGCATGCTGGCTTTGGCGACAATTTCGTTCGATATGTCAGTGCTCGACATGTTCCTGCCGCTCGTGGCGGGGGGGACCGTCGTGGTCGCCGACCGTCATGCTGCCTCCGATCCGGAAAGGTTGGCCAAGCTTCTCGAAACTCACAAGATTACGGTACTTCAAACTACGCCCGTCACGTGGCGGCTGCTGGCCAGCTCGGGATGGTACGGCAAGCGCGATTTAAAAATGCTCTCCGGAGGAGAGGCTCTCCCCCGCCAACTCGCGGAGCAATTGCTGCAGTTGGGCGGAGATCTCTGGAACTGCTATGGCCCGACGGAAACTACTGTCTACTCTTCAAATCTGAGGATCGCCCACGGAGACGGAATCGTCCATGTCGCTCCGCCGATGGCAAACACTACCTTCTATGTCATGGACGAGGCCGGTAACCCACTCCCTGAAGGAGTAGCGGGTGAGTTGTATATCGGTGGTGCAGGTGTCAGCCGCGGGTACCTCGAGCGGCCGGAGCTGAACGAGGAGCGGTTTGTTGCCGATCCATTCGATCCTTCCGAGAAGATCTTTCGTACCGGGGATCTCGCGCGGATTGTCGATCGAGGAGAGCTTGAGCTCTTCGGCCGACTCGACCACCAAGTTAAATTGCGCGGATATCGCATTGAACTGGGCGAGATCGAGTCGGTGATGCGCACGCACCCTGCTGTGAGCAATGCGGTGGTTGTTTTGCGAAAAGACGTCTCCGATGAGCCCATGCTGGTTGCGTACGTCACACTGCGGGAGGGTAATTTCGAGGAGTCATTGGATTTGCGCGGCTATGCCGCCCAAGTTCTGCCCGAGTACATGCTCCCGCAGCGTATCGTCATCCTCCAGAAGATACCGCTCACCCCGAGCGGCAAGATCGACCGGAAAGTTCTCCCCGCACCTGGGAGGGTAATGACCCCCTCGCGCCGGGTAGAACCAGGGAACGAACTCGAACGGAAGCTTCTCAACATCTTTCATGAAGTCCTCGGCGAGAGCTCGATGGGAGTTACCGATAGCTTCTTCGATTTCGGTGGCTATTCGCTCTTGACGGTCAAGCTGTTTGCCAGAATCAAGCGTGAATTGGGTTTCGAGCTCCCGATCAGTGTCTTGTTCGACGCCCCGACCGTCCGGGCTCTCGCGCACCTGATCGAGGAAGATACTGCCCCGTCCCTCCTTGTGCCGATCCGGCCCAAGGGCAAGGCAACACCGTTATTTGTCATTCACTCCTACCTCATTTATGGCGCTTTGTCGCAGGCGCTGGAAGAAGATCGCCCCATCTACGGTCTTCGCGAGGTCGAGAGAAAAGGCGAGATCCATTCACTCCAGCAACGCGCCAACTTATACGCGAAGGCGATCGCGGAGGTATACCCGGATGGCCCGCTCCATCTCGCGGGCTGGTGTGCGGCCGGTTCTCTAACTGTAGAGGTCGCCAGACGGCTTAGCGAAGAAGGGCATAAGATCGGCGCTCTCGTCCTGTTTGATTCGGAAAGGCCTGGATATCAGCAACAATTCCTCCGGGACGTCTCGTGGAAAGCGCGATTCGTCGCCATGTGGAGTTTTCATCGTTTACGTTTTAAGCGCTTGTCGCTGCGGGGCAAGATCTCCTACCTCGCGGATGCCTTCCGGCGTCAATGGGAGAGACTCATTGAGGGTCTTTCAATGCGGCATCGGACTCGCGTCCTGTGGTTGCAGCGGCATTTTCCGTTCCTGATTCCGGCGGCGCTGCTCGATAACGATGCTGTTAGCATTACTTTCCCTGCAGACTATTCCTGGCAGCCTTATACGGGTGAGATCTTGCTCATTCGTGCTAGTGAAGAGCTGCAAATACCCGGGATGGACCAGTCCCTCGGTTGGGACAAGATCGCTACGCAGCCTGTAACAGTTGAATTCGTGCCCGGAGATCACGTGTCCATGTTCAAAGAACCTCATCTCGAATCCTTCACGCGTCAACTTCAAGCAGCCTTACGGCAGAGCGAACCCGCGCCCTCGCTGAGCATACAAGTGCCCAGCGCTCCTACCCTATAGAACCTTGGCCGGAGCGTTTGGAAGATCGTTCCCTTCGACCGCTATTTGCGGCGGTGAGCGCGCAGCCGGGCTTCCGCTTCTTCGATCACGTGCACGTAGACCAAGCGGTCCGCTTCTAGCAATTCCAGCTCGGAGGCGAACTGCTGCTCGCAGATTGCCCCAGTGGAGTACATGATTCGTTTGGTTTCTATGCGGTTAGCGAGCGCCGCGGCCTGTTCGTTCCACCGCGAGATCTGGGAGGACCAAATTTCGGCGTCGGTAGAGTTACTCATGGAAAACAAACTAGCAGGGGTGGCATCCAGATGGAAATGGTCTGCGGCAGGAACATCGAGGGTGGAACCCAGTTAGGTTACCCCCCGGGCCCGACCGCTTGATCAGCTGCCGCAGTTTTTTCTAACGCTTGAAAAAAACGGTCGCGCCATTGCAGGATGCCCGCGCGCTGGACTTGACTGCGCATTCGCATCATCCGCTTGCGCCGCTCATCCTGAGGCATCTCGAATGCCTGTTTGAGCGCTGATGCGATGCCACTCTCGTCATATGGATGGACCAGGATTGCTCCATTCCGAAGTTCTGGAGCCGCACCAGCGAATTCGCTCAGGATCAGAACTCCATCGCTCTCCACACGCGAGGCGCAATACTCCTTTGCGACCAGGTTCATTCCGTCTTTCAGAGGCGTGATCAGAGCGACGTCGGCGGCGCGATAAAGCGCGACCAGTTCATCCCGTGGGATGGAGCGGTGAATGTAATTGATCGGGATCCAGCCGGGCTCACTGAATTCTCCGTTTACTCGCGCAACCAGTTGCTCCACTTCAGACTTTAGCGTCTGATATCCCGGAATACCCTCCCGGCTGGGAATGACGATCTGCACAAGTTCCACGCGTCGCCGGAATTCAGGGTAATCGCGGAGGAAGGAGTTGAATGCTTTCAGACGCTCCGGAATGCCTTTCGTGTAATCGAGCCGGTCCACGCCGAGGGCAATTTGTAGATTCTCAGGTTGCTTCTTAATCTCGCGCGCACGACGTACGACCGATGGAGAAACAGCTGCTTCGGCGAACTCCTGAAAGTTGATGCTGATCGGGAAGAACTGTATGTGGGTTTGCAGCCGCTCGCTCACAACGATATGCCAGTCGCCTTTGGCGTTAATTTTCACCGAGGGCACGAAGCTGCGGAGGCAGGCAATCAGGTTCCGCTCGTCCCGTTTGGTTTGCACACCGATCAGGTCATGGGCAAGCAGCCCCTCAAGAATCTGTTCGCGCCAAGGCAGTTTTCCGAAGATGTCGGGCGGTGGAAAGGGAATGTGAAGAAAGAATGCGAGCCGGGCCTTGGGCCGGCGTTCACGCAGCCCGCGCCCGACCTGCATCAGCTGGTAATCATGAATCCAGATCAGGTCATCTTCGCCCGATGCCTGCTCCACCTTTTCCACAAATTTGCGATTGACTTGGAGATAGAAGAGCCAATACTGAGGATCGAAATGACACCGTGACTGCAAATCATGAAAGAGGGGCCAAACAACTTCATTGGAAAAACCGCGATAAAAGTTGTGGTTCTCCTCTTCGTTCAGAAACAGCGGAGCGAACGTATAGTTCTTTCCCTTTGTAGCTTCTTTGAGCAGGTGCCGGACTTGCGATGTGTCTTCTGCGCCAGGTGATCCGACCCAGGTACCGCCATGGGAGTCGAGTAGCGGCTCGAGCGCGCTTACCAAACCGCCGCTGCTGGCATGTTCTTTGAGCTCGCCGGATTCGTTCGAGAATGTGATAGGAATACGGTTGGAAACCACAACGAGACCACGGGGCTTGGCTGTCATCTGCCATTCTCGTTGGCATTCCCGCTGGCACTCCCACTCGTGTACGCTGCGGTGGACGAAGCTACCCATTCATCTAGAAAGTCCAGCAAATCTGCCGGCGGCTTCATCCAGAATTCGGCCCTTGATTCCCTTGGCTCAGCGCGAACAAGAATGGAAATCCCGCGATCACCGAGCGCGGTGAAGGCGTCCTCATCAGTCATGTCGTCGCCCAGATATGCGACTGGTAGTCCGCGCTCTTCTTCCGCAAGGATTTGCTCAATTGCCGTGCCCTTCGTGCGGCCGTGGGAACGCACTTCCAGCCCTCCATCGAAAGCGAGGAGCTCAAGCCTTCCATCCTCTGGATGCGTTGGCCCGGGGAAATCGAGAAGAGATTCGACGGCGGAACGCAGCTTCTCCCGCATCTCGGGCTCGACTCCTCGCCAGTGGATCGCGACTGAGGTCGGCTTGACCTCGACTGCATCGGAGAAGCCGAGGCGGGTAATCTCCTGCCGGATTTGGTTCAAGGTAGCGAGACCCGCGGCGGGCAGCGGGGATAAATCGTAAGAGCCGTCAGGCCTGAGACGTTCTTGTCCATGACTGCCCCAGATTTCGAATCTGGGCGCTTTGCCAGGGAGATCACGGAGCAATTCATCGAGCAGCTTTTCGAGCTCGCGCGCCGATCGCCCCGATACTAGAACAAAACGGACGTTCGGCAACTGCTCGAGCATTACCAAGCGATCTTCGACCCCGGCATAAGGAAAGGCCTCCAGCCGTTCTTTCTTAAAAGGCGCAAGGGTTCCGTCGTAATCTAGTAGAAGAATGGAGCGCGGAGCGCAACGAACGCGCTTCCAAAAGTCCTCTGCCTCCGAGGAACGCGCCCATTCTCTAGGAAGACCTCGCAGGTTAGGCCGGTCCGATTCTGGTGTCATGCTGCTCATTTAGATGCACTTGAGGCTCGCGGGGACTTCGGTCCGCCTGCCGAGAAGCCCCAGAGCTACAGAGTAGCCTGGAAATCTGCTTTCTAACGTTCCGGCATATACTGAAGTTTTGACGATTTCCCTAAATGAACCAACTCGACAGGATACTCGCAACTACGCGGAGCGGTCTCGAAGAGCGAAGAGCCGCATCTCCGATATCGCGTGCCTTTGCTGGTGAGGCGGGCAAAAACACTATCCAGCAGAGGCGTCGTTAGTCGCTAGCAGTGAGCACAACGCAGGCCGTAGGAACGGTCTTGAGAATTAGGCCATGTGGATCAAGATCTGTGGCAATACGAACCTAGAAGATGCACAACTCGCCGTCGATGCCGGTGCCGATGCTCTCGGCTTCGTCTTCGCGCGCAGCCCCAGGCAGGTCTCAGAGGTTCAGGTTCGGGGGATCACGGACAAGTTGCCGCCTGGAATCGATACATACGGAGTCTTCGTGGATGCGGCCCTTCCTGAAATTGTAGCCACGGTCGAGGGCTGCCGGTTAAATGGAGTGCAGCTCCACGTGCCGGACCAAGTCAAACAAAACGATCTGCGCCTTCAGTTACGCGAATACTTCACACGACACGGGCAAACCTTGAAAATCATCCCGGTCCTTCGCTGGGGCGTCACCAAGGACAGCGGCGCGCAAGAGGAGATTGCGAATTACGCATCGCAGCCGGCGTTCCTGGAGTACGGCTTCGACCCGTCGCACGACGCTGTCTTGGTCGACTCCTTCAGCACCAAAGCGGTGGGGGGTACCGGCGCGAGCTTCGATTGGAATCAGGCAAAGAGCTGTTTCCTTGAAGCCCCTCCGAATCTGCGGATGATCGTGGCTGGTGGCCTCAGTCCTGACAATGTTCAAGAGGCGATTCGTATCTTGCGGCCTTGGGGGGTGGACGTGGTCAGCGGCGTGGAATCATCTCCCGGCAAGAAAGATCCCGCTCGGGTGCTCGCCTTCGTCCAGGCCGCGCGGGAGGCAGCGGCCAGCTTGGTCGCTCTGCCGTTCTCTCCGGCAAACACAAATGAATGATCCCTGCTCGCGTGCGTTAACGGGACTCTTGAAGGAGAAATACAGTGAATACGACAACGCAAGCGCTCTCCGGCCGTTTTGGCGCTTATGGTGGCCGATACGTTCCCGAGACTCTGATGGCGGCGCTCGAGGAGTTGGATGAGGCCTACTCGCAGGCCCAGGCTGATCCGCTCTTTCACGCCGAACTCGATTCTCTGTTGAAGGATTACGCCGGCCGTCCTACTCCGCTTTACTTCGCCTCCCGCCTTAGCAGTCAATTGAGCGGCGCGAAGATCTATCTTAAGCGGGAAGATTTGCTCCACACCGGCGCGCACAAAATCAACAACTGCATCGGCCAGGGCTTGCTGGCACGCAGAATGGGCAAACGCCGCATCATCGCCGAAACCGGCGCCGGACAGCATGGCGTGGCCACCGCTACAGTATGTGCACTCTTCGGCATGGAGTGCGTCATCTACATGGGCGATGAAGATATGCGCCGGCAAGAGCTGAATGTTTACCGTATGCGTCTGCTGGGAGCAGAGGTGAGGGGCGTAAGCGCAGGGTCCCGTACGCTCAAGGATGCGATCAACGAGGCCATGCGAGATTGGGTCACAAACGTGCGCACCACGCATTATCTTCTCGGCAGTGTTCTCGGAGCCCACCCCTATCCCACAATGGTGCGCGACTTTCACCGTGTGATCAGCAAGGAGATCAAGCAGCAAATTCTGGAAAAAGAGTTGCGGCTGCCCACCGCTGTGGTGGCCTGCGTCGGCGGCGGTTCGAATGCAATTGGCGCATTTTACGAATTCGTTCCCGAACCAAGCGTTCGTCTGATCGGTGTCGAAGCCGGCGGCCGGGGACCAGGACTAGGCGACCATGCTGCGCGGTTTCAGGGCGGCGTTCCGGGAGTCCTGCAAGGCACTTATTCCTACGTTCTGCAGGACGAAGCAGGTCAGATCTCCTTGACCCACTCGGTCTCGGCTGGCCTCGACTACGCGTCGGTCGGCCCTGAGCATGCCGCGCTGCATGACTCAGGACGCGCAGAGTACGTCTCGGCTTCAGATGAAGATGCGCTTCGTGCCACCGTCCATTTGGCCCGTACCGAAGGAATCCTGCCCGCGCTCGAGAGCGCGCACGCCGTCTCCGAGGCTATGCGGATCGCCCCAAAGCTCGCTTCGGATGACATACTGGTGGTGAACCTTTCCGGTCGTGGCGACAAGGATATGGGAATCTTGGCCCGCGAACTCGAACTAGCCGGTGCCTCGTAGATCCTAAATCTCCTTGAGAATTGCTTGCGTGGGAAGGCGCCGCGGATGCGGCGTAAGCAGGGTTTGAGAAAAGAATGCCGATTAATTTGCGAAATGCATCAGGTCGCAAGCCGGGTCTGGTGATTTACCTCACAGTAGGAGATCCTGACCTCGCAACCACCCGGGAAATCGCGCTCGCAGCTATCGATGCAGGCGCCGATGTGCTAGAGCTCGGTGTTCCTTTCAGCGATCCAGTAGCCGATGGTCCTGTAATCCAGCGAGCCAGCGAGCGTGCGGTTGCGAATGGAACGCGCCTGGTCGATGTGCTCGACTTGGCCGCCGATCTACATAGACTGCGTCCCGGCATCGGGCTGGTCGTGTTTTCTTATCTGAATCCGATCCTCCGGTTCGGGCTCGAGCGCTTCTGCGTGCGGGCTGCGGAGTGCGGCGTTGACGGCGTTCTGGTCACCGACATGATCGTCGAGGAAGCAGAAGACTACCTGCGCCATTTGCGGCGCAACAACCTGATGCCGATCTTCCTTGTCGCGCCTACCACGACCGACGCCCGTCTGAAAAGCATTGCCGCCGTTTCTGAAGGTTTCGTGTACGCGATTTCCCGGACCGGCGTTACAGGCACACGGCAAGAGCTCGAGGCGGATGCGCGGCAGCTCGTGGACCGGCTTCGCTCGTTTACCAGCCTGCCCATTGCTGTCGGCTTTGGAGTCTCCGGACCGGAGCATGTCGCGGCCGTTGGTGAGTTCGCGGATGCAGCGGTGATCGGCAGCGCGATCGTCGGGTTGATCGAGCAGTCTGCACCAGGAACGGCTCCGGCGAAAATCTCACGTTTTATCCAAGATCTGCGCCCGGCAGTTGCTGTTGCTGGCTAAACAAACGCGAATGAATTCAACTTAACCCAGGGGAAATACATGGATATTGCAGACTGGCGGCGGCGGATCGACGACTTGGATCGCAAGATTGTTGAACTCATCAGTGCGAGGGCTCTCGCGGCGCAGGAAATCGGCAAATTGAAGCGGTCTACCTCGATGCCGATCTATGAGCCAAACCGGGAACGCATCATCTTTGACAATGTTCGTGCGGCGAACAGGGGCCCTCTGCCCGACATCGAACTCCAGCACATCTATGAGCGCATCGTCGAGGTGATGCGCGCCTTACAAAGAGAAGAGCTGGCATCTGGCGGCGATCAGACCGATCGCAGCGGAACCAGCTCAGGCAAAGCAGGGGAAACGGTAAAAGAACCATGATTGTCGCAATGCAAGAGGGAGCAACTGAGGAACAGATTCAGGAAGTGATCGAGCACATCGTGCGCGCCGGCTTTATTGTCCATCGGACGACCGGCGCAGTCCAAACGATACTGGCCGGCGTTGGTGTCCCGCCACATTTCGACCACAAAGACTTCCAGGTCCTGCCCGGGGTGGCGGAGGTGGTGCGCATCTCGTCTCCCTATAAGCTGGCCGGGCGGAATTTCCGACCGGAAGGAACCATCGTTGAATTCCCCAATGGCGTGAAGGTCGGAGGGGCCGAAGTGGTCGTCATGGCCGGTCCGTGCTCAGTCGAATCACGCGAGCAAATCTTTGCCGTCGCCCGCCAGATAAAGCAGGCGGGAGCCAGCTTTCTGCGCGGAGGCGCGTTCAAACCGCGGAGTTCCCCCTACTCTTTCCAGGGTCTTGGGCTTGAAGCACTCAAGCTGCTCAAGGAAGTCTCCCAAGAAACCGGGCTCCTGATCATCAGCGAAGTCATGGAGATTTCGCAGATCGACTTGATGCTGCCTTATGTGGATGTGCTTCAGGTCGGAGCGCGCAACATGCAGAACTTCAACTTGCTTCGCGAAATCGGACTGGTTCGAAAGCCTGTCCTGTTAAAGCGTGGGAATGCAGCAACGATTGAGGAACTGCTCCTCTCGGCTGAATACATTCTGGCGGGAGGCAACTATGAAGTGATGTTGTGTGAGCGCGGCATTCGTACCTTCGAGACCTACACGCGCAACACGATGGATATCTCGGCGATACCGGTCGTAAAGAAGCTCTCGCACTTGCCCATCCTTGGGGATCCCTCGCACGGAACCGGACGTCGGGATCAGGTTGCCCCGATGGCCCGCGCGGCCGTTGCCGCCGGGTGTGACGGCTTGCTGATCGAAGTTCATCCCAATCCCGACAAGGCGCTCTCTGACGGAGCCCAGTCGCTTTATCCCGATCAGTTCGCGAAGCTCATGGGAGAACTGCGCGTGATCGCTGTCGCCGTAGACCGGACTGTGGGGGAGCTATCCGGGGCCGCAGTGCATTCCGCCCAGTAGCGCGAAACACACAAGTCGACTCAGATTGTGAGCCCCAAACGCGAACCCGGCGAAGCATCGCCTCAACTGAAATGAGAACCTGCAGGTAGAGCTCCTCGGCTCATGGCGAAAGAACTTCGAAGGAGAGATGATCCACCATGCCCATCCATCGCCTGACGATCGTGGGCACTGGCCTGATTGGCGCATCTGTCGGACTGGCGCTCCGCGCCCAAGGATTCGACGGCCAGATCCTGGGTTGGGATAAAGATCCCGACCAGTTGCAGATGGCCTTGAACCGCGGTGCGATCGACCTCGTGGCAGCCGACCCGCTCGAAGCTGCCAAGTGCAGTGATGTAATCCTCCTCAGTGGTCCCGTTCTGTCCATCCTTGACTGGATGGACAGGCTCGCTCCGTGCCTCTCCGCTCACCAATTGGTGACGGATGTTGGCAGCGTAAAGCATGTTGTGGTTGAACGGGCGCACGCGCTTTTTTCCGGGCCAGGTCAAGCCGGATTTCTCCCCGGCCATCCGATGGCGGGCAAAGAGGTAAGCGGAGCGGTGCACGCGGAGGCTGCTCTCTTCGTCAATGCAGTCTGGCTTTTTACCCGCTTTGCGGAGCATCCGCTCGCAGCGGAATGGCGCGCGTGGGTAGAGCGCTTCGGATGCCGCGCGCTGCAAGTCGACTCGAGAAGGCACGATGAAGTCTGTGCGTGGGTAAGTCATCTGCCGCAGTTCGTGTCGACTGGGTTGAGCGCACTTCTAGAGCACAGGTTCGGAGAATCTCCGGATGTGCGTGCTGTTGGAGGCCGCGCCTTGCGCGAGATGACCCGTCTGGGATCAAGTCCCTATTCCATGTGGCGGGATGTCGCTCTGACCAACACAGAAGAGATTGCCGAAGCATTGTCGGCCCTTGAGCAGAGATTGGCCCACATCCGTGAGAACCTAAGGGCACCGGAGCTACGGGACGAGTTTGACCGGGCCAATCGGTTCCGTAGCCTTCCTGCATCGAACGATAACGAACAGAAGTAGGGATCGGGGCAAACTGCCTTGATACCCGGGTTGTTTCGCGATCAGGGCGCGCCCTTCACGAGCGGCACCGGGGATCAAAACACCAGAGGTCAAAGCTGAAGATAGCTAGGCGGCAACGTGCTTGATTGGTTAAAAAACCCGCGCTTCAGGATTGGGAATGCATGGCAGCAGGGAAATCCGCTCTAATGTCCTTCCTCGATGTGTGTTTCGGCCGTCCGCTGGCTGATTCAGAAGAACGCGCGGAACAGATCGGTCCTGCAGCAGGAATTCCGATTTTTGGCCTGGACGCGCTCAGCTCCGCGGCCTACGGTCCTGAGGCTGCACTTACCCTCCTGATCCCGCTGGGCGTCGCCGGTGTCCACGTGATCATACCCGTGATCGCGGCAATCATCGTTTTGCTGATAATTGTTTATCTTTCCTACCGGCAAACGATCGATGCATATCCGCGGGGCGGCGGCTCCTACACGGTTGCAACGGAGAACCTAGGCGATCGGGCCGGCCTATTGGCTGCTTCGGCTTTGATGGTGGATTACGTTCTTACCGCAGCGGTCGGTATCTCGGCGGGAGTTGGCGCCTTGGTCTCGGCCGTCCCCAGCCTGCACCCACACACGCTGGGAATCTGCCTGCTGATCCTCGCACTGCTGACCCTCGTCAATCTGCGGGGAGTGCGTGAGGCTGGAGTCGTTTTTCTCATCCCGACCTATCTTTTCGTAGGATGCTTGCTGGCGGTCATCGCTTTGGGAGCGTTTCACGGCTTGATCCCGGGAGGGCATCCAACCCCGGTCGTTCCCCCGGCCCCCTTACCTCCAGCCACCGAGATGCTCACCTGGTGGCTTCTGTTGAAGGTGTTCGCTAGCGGCTGCACGGCGATGACCGGCGTAGAAGCGGTCAGCAATGGCGTGATGGCATTTCGTGAGCCCAGAACGGCCAATGCCAAAAAGACGCTAACCATCATCATCGCCCTGCTCATCCTGCTGCTGGCGGGCATCGCTTTCCTTTGCCACACCTATGACGTTGGCGCAACGGATCCGAATGGACCCGGCTACCAGAGCGTGCTATCGCAGCTTACTGCAGCGGTCGCGGGCCGCGGAATCTTCTACTACATCACCATCGGATCCATTCTGCTGGTGCTCTCGCTCTCGGCGAATACTGCTTTTGCTGACTTCCCCCGGCTTACCCGCGCGATCGCTGCGAATAACTATCTGCCCCGCATCTTTGTCCTTCGCGGACGGCGCCTGCTCTACTCCTGGGGCATATACTGCCTGGTTTTGTTGACTGCAGCACTGCTGATTCTTTTTCGCGGCGTCACCGATCGTCTGATCCCACTCTATGCCGTCGGCGCTTTCATGGCCTTTACGCTTTCGCAAGCGGGAATGGTGATGCATTGGAAGCGGCACCCCGGCAACGGCTCGACGGCCAGGATGGTAGTGAACGGCATCGGCGCCACAGCCACGGGTTTGACTCTCCTGGTTGTGCTCGTTGCCAAATTCGTTGCGGGGGCTTGGGTCACAGCGTTGCTCATCCCGCTCCTGATTCTGCTGATGACTCTGGTAAAGCGGCACTATACGAGGGTCGCCCGGGAAATCGAAAGTGACCAGCCATTGAATCTCGCCGAGCTGAACCCGTTCTTGGTCATTGTTCCGATGGATCACTGGAACCGGATCTCGGAAAAGGGAATGCGCTTTGCTCTCACGCTTTCCCGCGAGGTGCAAGTCGTGCACGTCGTTACCAGCGAACAGCAAGAAGATCTGACTCAGGTCTGGGAACGCGATATCATCGAGCCGGTGAAAGCAGCCGGACTTCCGACACCTGAGTTGGTCACATTGAAGTCCCCATATCGGATGGTGATCGCGCCGGTCGTCGAACACGTCCTGCGAATGGAACAAGAGCACAAGGACAGGCAAATCGCAGTAGTCGTGCCGGAACTGGTGGTACGCCGCTGGTGGGAGAATCTCTTGCACAACCAGCGGGCACAAGTGCTCAAGCTCATGCTCCTGCTGAAAGGGAATCAGCGGATCGCCGTATTGAACATTCCCTGGTACTTGGACAATCCAGGCTGAGTCTCGCGGACTACAGCTTATTTCGGGAGGGCGAACTTTTCGCACCTACTCCAAGACCCCAAAACAGTCGGAATGGTGGAACCTTTCTGCGTCCGAAGTCGGGCTGAGCATGACAGGAGAGATTCGACCGTGTTCAGTCGACTGCGTTTGCGCGGAAAACAGCAGCGAAGCGCGAACCACGTCTTCACTAAGGCTGTTTCGCTGCTGCCTTTTCCGCTGCGGCCAGTACTTTCTTAAATTCTTCTACCGCCGGGACACTATGGGGGCGAAGTCCATCCCTCGCCACATATCTCCAAGCTGGAGGAGTATCAAGCGGATTCTCTACGCCGCCCTTGTAGACCGTGAATGAATCGTCGGAGCTTCCCACCTCCGTCTGCATGCCCGGCTGCTCTTGGGCGGGGTCGTTCATTGGCGGTCCTGAAAGCGGAGGTCGCGGTCCATGCTGTGCCCCAATGGCAACTCCGTCATCTGTCGGATTGATCACTCCTGGCCGATTCCCCTGTCGAGGATCGTTGATTGTTCGATCTACAAATTGTCCGTGTCCGCGACGCAGCACAATGATCAAGTCTGCATTTTGCGTTCCGATCTGCGGTTCGAACCGGCCCCAGTTCAGCAGCGCCGTCTCCACATCCTTCTGAGCCACGCGGTTCGCCTGCGGATCGTCAATGGATACTCCTGCATCGGGGTCAATGACGACGGCAACCGTCCGCGCGTCCAAAACATAGAGCGGCAGAGTGCTCTTCGGCTTGCTTTTTGCGGATCCGATCGTGGCTAAGAGCAGACCGGCCACAACGACAGCAGAAGCGCGCTTACTCATATTATTGCCCTCGCCATGCAGCGATCATCCTACGCCGATCGAACAATCGCGAACAAACGATCTATGGTAGCCTCCTCCGTGCCAAGATCGTTTGTTTTGGATTGGCATCTCTTCTGTCTCCGCAGACCGTGGGACGGCGGCAATCCTCTACTACGTCCGAATCTCGTCCATTCGGGAAAGGATTGATAACTTCAGGGGGCGCCGATTCTTCCACCCAAGAACACGCCCGCCGGTCAATTACGACGGCATTTTGGATTGTGAATTCCCAACGTAGTTGAAGCAGACTCTTGACGGCGCTCCCAAGACCGATCATTATGAATGGTCGAGGATGTCTAGTGCCGATATTTTCCGGTCTCAGGTCGGCTAGGCCTGTTTGATTCCCGATGCCACCAAGACCCAATTGGTGGCTCGATAGAACGTCTCGCGAAATAGCGAGACACATATGTTTGTGTAAGAGCAAGACCCAGTTTGCGTATGAGCAAGACAGTTTTTGGAGGTCTCTCTATGAACGCCAAGCTTCCTGCTCTCCTGATGCTTCTGCTCGCCGCGCCGTTCACTGGGTTTGCAGCGGAGCAGCTTATCCCGGCCGGCTCACTTATTTCATGCACTGTCTCCGAACCGCGGCTCTCCTCGAAGACGGAGAATGTCGGCGACCCGGTGCTGTGTCAGGTGGGTCGTATCGAGCCGTATGGTCGCTCCACGCTGCCATACGGGAGCTACATGGAAGGCCGCTTCGAGGATTACAAGGATCCCGGACATTTTGTGGGCAAAGGGTGGATGGAGCTGAAGTTTGATCGAATGATCATTCAGCCAGATACAGTTATCCCGGTCGCCGCTCGAGTCGTGAGTGTACCGGGCTATAACATCGATCGCGAAGGGCGCATTCTGGGCAAGGGACACCCTGTGCGCGACATCGTGGAATGGTCGATCCCGCTTCTATGGCCGATTGACCTGCTGAACTTGCCGCGTCGTGGCCCAAGACCGACGCTGAAGCAAGAGACACGGCTGACGCTGAAGATTATGGATGACTTCGGCATACCGATGGGTGAGCCGCAACAGCCTCAGCGCGAGGAAGGCCCTGGGTTGCAGCGCAGGCCTACTTACTATCAGCAGCCGCCACCTCAGCCGCAGACTGTAGTGCGGACATACCTGCAGCCGGTGTATATGCCGCCGCGGCCAGTATACGTAGCAGCTCCGCCCGTGTATTACGAATATGTGGCTCCGCCCCCACCCCCGGTGCAGGTGTACTATCCGTCGCGGCCAGTATATGTAGCAGCTCCGCCCGTGTATTACGAGTATGGGGCTCCGCCCCCACCCCCAGTGCAGGTGTACTATCCGCCGCGAGTGCTGGCGCGTAGCGCGAACCCGTACTGGCCGCCGTACTACTAACAACAGCGCCGTGCAAACTGGCCAGGAGAAAAGTCGAGAGAAAAGCGGGGACGATTTCGCCTAAGCAGAAGCGTCTGCGCCTCATGAGCAGGAGTGATGTCCCCGCTCGTCGTCACCCGACGCTGAATTGCCATCCAGGAAGTTACATTACATCGTTCATTGCCCCTTGCAGGCTAC
>DASYBJ010000738.1:0-4557 GCA_036500845.1 Acidobacteriaceae bacterium
CCCTAAAGCCACCGCAACGGCGACCGGCACAATCACGTCAAACCGGCCAGGAAACTGGTTTGCTATCGCTGTCGGAGACAATGGCGGTTCCCGACGGGCAAGTTCTTGAATCTCTGGGGCAGGTGATGCGCGACCTACTGGACGCCCCAGAATCGGAGTGGGCGGCGGAGCGAGCCAAAATAGAGACCGAGGGCTGGGGAGCCAAACTACTCTCTTACCAGGACCAGGACGGGCAATGGGCGGGTGGCGCCTATCTACCACGCGATTTCGACCATCGCGAGTGGCAAGAACTCGGACAGCCGTGGACGGCCACGACTTTTTCGTTGTCGCAACTCCGGGAGTTTGGTCTGGATCCTACATCGGACCGGGCCAAACGAACGGTCGAGCTACTCGGCGTCAATTCACACTGGGATGAGGGCGGCCAGCCCTACTGGGAGGGCGAAGTCGAGGAATGCATCAACGGCCGGACAGTTGCTGACGGAGCCTATTTCGGAGTCGACGTCTCGTCCATTGTCGACAGGTTGGTAGGCGAGCGTCTCGACGACGGTGGCTGGAATTGCGAGAGGATCAACGGCTCGGTTCGGTCGTCATTCGCCAGCACGATCAACGTGCTGGAAGGGCTTCTCGAGTACGAGAGAGTCACCGGGGGTTCGCCGAAATCCCGAGAGGCGCGCAAGTCGGGTGAGGCGTATCTCCTGGAGCGCAACCTCTTCCGCCGTCTCAGCACGGGTGAACCAGCTGATGCGCGGTTTCTGTGTTTCCTGCATCCGAACCGTTGGCGCTACGACGTCTTGCGTGGGCTCGATTATTTCCGCGCCGCCGCGATGCTTACCCAAACCGATCCCGATCAGCGACTCGGCGAGGCTATCAACCACATTCGTTCCAAACGCCTGGGGGCGGGCACTTGGCCCCTCGATTGGAGCCCAGCAGGGCGAGTGTGGTTCGAGGTTGACGACGGACAGGACAAGCCCTCGCCGTGGGTGACTCTCCGCGCGATGCGGGTGCTCAGATGGTGGGAGAATTAACGCCAATGGGGAGTCCCCGCTAAGTCCATTTTCATTGGGAATTGGACGAATACCGTTTCATTCGGAGCATGTCAGGGCAGGTAAGCGTTTGACGCTGCCTTTAGCCGGAGTCAGGGTACACTGCTTTTGGGTTCATGGAATGACTGTCTCTTACGTTAACTCCAACGATATTTGCGCCGATAACGACGTGACATCGTGCTCTTCAGTGACTTGGAACGTAAGCGTCACGCGTAGCACCTCTGTAAGAGCGGGCGGAAATGTCGTAGGAGAAATCCATGACATTTGCAGCGGAGGAAGCGGGAGAGATCTTGAGCCGGGACGCGCAGGGTCGTGTGCTGGTATCGCGAGAGCGGCGTGAGCTACTGTTGGAGCAGTACGACCGCAGCGGAATGAGCGGAGTAAAGTTCGCGGAGTACGTCGGGATCAGATACTCAACGCTGGCTTACTGGCTGCAAAGCCGGCGGCGTAAACGAGAGCGGGAAAAGTCATTGCTGAACGCCGGCGCAGGGACCGGACCGAGCCAGAGCAATGGAGGGTGGATTGAAGCACTCGTTGAGAACGGTGCACGGCCTCGCGTCCAGGAAGGAGCGTTACGGATTTACTTTGCAGGAGGCGCCTACTGTCAGATCAGCAGTGCGGCCGAGGTGGCAATGGCCGCGGAGTTGCTTGGACGGCTGGGTGCAAAGCGATGATCAGTTTCAGCGGGAGCCTGAAGATATTTTTGATGGTCGACTGCTGTGATATGCGCAAGGGCTTCAACGGTCTTTACGGTTTAGTGAGCAGCGGTTTTGGAGAGGATCCTCGAAGCGGAGCGCTCTACGTCTTTTGTAACCGGCGTCATACGCGGATCAAGGTGCTCTATTTTGATGGGACGGGTCTGTGGGTACTGACCAAACGGTTGGAAAAAGGCACCTTTAGCTGGCCGAAGCCAGGTCAGGCAGATAGCGCGAAGTTAAAGCTGACTCCGGAAGCCTTCGCGATGCTGACTGACGGAGTGGACTTACGCGGGGCACAGATGCGCCCCTGGTACGAGCGGCAATAGCGAGAGAAAAATCTCGCATCAATGACAATAAAAAGCTCGATTAATTGGGGTTAATTTTGCACTATACCTAACAGTGCCAGAGGAAGTTACATTCCAGGAACTCCTGACTCAGAACCGGCTACTTCAGGCCGAGAATGAACGGCAGAGTCAGGAGATCAAATTACTGAAGGAAAAGATCGATTTACTCATTCGCCGCCTCTTTGGCGCCAAGAGCGAGAAGCTCGATGCGGCCCAACTGGAGTTGCTCTTAAAGGATCTCGACTCGGGAAAAGCCGCCGCCTCCGCTGAAAAGGCGGAGGCTACTCCCAACTTTGAGGCGTTAAAATCAGCTGCCAGAGCTTCTGCCAAAAAGCAACGCCGAGAGCGCTGGCCGCAAGACCTAGCGATCGAACAAGAAGTCATCGAGCCCGCAGAAGTCAGAGACAATCCGGAGGCATTCCGCTGTATCGGAGAAGAAGTTACCGAGATGCTCGATTACCGGCCGGCGAAGTTCTTTCGACGCCAGATCATTCGCCGCAAGTTTGTGCGCCGAGACCAAGCTGAGCTAGCTCCCCTCATCGCTCCATTGCCTGAAAGCCTGCAGCAGCGCTGCATTGCTGCACCTGGTTTACTGGCCCAAGTCATCGTTAGCAAATATTGCGATCACCAACCGCTTTATCGGCAGGAACAGATTTACTGGGATCGGCATCGGGTCTGGTTGCCGCGCCAGAGCATGGCCCGATGGATCCAACTGGCTAGTGAGTGGCTGAAGCCGATCTACAGACAGATCAAAGAGCAGATGATGAAGAGCTCTTACATCCAGGTGGATGAAACGCCGATCAAATATCTCGATCCCGGCAATGGAAAGACAGGCCAGGGTTATCTGTGGGTGGTGCATCGACCGGGTGACGATGTGCTCTTCGAGTGGTACACGACCCGAGAGGCCAAGTGTCTGGATAAACTGATCCCGAGCAACTTTAGCGGTACGATCCAATGCGATGGCTATAGCGCCTACGATCGCTTCGCCAAGCATCGTGCGATCGAGGGTTGGCCAGTACTGTTAGCCGGATGCTGGGCTCATGCTCGGCGTGGCTTTTACGAGGCCCTCGATCATGCACCCAAAGAAGCCGGTTGGGTCTTGATCCAGATCGGTCACCTCTACGACATTGAAAGGACCTTACGGCGTCAACGGGCCGGTCCAGTGTTGCGCGATGCTTATCGCACCAGTCAGAGTGCGCCCATTTGCAGACGAATCCAGCGAGTCCTCCAACGGTGGTACATCACCCGGCGCTTCCTGCCCAGGAGCACGATGGGCAAAGCCGTCAGTTACACCTTGGGCCAATGGCAATCGCTGGAGGTTTACCTCAAAGAACCCGAAATCGAGATCGACAATAACCTGGTCGAGAATGCGATCCGACCTACAGCTCTCGGAAAGAAGAACTGGTTGTTTTTCGGTGACGCTGATGCCGGCCAACGCAGCGCGATCATTTACTCGATCATCCAAAGCTGTCGGCGTCATGATATCGAGCCCTACACTTACTTGCGCGATGTGCTGAGCCGTCTGCCCACGATGACCAATCGTCAGATTAAAGACATCGTTCCAAAAGCTTGGGCAGCAGCCATCAGAAACACTGCACCCAGAGCAGCGTAAACTTTGTAAATGTCGTAACTCAAACCTACGACGTTTACAGCTCCTTCCAGTCAATAGATTACTGCAAGGCGCTTGGCGTGACGCTTACTGTTCAGCAGCTTTCTGAAATATTGGTATGCGGATCGCCCATCCGGCATAGACCAGTGAGTGTGGAAACCAGGGCTGGCCCCCTTCGCTATGTAGCAAACTTCGAAGGAACAACACAATGTCCGCTTCGATGAAGCTGGGGAATGGCAACCTGGAAATTGTGGCACGCTTTTGGAACAAGTCCGCGATTGGACTGACACGGTTTTGCTTCAATTCGCCATTTTTTTTGCGCTAAAACGTCGGATCGTGCGTGGAATATTTTGAAATCGAAGTGCGAGGTTCCCATTCGCTGCTCAAGACCCGAAACATAAAACCAGTGCCTTAATACCTGGTCGCACCCATCAAAATACCGCGCTCTTATCAACAGCGCGACGGTATAGACGAATAGCTCGTGCAAAAAGAGCGAGTAGTTTTCTGAACTAGAATCCGACGGTGAATAAACGCCTTCTTTGAGAAACCTCAAAGGGAGGAGCCTTTCGAGGGTATTCGCAACTATTATAGGATCGTCGTTGGATTTTCTAGAGACGTGCAACTCAAAAAAGTCCAAGAGTTCATCTCGATACGCCAACATGTTCTCCAAGCTCCGCTCTAATGTCTCCCAGAAGGGCTCAGTTTCGGGAGCTTGAATCCCCATCGGGCGCGAAATTCCGAATCGTCCAAGATCTGTAACTACGCCATGGATGTAATCATCCCGGTATAGATCAGCCATGGAGCCACCTTTTTTGAAAGCCTCGCGGTAACTGGCGAGCTTCCGTATTGTCATGTTCGGGAGG
>DASYBJ010000739.1:0-3903 GCA_036500845.1 Acidobacteriaceae bacterium
AAATGTCTTCGCAAGTAGAGTCAACGTAACCTCCTACCTTGAATGTCACAGGCACTCATCGACTAGTGCCTGTGACTGTGTAGTTGCGTAATCTCAGTTCCGATGCGAGCTACCACTTTTAATTTGAACTGGGGATCGGAAATCCGAACATCAACCATGATTGGTTCGCTACCCAGTCTGGGTATAGCTTCTTCATCTCGTCGAACAGCTCACGATCAGATTTGGCGGCCTGTTGCAGCCGCCCGAAATCCTGAAGGTAACGCTTGGTTTCCTGGATCGCCGAAGGTAGGTCGGGCGCACCGGGCTTTTTATGACCCGCGACAACGATCTTGGGGTCTAGCGCTGCCAGCCGGTCCAGCGCCGCGATCCAATTCTGCCGGCTCTCGGGGGTGGTATCGCCGACGTACATGTGGCACTGGTTGTAAACCACATCACCGCTGACGACCAGGCCGATGGATGGAATATACAGAGACGTCGTATCGGGCCCGTCGGTGCGTCCCTGCTCGATGATGCGCAGTTCGTGCCCTTCAAGGGTGAAGGTCTCCTGCTCGTAGGGTTCGGCCGCGACCAGTTTCGTCGCCAATTGTCCCGGGAAGCTGCGATGGAAGATATGGCTCAGCGGGGGAGTCAAAGAGGCGTGCATACCCTCAACTGTCTTGGGCGTTGCGATAGCTCGAGCGTTCGGGAAGCGGTTTAGGAGGACGCTGAGACCATAGAAGTGATCGAAATGCCCGTGCGTTATATAAATGGTTTCGAGGTTGCGGTTGTGGAGCGCAATCCAGTCCGCGAGAGCCTCAGCTTCAGCCACCGTGGTCTGTGCATCCACGAGCACCGCGTCGTGCTCACCGAAAATCAAGGTCGATGTCATCGGATCGAAACCGAGAGGTTCGCCGAAAGGCTTTGGGCGTTCGCCCAACATAGGCTTGCCTGGCGAGGTAAAAACACTGAAACCAAGCGCGTTCGAGTTGTTTGGGGTTGTCATGGGCATGTTCTCCTTAGTTCTGAGATTGATCGTGGGCTTCGCAGCCGGTAGGTGCGTTTGGTGATACAAATATAAGACGACCGGTCAGTGTAAAAGATGTGCAATTAATTGCGCAAAGATTCTGAGACGCAAGAACTCCTAACGAAGTCCTGTCGTTAGGACGCAACATTCTAGTAAGTCGCACTCTTGAAACGTTTCCCTCAGTCCCATCATCATTTACTATGACCAGTCGTCTGGAATTCCATCAGCGACATTGAGTTGCGCCACGCCAAACAGAGCGCTGTCTCAAGCGGGAGGTCGATGCGTCATTACAGGTCATCTTATGAAATCTGAAAATAAGAAAACGAAGCCGCTGCCAAACGTCGCCCGACGCGGGCCGAAGCCAAACCCAGACACGCGCAACAACCTCGTCCGCATCGGCATGCGGATGTTTCACAAGACGGGGTATACCGCGACTGGGGTCAAGGACATCGTTGACGCGGCTCAAGTACCTAAGGGCTCCTTCTACAATCACTTCGAGAGCAAGGAGGCCTTTGGAAAGGAAGCAATCGACTTCTATTTCGAAAGCGGCTTTGTCACTCTCCATGAGCTTCTCGGTGACCATCGACTACCGCCGCTTGACAGATTGAGAAACTTCTTCGAGGCAATGACGCGTAGCTACCGTTCAAGTGGATACGCAAAAGGCTGCATGTTGGGCAACTTTAGTCTTGAGATTGCTGATCATAGCGATGCAATTCGCGGTCAACTTGCCGTGCATTTCAAGACGTGGAGCGGACTCTTTGAATCCTGCCTTGCCGAGGCGCAGAAGTCAGGCGCAGTCGCCAATCGACAATCCGCATCGCTGCTGGCTAGATTTCTGGTGAACAGTTGGGAAGGTGCATTGGTGCGCATGCGTGCTGAAAAGAGCGATGCCCCGTTGAAAGAGTTCGTTGAAGTCGTCTTTGGATCGCTTCTCAGATGAACGATGAGGACAGAGTCTGAGTTGGAAGCTCTTTTTAGACCACTCAGACTAATGCGAAGACAAAACATGATGAGAGGCCGGTGTTCACCGAACTGGCTTGGACAACTCCGCGAAGAGCAGTTAGATGATCACATGGGCTCGCATCAATGAGCGCGTAATCGCCAATGCGCTCGTTGACCCGATTGGTATCGGGAAGTCTCGTTCTCGGTAAGTTGGGGCTGATACCCGTTGCCGGATTGCTACACCGGAATCAAACGCTTGCCCGACTCGTGCGACACCATCCGGTCTGTGTACGGGAGGGCCCAGCCCCGGCGGCCCCAAGGCATTTTAACGTGGCCAGTCCAAATGCCTGTGAAGTCTGGTTATCGGTAACATCCTCTTCGGATGGATGCGGCAGACGGGCGAGTACCGGCACCTCTGACTGCAGGCAAGTGTCTAGCGATTCGATACGAAGATCGTCCGCACTGTCAGTTAAACGGGTGTGTGATGATGTCCGGTAATCGCTGCGAATAGGGTTCCGGTAGCCATAACTCTCCTTCCCATCAAACCCGCGTAGGCAGTGTAGGCCTCAGGGTCGAGAACGAGTTGAACCCTAGTAATCTTGTTTTTCGCTGGATTGACGTCTGGTTCTGCCTTGTCTTCGCCTACGCAGATGGGGCGGGACAGTTCCACGAACCAGTAGGTTTCAGGTCTGTCGCCTTTGCGAACGTCCTCGTAATTGGGCGGCCCCGGTACGGTTTCATGCTTGAGGATGCCTCCGAGTCTTACGACCGCGGGTTCATAGGACAGGCAGGACCCGATCCTACCAGTCTGTCCAACGGCACTAGCCGCTGACAGCAAGATAAGCACTCCGGCTACACGGAATAAGAGCATGGCTTGCGCCATATTCTAATGTGCCCACCGTCCAAAAGCGCTCTTCGATTAACTTCCCGGAAAGTCTCCTTTACGGAAACTTCGTCAACCGCGCCGGATGGGCGATGCCAAGTTTCCGGGAACCCCCGTTACGTCAGGTTGATCGGCGACGCCGCACCCGGCTACCATGCGGCAAGTGGCCAAATCGTCAGACCACAAAGGCGCCGACAATGCTCAGTCTTGAAAGTCCTGAGTGGGCTAATCTCCACCATGCCTACGGCCCCGCATCAGACATTCCTCGATTGTTGCGGCAGTTGGACACGCTTCCGACTGCTGATGGAAATGCGGAGCCATGGTTTTCGATCTGGAGTGCTCTTGCTCATCAGGGAGATGTTTATACTGCTTCGTTCGCGGCCGTCCCACACGTGGTTCGAGTTCTTTCTACTGCCCCGGCAATGGCGTCTTGTTCCTATTTTCAATTTCCTGCCTGGGTAGAGATTTGTCGACGGCGGCACAATCTCTCCGTGCCAGACGATTTGGCGCCAGATTACTTTGAGGCACTTAAGAAACTTCCCAAACTTGTAGGTGCTGCTGCCGTTCATGAATGGGGCGCGGACTTCCTCGCAGCCGCAATGTCGGCCCTGGCCGTTGGCAAAGGCTTCTCTGACGTGGCCGAGGCAGCTTTAGAGCTTCGCCCTGACATAGCCGAGGAGTTTCTGAAATGGTTCGCGGAAAGATGAGCGTACGAAGTGCGCATCGTACTCCTGCGAAGTCTGGTTTTTGGAAGCTTCGACCGGCCGGATGGATGTCGAAAGCGAACTTGCTCAAAACGCTTGCCGCCGCTATCCCTCCGAGGAGTTCTGAGCGCTGACCCTCAATGGTTAAATACCAGAGCGCGGTGGAGTAGAATCCCGACCAGGATGATCACCTACTCGATTCGCTGCGATGAATGCCACCGGGATTACGAGGACCGCTCAACGGTTTCCGCCTCGTTTCTTCGCGAGGACGCGGCGGGCAACGGTTGGCAAACGTCCATACCGGCGAAGTACATCGGAACAGCTCAGGACCTCGCGAACTGGCCAGGTGGACAAGCTCGCACGATGGACCT